>JBQNBL010000010.1:0-75386 GCA_052169955.1 Treponema sp.
AGTTTAGAGTGTAGAGTCTGAGTTTTTTCATAATCTGTCAGAGCTTTTTAGCTTTGGCAGATTATACTTACTATGCAATAATATTTATCATAAAAAATAAATTTGCTAGCTTTAATAATTAAATTTTCTATGTTAAGATGCTAGTTATGCAAGAAATTAGAAACATGCCAATAGGTGTTCAGAGTTTTGAAGCTATGAGGCTTGGAAACTTTGTGTATGTGGATAAAACTCAGTTTATTCCGAAATTGGAGAAGCTTAGTATAGCGTATTTTCTCGCACGTCCTCGTCGTTTTGGGAAAAGCCTTTTTATTTCGACATTGCAAGCCTATTTTGAAGGCAGAAAAGAACTTTTTAAGGGGCTTGCCATCGAGAAGTTCAAGGCAGAAGCTGGTAGTGAATGGCAAAGTTATCCCATACTAAAACTAGATTTGAATGCTAAAAAATATGCTAAAGAAGAAGACCTTATAACAATCTTAAATGACCACATAAATGAATGGAAACAAAAATACAATATTCAGTTTGAAGTGACAGCCCCAGATAGTGCGTTTGCAAAGATTATTAGGCTTCTATATGAAAAGTTTAATCAAAGAGTGGTCATTTTAATCGACGAATACGACAAGCCTCTCATTGCCACGCTGGAGAATGAAGAATTACACGAGCAGTATCGAGCCACACTAAAGGCTTTTTATAGCGTGATAAAAAGCTCGAATGACTACATTCATCTAAGCTTCCTTACAGGCGTGACCAAGTTCAGCAAGGTAAGTATATTTTCTGACCTAAACAATCTTTTTGATATTAGTTTTGACAGGGAGTATTCGAGCCTCTGTGGAATAACGGAAGAAGAGTTGTTGAGTAACTTTGCAGAAGAAGTGCAAGCTCTAGCAAGCACTTACAATAAACCATATGATGAGATGGTGGATGTTTTGCGAGCTAGATACGACGGCTATCGCTTTAGTGAAAAAAAAGAGAGGATATACAATCCTTTTAGCTTGTTTAATGTGTTTGCTAAAAATAGACTAGGCGACTATTGGTTTGAAAGTGGAACACCTACCTTTATGGTTCATCTGTTTGAGCAAAAGATTTTTGAGCTTCCTGACCTAGAGAGAAACATAAACTTGAGTATGAGAGATATGAACGAATATAGGCTCAGCTATGTCAACTTAGTGCCTCTCTTGTTTCAAGCTGGATATCTGACAATCAAAGATTATAAGTGGGAGGAAGACACATATATTCTAGGCTATCCAAATGATGAGGTGAAATACTCCTTTCTTTATAATTTGATGGCAGTTTATACGGACGGCAAGAGCTTATCGCAAGGGGAGTTTAGAATAGGGCTTTTTAAGGAAGCTATGCAGAAAGGCGATATAGATCGAGTGCTAACACTCACAAAAGCCTTGATGGCAAGCATACCCTACGATTCATTACCACCCGATAGGCTTTTTTTGCGAGAACAGAACTACCAAACCAGCATATATCTTATCTTTTCTCTTATGGGCGAATATGTGAAAACTGAAGTCCACTCATCTCAAGGACGTTCAGATGTAGAAGTTGAAACGAAAGACGCAATCTATATCTTTGAGTTCAAAGTGGGTGGCAAGCCTCAAGACGCACTCAATCAAATCAAAGAGACGGGCTATGCGGATAAGCATAAAGCAAGCAATAAAAACATCTTTCTCATTGGAGCTACCATTGCTAGAAGTAAACGCACTTTGAGCAAGTGGGTGGTTGAAAAATTGGAGAAATCACTCACTTAATCCAGCATTTGAATGCAATCATATAAAGTTAGACATCAGATGGGTCAAATCATCTTCATCTAACAAAACAATTTCTACAATGGTCTAGCTTCATAGGAAGAATATTCATGTTCTTTGTGATCATCATAATACAGTTGTGCATAAAAAGGCATATGTTTGGCTTGCTTGCCAAAACTCCATGGAGGCGAGGCACATTCAGGACACCAATGACCTGCTTTTAATATTAGGTAAGGACTTGCAGAAAAAACATGACCTTCATGGCACTTCCAATCAATTTTTGTATATAAGTCTCCTTTTTGCATGCCATGACTCAAGACTTCGCCTCCACGAAAATGAGCTGCTTGCTTTATATCTTCAATGTCAAGTTCTGAATCATGTTTACTTTCATCATAACCATGATCTAATTTCTTATATTCATCTTTATTTTTCAAATCTTCATAATTAATTTGACTATTAGTTTTTTCATCTATGTTTTCACAAAGTAGTTTTACATTTTCCCAATTTTCATTTAAAGGATTGTCATCAGGATTGGAAAAAACTTTCCATCTTTCATAGTCATTTTCTTTCCAATACATAGGTGCATTCTTATTTTTTAATAGGGGCTTAATAGTAAATAACTTAACTAAAGCTAAAAAAGGTTTTGCAAGACTAAAATACCAAAATTTATGTTTTAGTTTAGCAAAAAACTCATTAAAACTGGTTTTTTGAAAATGAAAAAGTTCTTCTAAAACATGAGAATCAGAAAACCACATGCAATGAAAATTTCGCTTTGCAATCCATTCGGGAGAAAACACATCTTTTACGCTACAGCCCATAAGACGAAAGCCTTCATTCAAAGTTTCAAAGCCTGACACTCGCATTTTTTTTCCACCACCTATGTTATAAACCTTTCTATAAAAATCGTTTTTTTCTAGCTTTTTCGATTCTGTAGCTTCAACTAAGTTTTTGATCAATATGGCACTATCCCTTGCGGTTACCCATTCAATAGGACAGTTTAGTGGAGTGTGAAACATAAGTCCATCGTTCATATTCTTAAAAAGGATATCATCATAAAGAACCCCCGTTTGTCTAAGAGATACCCAAGAAGAAAGATGAGATTCTATAACAACTCGCTCTGCCTTAACTTTTGATGCTGCATAAACATCAAAAACGCTAGGTAATAGAGGATCTCCCACACGTCCAAATGGGTGTAGACTAGTTCTATTTCCATATTGAGCTACAGAGCCTATGTGAACAAACTTGCAACTATTTGTTCCACCTGTTTCTATAATAGCAGTTATTAAGTTTTTAGTACCTAGATAGTTTGTTTCAATAGTTTCTTTTTCATGGTAGTCAGAATAAGGTGGAATGTGAGCTGCCATATGAATGCAATAATCTATTCCTTTGACAAATGTTAAAAGTGATGAATATTCTGTGAGTGAGCCAAAAAATACTTTGATATTTTTATTTCTACTACATAATTTACGTGAAAACTTTATATTTTTTTTAGATTTTCTTAATAGAATGCGAAGTTCGTATTTTTTTTCATTTAGAAGTGCTTTTAATACTTCACTTCCCATATTACCTGTGGCTCCAGTGAGCGAAATTATACACATTTTCTATAACCTCATTCTTGTAGGGTAACATAATATTTATATTATGGATATATGTTGCCGATTGATTATACTAGGATACATAATTTTTATATACTTTTTTAATCATCTGTGTTATGCCTCGCCATATGCAAAATAGGAAAAGTACCTCACCTATTAAGATGAAACAAAGTTTATTATGAACATCATTTTATTTTCTGATACTGATCGATATTCTTCTTCTTTTTTTTCTTTTCATAAAAATGATGAGCGTTATGCTCATATTAAAAATGTCTTGCATTTATTAGAAAAAGATGTTTTCAAATGCGGACTAATAAATGGAAAAATAGGAGAAGGAAAAATAGAAGAAATAGATAATGAAAAGCTATTGTTTTCATTTATTGAAACTGCTGAGCCACAGGCTTTATATCCAATAAACCTAATAATAGGCATACCTCGACCAATACAATTAAAAAGGCTTTTAAAAGATGTTGCAACAATTGGGGTGTCTTCTATTCATTTAGTAGGCACAATGCTAGGAGAAAAGTCGTACATGAGTTCTACTTTGATTGAGAAAAACAAAATAGAAAAATATTTACTTGAAGGAATAAGTCAAGCAGGAAGTACTCTTTTACCTACATGTACAATTTATCAATCAGTTTACCAGTTCTTTGAAAAAATAAAATTAAAAGAGGATTTTGAAAAAATTATTTTTGACATAAATTATAAAAATGCTCCTATAGCTAATTCAAAAGATATAAAAAATTATAAGAATATCTATCTTGCGTTTGGAAGTGAAAGAGGCTGGGTAGAAAAAGAGAGAAGTATTTTTTATAGAGAAGGTTTTAAGTTTATCACTTTAGGTAATCGAATATTGCGAACAGAAACAGCTTGCATTGCTGGGCTTTCCTACATACTCACCTGTATGGGGGAATATAAGTAAAGTTTTATATCTTGATTATTTGAAGTTCTTTTCTAGGTACTAAAAGTTATCAATCGTTATGAGAAAACTTAATAGTTTCATTATGTGAAACTATTAAGTTTGTGATTTCTAAAAGATAAAATCTGCACCATTTAAATAATGCAGTTTTGCATATGAAAACTGCACAGCTTGCGATCCCTAAATAGTGCAGTTTCGCATATGCAAACTGTACAGTTTACGATAGCGAAACTGTGCAGTTTTAAACCCCTAAACTGTACAGTTTAGGGGCAGTACATTAGCTAAGGTACAACCATAACACTAGCTAATGTACTATTCTAACATTAGCTAATGTATATACATTATAGTAGTTGACGTATGTTTTTAAGATTTCCCAAATATTTGTTCGCGTAAAAGACGACCTGTTTTTGTGCATGCGAGACCTCCTTCTGCTGTCTCTTTAAGGCTTTCAGACATATCATGTCCTACCTTTCGCATGGCTTGAATTACCTCGTCTACAGGAATATAACTTTTTATATCTGAAAGAGCTAATTCACTTGCTGTAAATGCCAAGCTAACTCCTGAAGCATTCCTTTTTATGCAGGGCACTTCAACCAGTCCTGCAACAGGGTCACAAACCAAACCTAATATACATTTTAGTGCAATTGCAACAGCGTTTGCAACCATTGTTGGAGAGCCACCCATCATCTCTACAATACTACCTGCAGCCATTGCAGAAGCTGTTCCACATTCTGCTTGACAGCCTCCTTCAGCACCTGAGATTGAAGCCACATTTGCTACAACCATACCAATAGCTCCAGCCGTAAACAAGCTTCTTACAGCAGCAGCTTTGTCAATCTTTTTAACCTTTAGACAAGAACCTATTGCACCGGGTAAAATGCCACAAGAACCTGCCGTAGGAGAAGCTACAATTTGTCCCATAGATGCATTAAGTTCTGAAACAGCCATTGCCATTCTAATTCCATTTGACAAAAGTGGACCTGATAAACTTTCTCCTCTTTGTTCTGTTTGATATAGTTTATACGCATCTCCACCTGTGAGACCACTAGTTGAGCGTATATCAGGAGATGTCCCTTTTTCTATAGCTTGAAGCATAACATCAAGTTGCCCTTCCATTCTTGCAAAAAGAGCTTCTTGGCTGAGTTCCATAGCTTCACTTTGTTCTTTTAGTATGATATCTGAAATTGTGCAATTGTGTTTTTCTGCTGCTTTGACTAATTCCATTATGGTTAGATAGTCCATAATTTATTCTCCTTAAGATATATTTGAAAATCTTATTGTGGAAATTTGAAAAATTGAAGATTTCTTCTTATGCTATTATAGGAACTAAAATAACATTGTAGACATATTCAATTTTTTCTATATCTTCTTTGATTGCATCTTTGATATTTTCTCCGTCAACTTGAATTGTGACAACAGCTGTTCCTCCACGTTTATCGCGTGAGATATGAAGTTGTGAAATATTCATTTTGTGTCTTGCCATTACACTACTAATTTCTGAAATACGTCCGGGAATATCTTTATATTCAACTATTATTGATGGGTTCTGCCCTGTTATGATGACATCTTTTCCATTCAACTTTGTAATTTCAATATTGCCACCACCTATAGAAGAACCTTGCATAGATATCTTTTTGCCTGAAAAAGAAGTGAGTTCTATAATAGCTGTGTTTGGATGAGCTTCGGGAATATCTTCTGTTTTGAAGGTGCATTCGAGATCAGAATTTTTTGCAAGCAAAAGGCTATATTTGATTCTCTCATCATTAGGTTTGAAATTCAAAATGCCTCCAACCAATGCAACATCTGTACCGTGCCCTTTATATGTATGTGCAAAGGAACCATGTAATGTGATAATGGCTTCTTTTGGTTCTTCACCTAAAAGCAATCTTGCAAGAAAACCGATACGTGCAGCTCCCGCTGTGTGAGAGCTAGAAGGTCCTACCATTACAGGCCCTATAATATCGAAAACATTCATAAATTACGTTCCCTTAAAATATCTTAATTAGATATTTTAGCGGGGTATGATACATGTAATGTTAAAAAAAATCTAGTATATTTACAAAGTAGCAAATATCCTATAAACTTCCATCAAGGTGATACAGTAAGTATTTCAAGGAGGAATGTATGATTATAGTTAATACCGATTTTATTACTGGTAAGAACATTGAGACTATTGATTTGGTTTTTGGTAGCACTGTGCAAACAAAAAATGTGTTTAAAGATATTGGTGCTGGGTTAAAAAACCTTATAGGTGGAGAACTTACTTCTTACACAAAGATGATGGATGAAGCAAGACAAATTGCTATCACACACATGAAAGAAAGGGCTTTGGCTTTGAATGCAGATGCAGTAATTAACTTGCGTTTTTCTACTTCATCTGTTATGGATGGAGCGGCGGAAGTTACAGCTTATGGCACTGCGGTTAAATTTGTATAAGTTTTATATCTTTGACTAAATGCTTATTAATTCAGTGAATTACTAGATGTACAATTGAGTTAAAAGCAAGGTGACCGTTTTAAGATATAATTTTTATAATTGACTTTTAGTATGAGAAGGTCTAAAATATTTAGTATGGAGGGCTTAAAGATGAGAACTTTAGAGCAAGTGAATGCAGATATAGAAAAAGTTAAATCTGCTTTGACAAATGTTAAAGGTAGTGAGACTGAAGTATATGCTCGCATTGTTGGTTATTATCGCTCTGTGCGAAACTGGAATAAGGGTAAGAGGGAAGAATTTGGACACAGGGTCATGTTTGAGGCTGAAAACAAAGAAGTAAAAGAGTCTTTAGCTGTCTAGTCTCAAAACTTTTGAGGAGAACGTCTTTATATACATATGTTAGGTGATATTGTTATAAGGTGTTCTCCTTCTTTATTTTAAAGATGTTTTTAATTATTATTTAATTATAGTCAATTAATCTTTTATGCTTGTAGGCTTACAAAAAATCACTCTCGTTAATTTTCCTAATAAAGTAGCTAGTGCAATCTTTTTACCGGGTTGTAACATGAGATGTGGTTTTTGTCATAATGCTGAATTGGCTCTGGCAAGTAGCACTGAAGGGATGAAAGCTAATACAGGTGAAAATCAATATTACACTTTAGATGAAGTGTTTCAATTTTTAGAAAAGCGAAAAACGGTCCTTTCTGGAGTTGTAGTAACAGGTGGAGAACCATTTGCATCTCCTTTTTTATACACATTAATCGAAAAAATCAAAGAAATGGGTTTTGCTCTAAAAATAGATACCAATGGGCTTTTCCCTGATAAATTAAAAGAAGTTTTGTCAAGTGAAAGTTTATCTCCTCAGATGATTGCTTTAGATGTGAAAACGTCTCCTAAAAGGTATGTGGAACTCATGGACTCTAGCGTGAAAAATGGAGAGGTTGTTGCAAAAAAAATTATCCAATCTTTGGATATTTTAGCTTCTTATATGAAAGAACATGAAGATTTTCTTGTTGACTACAGGACTGTTTTAGTGCCATATCTTGTTGGCGAAGAAGAAATTAGAGAAATTGCAAGCCTTCTCCCTAAAAATGCTATGTGGAACTTTGCTGAGTTTATTCGAGGCGGATGTCTTAATCCTGATTGGAACAGCATAACTCCTTATTCACATGAACAAATAAAGGAGCTTATTAACATTGCTAAATCTATAATTCCAAATGCAACATTAAGATAAAATATAGTTAGCTCCTTGAATGGCATCTTTTAGCTAAAAAGATGCCCAAAAAGTTTCTATTGTTTTTCCCAGCTTATAGTAATGGTATTGGCATCTTCTGCAACGCTATTTTTTCTTACGGTGTAAGAGAATGTCTCACCTTTTTCATATGTTCTAGCTCTATCGTTAATAAGCCAGTGTTTTACTTTTTCCCCAGTTTTAAGCACTGCAGTGAACTTATAACTTTCTTCTTCTTTTATTTCTGTGTTGGGGCTAACTTCTTCTCCAGTTCCGGAATAGCCTTTTTTGCATGAAACTTTACTACTATCAAATTGAAGAGTATATTTTTTGATGTCTCTTTTTTCATATCTGATCTGGATGATGTTTTTTTCATCTTCATCATTTTTTCTCACCGTATAGCCCTCAGGATCTCTTGATGGTGAAAAATTTATCTTTCTTTTACCTGCATACCAAGCGTCTACAATTTCATCTTTACCAAGCCCTACGGCAGTGAATTGATAATCTTCACCTTCTTTTACTTTTACGCCAGATGCAACTTCTTCTCCAGTGCCAGTATAACCTTTTTTGCATTTAATTTGTGTAGCATCAAATTGAAGAGTATACTTTCCAATTTCTCTTTTTTCGTATCTAATTTGGATGATGTTTTTCTCATCTGCATCAGTTTTTTTCACTGTATAGCCCTCAGGATTTCTTGATGGTGAAAGATTTATCTTTCTTTTACCTGCATACCAAGCGTCTACAATTTCATCTTCAGTGATGAGTGGAGTGAATTGGTAATCTTCACCTTCTTTTACTTTTACGCCAGAAGCAACTTCTTCTCCTGTTCCACCATAGCCTTTTTTGCATTTAATTTGTGTAGCATCAAATGTAATTTTAAGCTTTTCTACAGAAGGCGTTGGTGTAATGTTATTATCTACCCCCCCAGTATTACAAGCAGATAAAACCAAAGACAAGCTAACTAATAAGCTTAGAAAACCTTTGTACCATTTAATTTTCATAAATAAACTCTCCTTAAATTTCAATGAGTATCCAAACAAAATAATTGTTTAACTAGAATACCAAAAAAATTATAAGCTTCATTATAATTTTATACTGATTGTTTGTTAAGACGGAAATATCATTCTTTGCGATGTACGAAGTCTTGCTCTAATATTATGCACTTCAAAACATGTGGAGGAGCGTAATGACCAGAAACGTGCAACCAAATACTATTGTAGTTGTGGTATATGCAAAGTTTATCAAAAAGATTGTGTAGTAAAGGTACAGTGCAATAGTGCAGTTCTATAAACGTCCTATTGCACTGTTGAGTATGTTTTTTTACAAGTTTATTCTTCTACAACGGAGATACATTTGCAAATATTTTTTCCACTTATGGCTTCATCAACCATTGCAATTGCATAGTCGGCATAGCTTATGACACTTTGACCTTTCTTACTCAATGTTAATTCTTCTCCAGCTAGAATGTATTTTCCTATTCTTTTTCCTTCTGCTTGAAAATCACCTGCAGGGCTAATGTATGTCCACTTAACATTTTTTACACCACGCAAGAAATTTAAAGCTTCAGTATGCACTTTTGATAGTGGTTTAAAAGCATCTGGAAAATTAGGAGCAGAATCTACAGTTGCAGTGTGTTCTTTGTTTATATATAAACTACCTGCACCACCAACAACAAGAAGCCTTGTATTAGTGTCTTTTAATACATCACAAAGGTGTTTTACAGCTTTTGGAATTTCGGGAATTGTATCAGGTGTCCAAGCTCCAAAGCAATCAATTACTACATCAAAGTTTTTTAAATCTTCTGTAGTAAGGTCGAATAAGTCTTTTTGAATAACTTTTGTTGCTACACTTTCATTTTTCGATCTAACAACTGCCGTAACATCAAGACCTCTTTCAACGGCTTCTTTTGTGATTAGCTTTCCAGCCTTTCCATTTGCACAGATAACTGCTATTTTCATAATATTCCTCCAAGTAGGTTAAGCGAATTCATTGTTCATTCTAGCCTACTTGATAAATATCGATAGTTGGTGTATATAAATCAAGTAGGCACTTTTTTGTGTTATAGTATATTTTAGATACTATAACACAAAAGCAAAGTTATTTTAAAAAATAATTTAGTATAGGATGTGATAATGAAAAAAGAATTCCCTGAATGTGATGTTGAATTGATTTTGATGTTGATAAGTGATCGATGGAAGATTCTTATTATTAGAGATTTATTAACAGGTACTAAGAGATTTGGAGAACTTAAAAAATCTGTGCATGGTATATCTCAAAAAGTTCTTACGGCTCATTTAAGAGAAATGGAAAGTGATGGTTTAGTGAATAGGAAGATATATGCACAAATTCCACCACGTGTTGAATATTCTTTAACAGAAACAGGTTGGAGTTTAAAACCAGTTCTTGACAAAATGGCCGAGTGGGGTAAAGACTATAGAGCTAAAATTGACAAAGAGACGAGATGATTACGAAACTCATAGATTTGAGTTTTAATGTAACAAATGAAAAATAGTTAAGAACCACTTTATAAAGCCTTTTTACTATTCCTTTTTTCTCATTTTTAATATGAGTTGATTTTGATAAGTCGGTTTGAATGTCGGTATGAATGTCGGTATGAATGTCGGTATGAATGTCGGTATGAATGTCGGTATGAATGTCGGTATATTCTATGATTTTTACCAGAAAATATGCTAAAATACGTGTGGAGGCTATTATAATGGATAGGTACATTGAGTCGGAAACATTAGAATTGAAAGAGAGATATACAGATAACATAACAAGAGAAATCGTCTCGTTTTTGAATGGAAATGGTGGAACAATTCTTTTGGGAGTAAAAGACGATGGTACTGTGGTTGGTGTAGATAAAATTGATGAAGTGTTCAGAAAGATATCCGATGTTATAACAAGCCAAATAGAGCCTAACCCACAAGATGAAATTATTTCAGAACTTAAATCTGATAAAGAAAAAATAATAATTGCAATTAGGATAAATGAAGGTAGAAATCATATTTATTGTCAAAAGAAATATGGATTTTCTAGCACAGGTTGTACTGTAAGGATAGGGACAACATGTAAAGAAATGACCCCAGAGCAAATAAAAATTAGATATGAAAAGAAGTTTACGGATGTTGAATATATGTTAAAAAAAACTGCTAGCTTGATGACTTTATCGTTTAGAGAGCTTAAAATATATTATTCTGAAAAAGGATATCATTTAGATGACAAATCTTTTGAAACAAACTTAAATCTAAAAAATGAAAGAGGAGAATATAATTTATTAGCAGAACTATTGTCAGATAAAAATAATATTCCGCTTATATTTGTGAAATTTAAAGGTACAAACAAAGCTTCAATATCAGAAAGAAGTGATTACGGATATGGATGTATTTTAACTACTTATGGAAAAATAAAAAACAGATTGCAGACAGAAAATATATCGATATCAGATACTACAGTCAGACCAAGAAAAGATGTATATTTATTTGATTATGATTGCGTTAATGAAGCTGTTTTGAATGCCTTAGTTCATAACGATTGGACTATTACAGAACCACAGATTTCAATGTTTCAAGATAGACTTGAGATACTTTCACACGGTGGATTACCAACAGGTATGACAAAAAAACAATTTTTTGAAGGTGTTAGTAAACCTAGAAATGCTACATTAATGAGAATATTTTTAAATATGGGGCTTACTGAACACACAGGACATGGTATTCCAACAATTGTAGACAAATATGGGCAAACAGCCTTTGAAATTGAAAGCAACTATATTAAATGTACTATTTACTTTGAAAAATTAGTGATGGAACAAAGCAATAATAAAAATGTCGGTTTGAATGTCGGTTTGAATGTCGGTTTGAATGAAACTGAGAAGAAGATAATAGAAGTTTTGATGGAAAATTCAAGCATAACATCAGCTGAACTTGCACAACAATTGAGTGTGACAAAAAGAACTATAGAAAGGGCTTTTAAGACATTGCAGGAAAAAAAGATAATAGAGCGAATTGGCTCAAAACGTAATGGAAATTGGATTGTGGTTAGATAAATATGAATGATTTAGAATGCTTAATATAGAGCGTTAAAAACGAAAAGGAAGCTAAACCCAAGCGAAGATAATATGAGACATTTCTATTGAGTTTTAACAATACAATTTTTAAGCTATTGCATATATTTTTATTTTATGATAGTGTAGCGAGCATAAGATTGTGATAGTGAATGGTTTACTCTTTAAGCGATTATTGCTTATGAGGTTTTGAAGGAGTCGTAAAACGACTCCTTTTTTATTATTTTGGGTTTTTTGAAGGCTAAACTAACTTGTAGAACTAGATTTATTGGTAGCTTGAGTTTCTTTTCTATGAGCTTTATTAATTTTAAGGAGATTTTACGTCATGGCTGACAGTATAAGTGAAAACTTGCGAGCATTTGCACTAGAAAAAGGTTTAGATGATGATTTAGTGATATATGTTGTGCAACAAGCGTTAAGAGCTGCTTATAAAAAGCAATACGGAACAGATAGTAATGTTACATTTAAAACTGAAAATGGCAATGTTGTAATGTTTTCAAGAAAAAATGTTGTTGAAAGAGTAAAAGATCCAGCTTTTGAGATTTCCTTAAAGGATGCCACAAAGTATACAGATATGGCGGAAATAGGAGATGAGCTTACTTTAGAAGTTGAACCCATGGACTTTAAAATGATGGCTGTGCATGCGGGAAAACAAAGGGCATTGCAATGTTTGCAAGAGATACAAAAAAACACTCTTTATGCCGAATATAACGCAAAACTTGGTGAAATTATTATAGGATATTTTCATAGAGAAGTGAATGGAAATATTTTTGTTGACTTAGGTAAGGTAGAAGGCTTTTTACCTAAAAAGTTTCAATCTCCTCTCGATAAATTTGGGCGTGATGGCAAAGCAGGAGAAGAAAACAGAATTAAAGCCCTAATAAAGGAAGTAAAAAAGAATAGGCATACAAATATTGTGCAACTTTTACTTTCTAGAACATGTAGCGATTTTGTTAGACGTATACTAGAGGTTGAAGTTCCAGAGATATATAATGGCGTGATTGAAATTAAAAACATTGTTAGAGAGGCGGGTTATAGAACTAAAGTTATTGTAGCTTCAACAAAGGATGGGGTTGATCCTGTAGGTTCTTGTGTAGGACCTAAAGGAAATAGAATTCAGCATGTTATTGCTGAGTTGGGTGGTGAAAAGATTGATATTATCGAATATACTGAAAATATTAAAGAATATATAGCAAGAGCCTTATCTCCTGCTGAGATAGATGACATCGTTATAGTTGATGAGGAAAAGAAATCGGCAGTGGCGATAGTTAGTCCTACTCAATTATCTTTAGCAGTTGGAAAACAAGGTATGAATGTGAGATTGGCTAATAGGCTGGTTGACTGGAATATTTTAGTTAAAACAGAAGAAGATTTCAAACAAATGGATATATATAGTAGTGCTGTTGATAGGGCAGAAAGTTTGTTTGTTGAAGATGATTCTGATGTAATAAGCTCAATCCATGAGTTACCCGGTATAACTGAAGAGATTGTTGCATCGTTAAATTATAGTGGAATTACAGAGATTCAGGATGTAATTTATATGACAGAAGAGCAAATTCGCTCCATAGCTGGAATGACTGATGAGATGGTCGCAACTTTGCTTGATATTATTGCTAACACTGTTGAAATTGAAGATGAAGAAGAAGGTGAAGTAGAAGAAGAGAATCAAGTTGAAGATGAAATTGAAGATTTGAGGTGTCCTGAATGTAATGAACCTATAGAGATTGGTATGGCTGAATGTCCACATTGTGGAGTTGGACTAGCATTTGAATATTATGAGGATGATAAATAGGAGAGCTATGACAGAAGTAAATGATGGAGAAAAGAAGATGAATTTTCTTCTTAATAAGCAGCCTTCTCAAAAAGAGGAACCATCTGACGTGGCAACCGGTGGTAGTAGGTCTAGCATGGCTACAAAGCCCAATGCAGGAATTAAAAGACGTGTTATAGTGCGAAAAAAAGTTGCACTTGAAAAAGAAGTTGATAAAAAGACTTCTGGTTCTAATGAAAGTCCGAAAGTGCGTGTTGTAACATCTCGTAGCAAAGTGCAGGCTTCATCTAGCTCGGAAGTTTTAGAGCAAAATAATTCTTCTACTGATGAAACTTTTAATAATGCTTTAACTAAAGAGGTGAAGAAACCTAGTTTGCAAGAAGATGTTGCTATTACAGAGGTGAAGTCTGAAAAGGCTTCTAATGAGGTGAGTGAACCCGTTCTTTCTGTTGGGGAAGAACTTGAGCTATCTAAAAATAAAGAAGAAAGGATTAGCGAAGCACCTAAAAATGTGGAAGAAAAGAGGGATGTTGAAAAAAATATTTCATCTGAGGTTAAAAAAGATGGTTTAGTAACCTCTAAACAGCCTATTGAAAAGTCTTCAAAATCTTATGTTTCTCCTATTGTCAAGAGAAGTGAAGTAGTTCAAGATGTTGCTCCTGTAAAAAAATATGTAAGTATTGATGAACTTAATAAAAGACCTAACATAAAAGCGGGGAATTTGAGTGATAATGCAAAAAAATACCGTTTTAATGGAAATAAGAAATCACAAGATGGAAAGACTGCTGATGGACGTTATGGAGACAGACGTGGTGGGCAGTTTGATAGGAATAAAAAAGATTTTTCAGGACAGCGAAATGGAGATGGAAAGCGTTTTGGAAATCAAGAACATGGTGAAAGGCAAGATAGGTTTGGAAGAAATCAAAATAATAATAACAGAAAACTTTTTTCTTCTAACATGTCACGTCCTGTTCCTCAGCCAATTCCACTAGAAACTAATAAGCCATCTAAAAAACTTAGAACTGTTAAAAAGAATGAATATTCAAGAAAGTCTAAGGAAGAAGAATTTTTTGAAGAAAAACAAATACAACAGAAGAAGAAAGTTAAGGATAAGGTTAGTGCTGTTCCTAGTGAGATTCATATTTTAGAAAGTATTTCTGTGGCAGAGTTAGCTAAGAAGATGAATCTTCGATCATCAGAAATTATTGGAAAATTAATGGAAAATGGAATGATGGTGACTGTTAACCAGTCTATAGATTCCGATACTGCACAGATTATTGCTTCAGATTATGATTGTAACGTAAAGGTGGTTTCTCTTTATGATGAGACTATTATCGAAAGTGCTAGTGATGAGGGAGTTGTATTAAAGCAAAGACCTCCAATTGTTACTGTTATGGGGCACGTTGATCATGGAAAGACAAAAACTCTTGATGCAATAAGAAGTGCGAATGTTGCTGGAGGAGAGTTTGGTGGAATAACACAGCATATTGGAGCTTATACCGTTTCTTATAATGGAAAACCTATAACGTTCCTAGATACTCCAGGACATGAAGCTTTCACTATGATGAGGGCTAGAGGTGCTGCCATTACTGATATTGTAGTTCTTGTTGTAGCTGCTGATGATGGTGTTATGCCTCAGACAATTGAAGCTATAAACCATGCAAAAGATGCAAAAGTTCCTATTATTGTGGCAATAAATAAGATTGACAAACCTGAGGCTAACCCTGATAAAGTGAAAAATAGGCTTTCTGAGTTGGATCTTATGCCCGAAGATTGGGGTGGAAAGACAATGTATGTTGAAATTTCTGCACTCAAGAAACAGGGTATTGATGACTTACTTGAAGCTATTCTTTTGCAAGCTGAGGTTTTGGAGTTAAAAGCTAATTATGATTGCAATGCTGAAGGTAAGGTTGTTGAGTCTAAGATTGATCATGGACGTGGTGTTGTGGCTACGATTATCGTTCAACGTGGTATTTTGCATGAAGGAGACCCTTACGTTGCGGGTGTTTATGCAGGACATGTGCGGGCTATATTTAATGATAGAGGGGAGCGTATTCAAGAGGCTTTGCCTAGTATGCCTGTTGAGATGTTAGGCCTTGATGAGATGCCTAATGCAGGTGATCCTTTCCAAGTTACTGATAGTGAAAAGTTAGCAAAACAAATTTCTGATAAACGAAGAGAGTTAAAAAGGTTTGAAGTTGCACAAAGTCTTAAAAAGGTTACTCTTGATAACTTATATGAAACTATTCAAGAGGGAGGTATCTTAGAGTTAAAGGTTATTATTAAGGCTGATGTTCAAGGCTCGGTTGAGGCTTTAAAGCAATCGCTTGAAAAACTTTCTACTCAAGAAGTTAGATTGAATGTGATTCACGCTTCTGCTGGTGCAATTAATGAGTCTGATGTGTCTTTGGCTACTACCGATTCTAATGTAATTATAATTGGATATAATGTTAGACCAACTGTAAAAGCTAAACTTCTTGCAGAAACAGAAAAAGTTGATATTAGAAAATATACAGTTATTTATCAGGCTGTGGAAGAAATGAAGTTGGCGATGGAGGGAATGCTATCTCCAGATAAGAAAGAGGTTGTAATTGCGAATGCTGAAATTAGGAATGTGTTTAAGGTTTCTAAGATTGGCAACATTGCAGGTATATACGTGCTTGATGGAACAATTAAGCGTTCATGCTTGGTTAATGTTATTAGAGAAAATGTAGTGCTGGCTAGTTCTTTAAAGATTTCTTCATTAAAGCGTTTTAAGGATGATGTGAAAGAAGTTGCTAGTGGTTTTGAATGTGGTTTGGCTCTTGAAAACTTTAATGATGTTGCAGTTGGAGATACTTTAGAATTTATTGAAATACAAGAAGTTGCTCGTAAATTAACACCTAAAAAAGAAGAGTAGAGATTCTTGGAGTTATAATGAGTGAGCATCGTATTGAAAGATTACAAGAGCAGTTAAGAGAAGAGATTTCTCGTCTTATTAGTTCTCATAGAATAAAGGATAAGAGGGTTGGTTCTTTTCTTTCCATAAATCGAGTGGTTATATCTTCTGATCTGGCTTATGCTAAAGTGTATGTTTCTAGTTTCATGGATGAGCATGTTACTAAGCAAGGTGTTGCGGGATTAGATCATGCTAAAGGATTTATACGCTCATCACTTGCAAAAATATTGAGAATAAGAAAAACACCTGAGCTATCCTTTATATATGATAAAAGTATAAAGGAAGGTCAGGATATTATTAGACTTATTAACTCTCTTGATATTCCACCAGAAGATGACGAGTTGCCTTCTGGAGTTGAAAATATTTTGTAGTTGTTGGTTTTTCTTACTATGAGCGATGGCTATATTATTCCTTTTGCGAAGATGAGTGGTATGACTAGTTTTGCCTCTATTTCTATTGCAAAGAGACTTCTTGCAACAAAAAAAGTGGGACATACAGGAACGCTGGATTCTTTTGCTGATGGGCTTCTTGTTTTAGTAACAGGAAGGATGACACATTTGGCGTCTTTTATTGAAGCAAAAGATAAGGTCTATGAAGCTATTCTGTGTTTTGGAAAAGAAACAGACACTTTGGATACAGAAGGAAATGTTGTTTGTGAAAAACCTTTACCACTTTATTCTGATGTAACAAAAGCTATAAGTATGTTTTTAGGAGAAGTTATTCAAGTTCCTCCTAGATATTCTGCTTTGCATATTGGAGGAAGGCGTGCTTCAGATATTGCACGAAGTGGTGAAGATGTGGTTTTAGCTCCTAGAAAGATTTATATAAGTGATATACATGTTGAAGGTGTGTGCTTGCAGGGTGAAAATGCTTTTAACATGCCTTCTGAAAGTTTTCTGGATAAAAGAGTTGCGTTTTTACATTTAAGAATTGCTTGTTCCAAAGGTACTTATATAAGAGCTTTGGCTAGAGATATTGGAAAGGTAAGTGATTCTTGTGCTTACCTTGTTTCCTTGAGGCGTTTGTCTGTTGGTTCTTTTAATTTAAAAGAAGCTTTTGGTCTTGAATTATTACCTAGTTTTGGTCTTAAAAAGACCTTAAAAGAAGATTTTGTAAATTATAAAAAAAATATAGATGACTACAAGATGACTTTTACAAAAAAACTTTGTAGTGATTTAAACTTTGGATATTTGGAAATAAAACCAGATTTTAGAAAGAGCTTTGCATGTGGAAAGGATATCAAAGAAAGCTGGTTTTTTGATTTTGATGAAAAGAAAGATGAATCGAAAAATGGCGTTATTTTTGTTTTTGATTTTGATTTTCTTTTAGGTGTTATAGAAGCGGTAGTATGTGATAGGGTTCGTTATAAATATAGGTGTGTGCTAAAAAGAGATGACTGATTTTAAGGTGATCGACTGGGATGAGCTACCTCGTTTTGATAAAGATTTTTTAAAAAAAGGTTCAGCTATTTCTATAGGTGGCTTTGATGGACTTCATTTAGGGCATCAGGTATTGCTTGAAGAATTGAAAAAAAAAGCAGGAGGATTTTTGAAAGGAGTTCTTACGTTCTATGTTCCTCCAGCTTATATATTGAGTGCTTCTAAGCGTGGACTTATTTCCACTTTAAGATTAAAGAAAGAAAAGCTTAAACGTTTGGGCTTTGACTTTGTTGTATTAGTTGACTTTTCTTCGAATTTTGCTAAAATGAGAGCGGAGAATTTTGTAGATTTATTAAAAAAATATTTAAATCTAAAAGTTCTTGTAGTTGGAAGTGATTTTCATTTTGGACATAATCGTCTCTCTTCTGTTGAAGATATGCGATATCTTTCTTCAAAATTTTCTTTTAGTTTTGAGGCTTTAAAACCTTTGTTTGCTGATGGAAAGATGCAAAAAATTAGTTCGAGTACTTTACGGGCTTCTATATATGATGGGAATATAACTTATGCTAATTCTCTTTTGGGTGAGGCTTTTACGGTTGATCTTTTGGACTTAAAGCCTTATGAGGCTGATGGAAGAAAGTTTAGTTTTAGAAGAAAAGATATTATGCAGGTATTACCAAGAGATGGTGAGTTTGAAGGAATTGTTTGCTTTAGTGCTTCTTTTCCTGAAGAAAAAGTAGCTATTTCAATAGATGAAAATTATTTAAGATTAGTTTTTGAAAATACGGAACTAAATAAGGATGAGCCTTATTTTGATATATTAAAATTTGTTTAAGGAGTAGGTATGGCACTTACAAAAGAAAAGACAGCATCAATAGTTAGTGAATTTGGTGCAAATGAGAAGAATACAGGTTATATCAATGTTCAAATTGCTATTTTGACTGAGAGAATTAAGAAGCTTACAGAGCATTGCAATCAAAATCCAAAAGATGCAAGCAGTAGACGTGGTCTTTTAGGGCTTGTAGGGCATAGAAAGAGTCTTTTGAAGTATTATCAAAGAAAAGATATTGAGGGATATCGAAAACTTATACAGACTTTAGGACTCAGAAAATAGATTATTTTGTGTTATTTTTATCAAGTGATTTTTGCCTCTTCTTCCTTACCTGATTTTGTTGCATTTTCAGATAGTTTTGAGTAGACATTGGTTTCATTTTTAAGGAGTATAAATTGAAAAAACGATTGACCTATAAGATAGGTGATGGTGAGTTGATTTTAGAAACGGGCTATTTAGCGAAGCAGGCTAATGGTGCAGTTTATGCTGAATATGCAGGAGTGGCAGTGTTGGCTACTGTCTGTGCTTCAAGTTCGAGTCAGGAAGGGCTTGATTATGTTCCTCTCACGGTTGACTATAATGAAAAATATTATGCCGCTGGTAAAATACCAGGTGGTTTCATAAAAAGAGAAAGTCGTCCTAAGGACAAGGAGATTTTGGTTTCACGTCTAATAGATAGACCTATGAGACCTCTTTTTAAAAAAGAGTTTGGGCGTGATATTCAAATTGTGCCTACATGTGTTTCTACCGATATGGTAAACCCATCTGACATTATTGCTGTTGTGGCTTCTTCTGCTGCTGTTACAATTTCTGATATTCCATTTGATGGACCTGTTGCAGCTGCTCGTGTAGCATTTAAAGATGGAAAATATATAATTAATCCTACTTTTAGTGAGATTGAGAGTGCAGACATGGAGATTGTTGTTGCTGGCACTAAAGATGGAATTACCATGGTGGAAGGTGGAGCAAAGGAAGTTTCAGAGGACGTAATGCTTGAAGCTTTAGATAAGGCTCACGCTACAATAAAGGAACTTTGCAAGTTGCAAGAAGATTTGAGGAGTATGTGTGGTAAAGAAAAATTACCTGTTGTAGACTTCAATGTTTCTCTTGAAAATAGGGATGAAATATATTCTGAGATGTATTCTGCACTTTCTGAAGCTCTTTATCTTTCCTCAAAGGTTGAAAGAGCTAATGCGTCTGAAAAAATTAGAAAAAGCGTGATGGCTAATTATGCTGAGCAATTGAAAGATGAAATTCAACTAAAACTTTTTGACGCTCTTTTTGAAGATGTGAAGTATACTATTGTTAGAAAAAATATACTAGAAAAAAATATTCGTCTTGATGGACGTGGCACTAAAGATATAAGGAATATTACTTGTGATATTGGTGTGTTACCTAGAACTCATGGCTCCGCAGTTTTTACTAGAGGAGAGACACAAGCATTGGGTGTTGTGACGCTAGGTACTGTTTCTGAGGGACAAGTTTATGATGATATAGATGGAGATCGTAGTGAAAACTTTATTCTTCACTATAATTTTCCTCCATTTTCTGTTGGTGAAGTTGGAAAACTTGCAACAGGTAGGCGTGAGATTGGACACGGAAATTTGGCGCATCGCTCGTTATATCCTATGATGCCTGATAAGAATTCTTTTCCATATACAGTTAGAGTTGTTTCGGAAATATTGGAGTCTAATGGCTCTTCTTCTATGGCAAGTGTTTGTGTGGGTACGTTGTCAATGCTTCATGCAGGTATTCCTATGAAAAAACCAGTTGCAGGCATTGCAATGGGGCTTATTACAGAAAATGAAAATAATTATGCAATTCTTTCTGATATCTTGGGGGAAGAAGACCATCTAGGAGATATGGATTTTAAAGTGGCTGGCACTAAAGATGGTATAACAGGATTCCAGATGGATATAAAAATTGCTGGAGTTTCTAGAGCTATTATGGAGAAAGCTCTGTTACAAGCTAAAGAAGGACGATTGCATATTTTGGGGATTATGAATGAAACAATATCTTCTCCAAATCCTAATAGATCTAAATATGCACCAAGAATTGAAACATTGACTATTCCTATTGACAAAATTGGTGCTTTGATAGGTCCTAGTGGAAAGATTGTTAAGGCAATTTGCGAAAAATGTACTGTAGTAATTAATACTGATAGTGATGGTGTTGTTAGTGTATGTGGAAAAGATGAAAAAGCAGACTTACAGCGTGCAATTTCTATGATAAAAGGTATCGTAAGTGAGCCAGAGATTGGTACTATATATACAGGAATGGTGAAAAAAATTACCGACTTTGGTGCTTTCATTGAAATATTACCCGGCAAAGAAGGTCTTTGTCATATATCAAAACTTTCAACTAAGAGAATAAACAAGGTAACAGATGTTATTTCTGAAGGTGAAGAAGTGAATGTCAAACTTATTGATATTGACAAGATGGGGCGTCTTAATCTTTCTTATATTGATGCACTTAAGCAAGAAGAAAAAGATGGACAATAATGGAAGTCTTTGTTAAGTTATCCCCTGGAGCTATCTTACCAGAGTATAAGACAGAAGGTGCTGCAGGGGCGGATTTATGTGCATATATTGAAAATGATGTTAAATTATCTCCTATGGAAAGAAGGTTGATTCCTACGGGTGTGTTTGTTCAATTGCCTTTTGGCTATGAATTGCAGGTGCGACCGCGTTCGGGGCTTGCGTTAAAGTACGGGGTTACTGTCTTGAATACGCCTGGTACTGTTGATAGTGATTATAGAGGGGAATTGCAAGTCTTGTTAATTAATTTTGGAAATGAAGATTTTGTTGTTAGAAATGGTGATAGAATCGCACAGGCTGTTATTACTGAGGTAAGTCGTGCAAGTTTTACTGTTTCTTCTTCTCTTTCTCAGACAGAGAGGGGAAGTAATGGTTATGGATCTACAGGGATTTGAACTTTCTTTTCTTACTTTACTGTCTCAAGGGGAGCCACAGAGTTCTTTATGAAGTTGCTATTGATGTTTTTAAACATGTTGAATAGAAAAACAAAGCTAGGTGGCGGGATTATATTTAGGTATATCTTTAAAGAACTGTTTTTGTATTTTGCGGTTTGCTTTTTGTTTTTCTTTTTCATCTTTTTTGTAAATCAAATTCTTTTAATGGCAGAAGAGATTCTTTCAAAAAAAGCTCCTTTAAAAGATGTAATGCTTTTAATGTTTTATTCTCTTCCATTTATAATTGCGACAGCAGCACCTTATGCAGCCTTAGTTGGAACTCTTATGGGACTTGGGCGTTTTGTGAGTGATCTTGAGTTTGTTTCGATGAATGCTTTAGGCATTTCGTCATTCTACATGTTAATCCCAATTTTTGCGATTGGAATTTTTATTTCTATTATTTCATTCATAACAAATGATATTTTTCTACCTTGGGGTTCTGTTAAGTTTAATGAAGTTTATTTTGATTTGGCAACTTCGACACCAGCTTTGGAATTGGAATCTTTTTCAATTAAAAGAGGAAGCGATACAATTGTTATATCTGGATTGATTAAAGAAAATGTTGTGAATAATATTTTGATAGTTGATAAGACTGCAGATGACGAAATAAAAGTGCTAGGGGCATCTAAAACTGAAATTGAAACATCAGATAATCCAAGTATTGTAATGAAGTTAAACATATTAAATCCGAGAATGCTTAATTTAGACTTACAAGATAGGACAAAATATGATGTAGCGCATGGTCAATGTATAACATACAATGTTTTAGCGGAGGACATTCGATATACGTTTGCTGGTAGTATGGGACCTGACAAAATGACTTCACTTGATTTGTATAGAGATATCAAAAATAAAATCAAAGAAAACGCTTCTGAAAGGACTCTAAATATTTACATGATGGAATTCAACAAAAAGTTTTCTATTCCTTTTGGTGCTTTCTTTTTTGTTATGCTGGCTGCTGCTATAAGTGGGGCAGGAAGATTGCATAACCAAAGTGTTGGTTTTGTATTAGGACTTTTGATTTCTGTTTCATATTGGGCTATTCTTATGGGAGGGCAGACGCTGGCTTTGAATAGGAACTTGAATGGCTCTATTGCAATGTGGCTACCTAATTTCATGCTTTTTGGTGTTGCTATTTTCTTTTTCATAAAAAAAGTATTCAAATGAAAATAATACATCGCTATTTGTTTAGACTTTTTTTACCAGCCTTTTTTGTGGCTTTTCTTTTTTTTATACTTCTTTTGGAACTAGGTGAGGTGTTTGGCTCTTTAGTACAATTTCTAGAAAATAATGTTTCTATTTCTCAGATAATGAAAATCATGTTTTTGTATATTCCTAAGTGTGTTTCTTTTTCACTACCTTTGGCAATTCTTTTTGCAGGTTCTTACACTATGGGCAATATGTATGCACAAAATGAGTTAATATCGGTGTTTTCTAGTGGAATGTCTTTGACGCGTTTTACTATTCCTCTTTTAATTTTTGGTTTTATTTTATCTTTTGGTATGATTTTTTTTGAAGATTATGTTGTTATCAAATTTTATAAGGCGAAAAATGAATATAAAAATGAGCTATTAAGTGCAAAAGAATCTCTAAATACGTATGATATAGTAATTCTCTCTGAAGGAAGTAAGATTATTTATGTATCTGATTATTATGATGACACAGAAAAAAAACTTATCGGAAACATATTAGTTGTACGTGATGACGATGGAAATATTCAAGATGTATTGAGAACCTCTGTCTTGCAATGGAATGGCACAAATTGGGTTAGCGATGATGTCTTTGCATATTCATTTAACTCTGAAAATAAGGTAAAAGCAAAAACTGAGTTTGATTTTTCTATTCTTACAGAGCCACCTGAAACATTTCAAAAGAACGTAATTTCTGTTGAAGAAATGTCTTTTTATGATGCAAAGGCTTTTATTGATAACTTAAAAAAATCAGGGTTGCCATATTATGAAGAGTTATCAAAGTATTATAGACGTTTTTCTTTTCCTTTTACTATTTTTATTGTGCTATTTTTTTCTATATCACTTGGTGGAAAATTTAAGAAAAACATTCTACTGATGAGTTTGTTATTTAGTCTTGGGATTGCAACTTTATATTACATAACAGAAATGCTTACCATGCTTGCTGCAAAATGGGAATATATAAGTCCACTATCTGGAGCTTTGACACCTGTTATTCTTTTTACAGTCTTGAGTGCTTATTTATTGCGACATGCTAGGACGTAAAAACTTGTGAAGTCTGATTTTGGAGATATATTAAAACAGTTTGAAGGTTCTCAAAAGAGCAATAAAAAATTTATACATAATGCTATGCTAGATCATATGGACAAATATGGTGTAAAAGACAAAGATGTTCTGGATTTTCAAAAAAATAAGTGTGTAAATCATAAAAAACTTACTAGTGATGACACTATAGATCTTCATGGATTAACCAGCAAAGAAGCATTAGAAAAGTTAAAGTTATTTTTTGATAATGCTGTGAAAAATAGATATAAAAAGGTTTCTATTATTCATGGGAAAGGAAAACATTCAAAGGTTTCTGCTGTACTTTATGAAGTAGTGAGGAAATTTTTAGAAGAAAATAAACATGCAGGGAAAAGTGGCTTTGAAAAAAATGATAAAGGTGGAAGTGGAACTACATGGGTGATGTTAAAATATGAGGTATAAAAAATATTTGGTGTTACCAAAGCTAGATGTTGTAAAGTTGTAACAATGTTTCTTTTATGATAAAATGACTGTCGGTTATTTTTGATAAAGAGGTTTAAGTTTTATGAAAATGTCGAAAATGTATCTTCCAACATTAAAAGAAGTACCCCAAGAAGCACAAATTAAAAGCCATAAGCTTCTTCTTAGAGCTGGCATGATTAGGGCATTAGGAAATGGACTTTTTGCCTATTTGCCATTAGGGCTTTTAGTTTTTAGAAAGATTGAAAATATAATTAGAGAAGAGATGAATAATATTGGATGTCTTGAGTTTAAACCTAGCGTTGTAGTTCCAGGTGCATTGTGGCAAGAGTCAGGCAGGTGGGATGCGATGGGACCAGAACTTTTGAGATTTAAGAATAGGCTTAATCAAGATATGGTTTTAAGTCCAACGGCAGAAGAAGTGTTCACATCACTTTTACGTTTTGAAGCTTCATCTTATAAAAGCTACCCAATTTTGACATATCAAATCAATACAAAGTTTAGAGATGAAATAAGACCTCGTTATGGTCTTATGAGAGCACGAGAATTTACCATGAAAGATGCTTATTCTTTTCATGTAGATGAAACATCTCTTGATGAAATATATAATCAATTTGTAAAAGCATATCAAAATATTTTTTCACGTGTAGGTCTTGCGACTATAGAAGTGAGAGCAGATTCTGGAGCGATGGGAGGAAAAGACTCTCAAGAATTTATGGTAGAATCTGAAATTGGCGATGATACATTGCTTTTATGTCCTTCATGTAGGTATTCTGCAAATGAAGAGAAGGCTGCATGTTTTGAAGAGAAAGTAGATATTTGTTTAGAAAATCAGCCAGAGATTAAAGAAGTTAGCACTCCTAATATTAAGAGTATAGATGCCCTTTCATCTTTCTTAAACTGTTCGCCAAAAGTTTGCATTAAAGCTATAGTCTATCATGTTGAAAACTCGAGCATAACAAAAGCTAGCACTATCTTTTTATGCATCAGGGGGGATTTAGAAGTGAATGAGGCAAAACTAAAATCATTCTTGAAAGCCACTAATGTTTACCTTGAAGATGAAGAGGTTATCTTAAAGAAGATTGGTTGCGAAATAGGTTTTTTAGGTCCTGTAGGTCTTAATAAAGAAGTTCCATTGTTTTGCGATGAGAGCGTGATGAATATGCCAGAGGCTGGTATAACAGGAGCTTTGAAAAAGGATACTCATTTATTAAATGTATTTCCTTTGCGAGATTTTAAACCTGACTTTGTGGGAGATTTTAGAATAGTGAAGCAAGGAGATGCTTGTCCTTCATGTCATGCAAAATTGTACTCTAAAAAAGGAAATGAATTAGGACATGTTTTTAAGCTGGGCGATAAATACTCTCGAAGTATGGATATGAGTTGTTTGGATGCAAATGGTAAAAAGATTTACCCACTTATGGGGTGCTATGGTATAGGTCTTGATAGGCTTATGGCAGCTGTTGCAGAACAATATTCTGATGATGATGGTCTTAAATGGCCTGCTTCCATTGCTCCATACATGGTGGCAATTGTTCCTGTGAAATATGAAGGCAAAATTAAAGAGCAAGCAGATTTGCTTTATGAAGAATTAAAGCAAAAAGGTGTTGAAGTTTTACTTGATGATAGGAATGAAAGAGTTGGGGTTAAGTTTAAAGACATGGATTTAATTGGAATTCCAATTCGCTTAGTTATCAGTGAAAAAACATTACCTAATATTGAAGTAAAATATCGTGAAACTGGAAATATAGAAGTTCTTTCAAAAGATAATGTAATCAATATTGCTGTTTCTATGCCTAGATTGAAAGATTAAGTTTATTAATAAACAGTATAAGTATCTTGATAAAATTTTATTGGTTTTTGTTTATTTAAAAATAAATGTGCTTAATAAAAAAGGAGATTTTTATTATGGATAATTATGAAACTATGCAATTGAATGAAAGTATTGCTAGTTTAATAGATGTATTAGAAAAAATTAATTTTAATATTGAAAAACAGAATCAAACTTTAGACAAGGTTAGTAACTATATACATACTATTAGCATGAGTTTTTGATAATAAAAATATGTAAGGCAGAGGCTTTTTAATAAGAGGTAAGTTATAAATGAATAAATCGGTTGTGTTAGCTTCTTTTTTTTGTTTATTTAGTACTGTGGCTTTTACTCAAAACAAGATAGGTTGGGAAGGTACTTCATCAGGAGACTATGTAATCTATAAAGATGCTTCGTGGAAAGAAGAAGCGTATTTGGGGTTTTTATACTATAATGCATCTTCAATAGGAACATTTTTATACATTCCTTCATATTCCCTTCGTGTAAAAATATTATTTAGTGTTGAAGATTTGAATGGTGAGCTTGTTTTGACAGGGCAAAGAATACTGGATGAACAAAGGAACGATGAGCTTTATATTCTTGCAGTTAACTATTTAATGGATATCTTGCCAAATCTTTATAAGACAAAGATTAAGCCAACTAAAAAAGCTGGAATAATCAAAAAAGAAGAAAAGATTTTTAATACCCAGCAGTTTGGTAATTCCTGCACATTTTATTATTCTTCTTACATTCCATTTTTCTATTTAGATTCTATTTCTGATGAAAATGGTAAAAAGGTTTTGATTTTGCAAGAAATGGGAAGATTAAAAGATGATTCTGACTTTTTTTCTTTTGAACCAACTAAAATACCCAAAATAAAATGGTCAGAATTAACTTTAGAAAAAAATCCAAAGAAAGAAAAAAAGACTGTCGAAGGCGTTACATTTAATCTTGATTCCCAATGGAAACAAATAGCTGATAATTCTTTTTTTATGGGTGGAATAGCTTTTTTAACGATTAGTAAGGTTGACGAAAAACAATTTTCTGATATTCCAAAAGATGTGATTTCGTCGATGGTAAAAGTGTTTTTAATGTCGGGGAAGAACAGCAAAGTATTGCACGAGATGACTGAGTTGATAGAAAATAAAAAGGGAATATTCATTAAAACAGAACATTATGATGTACTTGCAAAAAAAACAATTAAAGACATAAAGGTTGTGATTAAAAGAAAAAATGAGTATGTCGTGGTAAGTCTTACAGTTGATGCAGCTTATTATAAATGGAACAATAGTTATTTTGATAATTTGTTTTAGGGATGTTGTTTATAAAACACATACTTTGCTCGTATTATAATTTCCTAGTCTTTCTATTTTCTTTTTCTTATACTATACTCATTAGCATGGATAAACAAAATACAAATCCTAATAGGGAATATAGAGATTCTGTTTTTGTAAATTTACTCACATCTGATATAAAGAATTTGTTATCTTTGTGTAAAGCACTAGATAAAACCATAACCACTGATGAAATAGAATTAATAAAATTAGAGAATACATTATATCAAGGTATAAAAAATGATGTTTCTTGTAAAATAGGAAATAGACTTATTTTCTTGGTGGAACATCAGTCAACTATAAATGAGAACATGCCTTTACGCTTTTTGGAATACATTGCTAGAATATATTTGGAAATTTTAGATGTGCGAGAGCGTTATGCAAAGTTTTTAGTTGAAATTCCAACACCTGAATTCTATGTTCTATACAATGGAGATGAATATTATCCTTCAGAACAAGAATTACGTTTATCAGATGCATTTAGCCAAAAAGACTCAAACCCTCAATTAGAACTCATTGTTAAAGTTATAAATATTAATTTTGAAGAAAATACTGAATTATTGAAAAACTGTGATATTTTAAAAGAATATGCAGAATTTATTTATCAAGTTAAAATCAATAAAATAAAGTATGGAAAAGCTGGTTATGATAAAGCAATACGTTACTGTATAAAAAATAATATATTAAAAGATTATATTACATCACATGCAAAGGAGATTTGGGTCGGCTTTTTAGCAAAACTAAAAACCGACACCCTGAGAATTTTGCAATGCAAAATTCTCAATAAGGAATTGGAGTTAAAGGTATGTTATTTGCAGAATATGACTACAACATGGATATTCAAGTGCAAAGAGAAGAATGTTATAATGCTGGTATAAAAGAAGGTATAAAAGAAGGTACACTATCTCTTGCAAAATCTTTTAGGAATATGGGTTTCCCAATAGACAAAATAGCACAAGCCACAGGACTTTCTAAGGGAGAAATAGAAAAGTTATAGTTAAAACCTTAACTATTCATATTTGTGTGCTGATAACTCTTTACATTTCATAACTTTAATATCAAAAAAATTAGGAGACTTTATGCCCTTTGTGCAACTTTCAAAAGTATCACTAGCTTTTGGAGATAGAGATATTTTAGATGATGTTACTTTAATTTTGACTCAAGGAACAAAAGCTGCTCTTGCAGGAGCTAATGGCTCTGGAAAATCTACCTTGATGAAAGTGATTGCAGGAGAGATGCCCTATGATTCAGGCGAGATTTCAAAAGAAAAAGGTACTACATTAGCATATCTTCCACAGTCAGGAATTGTGTTGCATGAAAATACTGTATATGAAGAAGTAGAAAAGGCCTTTTTGTATGGCTTTAACATAATAGAAGAGATTGAAGAAATTTTACAGGAAATGAAGGTTGAAAAAGATGAAGACAAACTATATTCGCTTTCTCATAAACAATATGAATTGCAAACAAAACTGGATGAATCGCCTTGGAGTATGCGAGAAGCCTTGATTGAAGAAGTTTTACAAGGTTTGGGCTTTCTAAAAACTGACTTTAATAGAAAAACCAGCGAGTTCTCTGGTGGTTGGCAAATGCGTATTGCACTTGCAAAAGTACTTCTTTCTAATTCAGACATTTTAATATTAGATGAACCTATAAACTATCTTGATATTGAAGCTAGAACATATTTACAGGATTACTTAATTCGCTTTAAAGGTGGTTTTCTTTTAGTGAGCCATGATAGATACTTTCTGGATAGCGTTGTTAAAGATACTTATGAAATTATGTCTGGAAAATTAAGAAAATATCATGGCACATATACAGAATATGAAAAGCAGAGAGCTGAAGAAGTTCAATATTTAGTAAAAAAATGGAAAGAGCAACAAGAAGAAATTGCAAAAAATGAAGAATTTATTCGTAGATTTCGTAGTAATGCTAGTAAAGCAGCTTTAGTTCAAGATAGAATTAAAAGACTTGAAAAACTAGAAATTATAGAACTACCTGAACACCTTAAGACTATGCACTTTTCTTTTCCAGCTCCTCCACATTCAGGTAAGATTGTTATTAATGCAAAAGATATTACAAAAAGTTATGGTGAACGTTGCGTAATTAAAGATTTTAGAACAATAATAGAAAGAGGAAGTAAGATTTGTATTGTAGGTCGTAATGGAGCTGGAAAAAGTACATTGCTAAGGATACTGGCACAGCAAGATATCAACTTTTTGGGTGAAGCAAAGCTTGGAGAAGGTGTTGTTATAGGATATTTTTCTCAAGAAGCATCTGAAGAAGTTAAAGGAAAGGAAACAGTTTTAGAGTATATAGAAGAAAAAACACCTTTGGAACTCATACCTCGTGTTAAATCTATGCTAGGAGCTTTTTTGTTTAGAGGTGATGATGTTTACAAAAGCATTTCAGTCCTTTCAGGAGGTGAAAAATCTCGACTTGCCTTGCTTTCTCTTTTGTTAAAGCCACTGAACTTGTTGATTTTAGACGAGCCTACAAACCATTTAGATATTAATTCAAAAGATGTTTTACTTGAAGCTTTGAAAAAGTTTTCAGGAACTGTTTTGTTTGTCTCCCACGATAAGTATTTTATACAGAACCTAGCAACAGGTATAATTGAATTAAAGCATGAAGGTGATGATTCTAATCCTTCAAGCTTTGCCCCTTCGAGAATTAGATTTTTTCCCGGAACTTATGATTATTATTTATACCAGATTGAAAAAGAAGAAAAAGGTGGAGAAGCTTCTTTTTTCTCTATTCAAAATGAGAGAGTTGAAAAAACTTCTGTTGATAAATCTACTATTTCTTATGAAGAGCAAAAAAAGAAACGTGCTGAGAATGCAAAAAAAAGAAAAGAAGAAGCTACGTTGATTGATAAGATGGAGCTTCTTGAAAAAAACATAAAAGCAAAAGAAGAACTATTAGGAACACCCGAAGTATATAAAGACGGGGAGGCAACAAAAAAAATTAAAGGTGAAATAGCTATTCTGGAAGAAGAACTAGCAATAGCTACAAAAGAATGGGAAAATCTAGCTTTTTGAGTAGTCTATCATTATGCTTATTGGATCATTCATAATTAAAATCTCTGTTAGAGGAATGATGAAAATTATTTCTTTTTCTTTTATTTTGTAATTCATTTTAGGCGATAAATTAATATCTGTGACTTTTGAGGGAAGCTCAATAGAAAGAGTTAGAGTAGAAGTTTTTAACTCATCAGCTATCTTTTTTCCATAGCTACTTGCAATTAACTCTATATATTCTTCATAACTCATTTTGATATTTTGTAGGCTAGGAGCCATTAAAAGTTCAAGATATTCTACATCTTCTGTGGCAAGGCTTAGCAAAAAGTTATTTAGAGTTTTTCTATTAAGTTCAAATTTTACATTAGAATTATTTTTGTCAAAAGTAAACATTGAGGAAAATATCTTAGTGTTTTTAGAAAACTTTAATTTTGCACTAAAATCAAGAGAAGATGTTTTTTTGAGTTTAATTATTTCAATTCCATCTTCTGTTTTCACATTAGAGACATCTTCTTCTTTATCTGAGAATGCAGAGGCAGAACCAAAGTTAGAAATAGACTTCAATAGCTTTTTTGTAGCAATAGAAGGGGAAATGTCCACTGAAAGAAAAACGTCATTTGAATTAGTTATTTTTATATTAGCCTTTGGTGTGCAAGAAAGAAAAAAGGAAATAATTGTAAAAAAAAATAGTTTTATATAGTTGAATTGTTTCATAATTTTAACGAATAATAGATATCACGGACTAAAGAAACTTATAGCTTAACTATTTCAGCTTCACTTAGACCAGTAGCTTCTGCTATGTTTTTGTGGGGATAGCCCATTTTAATTAGCTTTTTTGCCATATCAATCTTAGCTTTATAAGCTCCTTCTATAACTCCTTCTTCTCTACCCTGAGCTCTACCTTGAACTATACCTTGAGCCAATGCTTTTTCTTCAGTTTCTTTTATCATTGAAATTCTATCACTTTCATAACGCCAAGCAGCTTGATATGCAGCTCTTTCTTTCTCATCTGAATAAAAAGTATTCATTACAGTGTTTGCTTTTGCAATCATAGGGTTTTCCTCCGCTAATTTTTCTCTTATGTTTTTGTCTTCTGTTCTTATAAATAATAACCATTTTTCCAGCTCTGATATGTCTTTATATTGCAACTTGGTTAAATCAAAAAAATGTATTTCAAAAACTTCATCCAGTTGTGAATGATTTTCAATTTCCAAAATACGATATATTGAGTGTAATTTATTTGCAAGTGGAAATGGTGTGTTTAAGATATTTATTGCTATACATTTGTTAAGACTAGAATAAGCATCTCCTCTTTTAAAATTTTCCATAAATAGCTCACACCAGTATAGTATACTTCGTTTTGGATAATAATTGAAATAAATATTTTGCATTTCTATATCTATCTTCTTCTTATCTTTTAATATAACTTTTATATCCAAGCGTCCTGCTTTATCTTGATAGAATTGTGGAGATAATTCACTATTTTCAATTTTAATATCTTCAAAGTCTGTTTTTTCTATTTCTGTTGCAAGTGAAAGGAACTCTATCAAAATATCCTTATTTTCTTCTGTTCCAAATATTTTCTTGAATGCGTAATCATTTCGTGCTGTGAAGGTTTCTATTTCAGTTAATGTGTTAGTTTTCTCATTTATCATACTGACCTCCTTAAAAAATCTTTTGTTATGGTTAATTTTAGTTAACAACAAATTAAGGATAGCTATGGTATTATAATGAAAGAAACTCAAAAATGAAAGGGTAGCGGGAGGGTGCTAGATGTATTGCATTAACTCCCAATCCAAAAGCCAATAAAAAAGCCGACTTCGACGTAACATCAAAATCGGCTTTTTCAGTTCAAATAATAGCTAGCAATTATAGCTCAATACCAACAGTAAGTTTAAACTCATGAGGCATATTTTTCACTTTAGTCTCATTTTTGTCTTCATCGATTGTTTTTGCACTGAGTGTTGGATTATATTCAATGCCAAAGCTAAACATATCTTTTGAGAACTCCAAACCTAAAGAAAGACCTACTGCAGTTCCTTTAGTACTTTTGTCAGAATATTTCCAAGAAGAATCATAAATATAAGCCTTAGTTTCACTAGAAATAACTTTTGTTAAAAAAGTGAAATCCATATAATTAACTGGGGCAAAGTGTAAACCAATTCCAAACTCATTTTCAATTGTTCTACTAGCATCAGTATACAGAGTTTCATCTTTTCCATTACCACTTTTTTTCCATTCAGGAGTAATATTTGTTTCGTTTGACAAAACTAAACCAGAGTTGAGTCCTTCCTTGATAAAGTTGAAAAAGTCAAATTTTGCTTCAAGAATAATTCTGTTCGCTATGTTATTATGTTTAGTGTATTCATCAGTTTTTGCACCAGTCTTATCGTTTGCAAACATTCCGGTAAGTTTATATTCAAGTCCTGCTTCCAAGAAGATTGAATCCACCGCTAAATCTAGTCCTGCGTTAAACTTAACACCATTAGCTACACTTTGATTTCCAAATTTTCCATTTGTGTATCTTGAAACATAGCCGAGTCCAAATTTAACGGTAAGCATATCAATTGGTTTATAAGTAGCTCCGATTCCAATTCCAAAGTCATTGTTCTTAAATTTAGCATCTTTCCCAACTTTAATTGCATCAGAAATGTATGGCTTTAGCTTGAAATTCTCTCCAATAGCGAAACCTACAGCAAACTTTCCCGTTGTTTTATTCTCAACTTCATCATATTCAAAGTTTCCTTTATTCTTATCTTCACCATTTTTTACAAGACCAAATGTCGTCTCATTTTTCAAGCTGAAAGAAGGCTTTCCAAATGAGGACTCATCTTCTTCTTGAGCTACGAGGAAGCTCAAAGACATAACACTCAACAAAACAATACCAAATATCTTTTTCATTTTTACACTCCTTATAAATGAAAATACAAAGTTTTGTGTATCTTTTAACACTAATTTATGTAAAAGTAAGCTGAGGTGTTAAAAAATACAATTGGATAGTACCAAATAAGTAAGTAGCTGTCAACATGTTTTTTTTAATTTAGTGTAACCTTTTTTATTTCCTGAATTTCTTACCCTACTGATTTAAGTTGTTGCATTCAAAAACTATAAAGAGCATATTAAAAATCTTTCTATGTTCTGAAACATTTCTGCCACGTAACACACTCTATAAGGCTACATTATAAAATGTTAGCCTTGTACATTAGCTAATGTTATAACAGTACATTAGCTAGTGTTATGATTGTACCTTAGCTAATGTACTGCCCCTAAACTGTACAGTTTAGGCATCGCAAACTGTACAGTTTTGCTATGCGAAACTGCATTATTTAGGGGTGCGAAACTGTACAGTTTCGCATATCAACGTAATACAGTTTTGAATATTATTTTTATGAGTTTTTCTCCTAAGTTAAATATACAAGTTGCAATTTCAATAATGTAAATATTCTTAAGCCTATTTTTGAAAAATACAACGCATTTAGCTACAAGGTTTCTAAAAATCATGTCGATAAAAATAACAATACAATCATAATAAGCTTAAGAAAAAGAATAAGTATTCCTTAAATATTTTGTGTATCTGCCTTTACATAGGTTCTTAAGATTAGGTAGAGTTTTGGAAAAATAACTCTTGTGATAATTTTAGTAAGGCAATTTTTTTTCTAGCAATTATTAAATTTCTCTGTTACAATTTAATGAATACGTTTTGTTAGATTTATATAAACTAAACCTAGCTTTTATAAAGGAGGCATTATTTATGGAAGCTTTTTTGAAAAATCTTACTGACTTAATCTCTAAGGTGAATGGGTTCGTATGGGGACCATATTTTTTGATCCCATTGCTTTGTGGTACTGGTTTATTTTTTACTATTAAATTGAAAGGTGTGCAAATTCTAAAGTTTGGTATGGGCTGGAAAAGACTTTTTGGAAACTTCTCTTTAAAAGGAGAAGAAGCGGGAAAGCATGGAATGAGTTCTTTTCAAGCTGTAGCTACAGCTATTGCAGCTCAAGTTGGAACGGGAAACTTAGTTGGAGCTATGACGGCTCTAGTTTCAGGAGGACCTGGAGCAATCTTTTGGATGTGGCTTGCAGCTTTTGCAGGAATGGCAACAAACTTCGCTGAAGCTTGTATTGCTCAAGTTTATAAGACAAAAGATGAAACAGGGCAGACTGTAGGTGGACCTGCTTACTATATTTCAAGAGGTTTGGGGAATACAGGTTTTGCTAAATTTCTTGCAGGTTTTTTTGCTGTTGCAATCATTTTGGCATTAGGTTTTATGGGAAACATGACACAAGCAAATTCAATTTCTGATGCTTTTTTTAACGCATTTCATGTTCCAACCTATGTTACGGGTATGGTTTTAGCAGTGATTGCAGGAATTATCTTTTTAGGCGGAGTAAAGCGAATTGCTTCTGTTACTGAAAAAGTTGTTCCAATTATGGCAATTGTGTATGTTGTTGTAGGAACTGTTGTAATTGTTATGAACTGGAAAAATATTCCTAACATGTTTGAAATGATTTTTAAGGGCGCATTTAATCCTCGCTCTGTCTGGGGCGGGGCATTAGGTTTTGGAATGGCTCGAGCTGCAAGGTATGGTATTGCAAGAGGGCTTTTTTCTAACGAAGCTGGTATGGGCTCCACTCCACATGCTCATGCTGTAGCTAATGTCAAACACCCCGTTGAACAAGGTGTTTTGGGTATTGTTGCTGTGTTTATAGATACTTTTATTGTTTTGAATATCACTGTTTTTACAGTAATAAGTGCAAACATCATACAATTTGTTGACGGAGAGCCAACACTTAAAGGTATTGAGTTGGTGCAAAAAGCATTTGCACAACACCTTTTTGGAGATGCTTTTGGTTATACCTTTATAGCTATTTGTTTGCTTTTCTTTGCTTTTTCAACCATAATTGGATGGTACTACTTTGGAGAAAGCAACATAAGATATTTGTTTGGTAAGGCAGGATTGCTTCCATATCAGATATTAGTTGTAGGTTTTATTTTCTTAGGTAGCTTACTCAAGATTGATTTAGTTTGGGAAATGGTAGATTTCTTTAATGGAATTATGGTTATTCCAAACTTAATTGCACTTCTTTTGTTGAGCGGAGTTGTTGCAAAAGTATTAAAAGATTACAACAACAACATAGAATATAAAGTGGAAGATTATATAAAATAATTCAATAAAACCTAGGGAGCTTGAAATGTTTTAAGTTCCCTAAACTCTAATCAATAAATCAAAAATAATTTTAATATATGATATGTGCTTACTATATATAGGTATCTAAAATCTATACATGAGATTAATAAAATATCTTTGTGCAACTGCCAAAACAGATTTAAACATTTAACTCATATTTAAGCCAATTTTGTAAGATGGTATGCTTGCGACTAATTAGTGAAGATATTTTTAATAGCTTCTTGAATAGTATTGACCGTTATAATGTTTTTATTAAATTCATCTGCTTCATCTATTGTTTTTGGAATATAATAGGAGTTAAATTTAAGGCTATTTGCAGCTTTAATGCGCGGAATAATCTTTTTAACATTGCGGATTTCTCCTGCAAGACTTAACTCTCCTATGTATGTTGCGTTTGCTTTTGCAGGAATATCGGCCCTAGAAGAATATAGTGCTATAGCTAAGGCTAAGTCTGCTGCAGGCTCTTTAATTTTTATTCCACCAGCTACATTAACATAAATGTCTTGATCAGAAAATCTTATTCCGACACGTTTTTCTAAAACAGCTGCCACTCTGTTTACTCTTGCACTATCAATCTTATCAGAAAAAACACGCGTCATAGCTCCTTTTGCAGGCACTGTTAAAGCTTGAAGCTCTACCATGAAGACACGAGAGCCTTCTATAATTGGAACTGTTGCAGAACCTGAAGGTAGCGAATCTTTTCTATTTGTTATAAATAGTGTTGAAGTTTCTTCAACAGTGCTTAATCCTTTTTCATCCATAGAAAAGATGCCTAATTCATCTATGGAGCCAAACCTATTTTTTAATGCTCTTAAAAAACGCAAGTCGTCTTCGTTTCTTTCAAAGTATATAACAGTATCAACTAAATGCTCTAAAGCCTTAGGCCCTGCAATGCTTCCTTCTTTTGTTATATGCGCTGTCAAAAAAAGCACTGAATCTCGCTCTTTAACCCAACTTACCAATTCATTTGCACAATATTTAAGTTGATTGATTGTTCCGGGAATTATGCCTGCTTCATTTGAATGTATCGTTTGAATAGAATCTACAATCACAAAAATAGGATTGATTTTATTTAATACAAACTCAATATCTTCAAGATGTGAAGAGCACAAAAGCTCAATGTTTGAAAGTGGTAAGCCTAACCTTACTGCTCTAGATTTTATTTGACCTTGAGACTCTTCCCCTGAAATGTATAGAACTTTTTTTCCTGTTAGAGCTGCCGCTTGCAATAAAAGAGTAGATTTTCCAATACCTGGTTCTCCTGCTATAATAATGCTAGACCTTTTAATTGCTCCTCCTCCAAGCACCCTATCAAATTCTTTAAGCCCTGTGGAAAGTCGCATCTCATCTTGAGCTTTAACAGCTTCAAGAGGAATTACTTCTACTGTTTTGTTTTGTCTTGCAATAGTTCCCGGATATGAGTCTGAAAGAGGCACTTCTTCAAATGAATTCCATGCTCCGCAAGATGGACATTTTCCAAGCCATTTAGATTGTGTGTAATTGCAAGCACTACACTTATAAGAAATTTCAGAACCAATAGTTTTTTTTGCCATGTTTTCTATTCTACAAACAATAAAAGAAAAAATCTATTTCGTTTGGCAAAGCCTAAAACCTATTTTACCACTTGAAGTGTGAGTAACTTCCGCATCTCTATAGCCTACTGAGCATTTATAAGAAGGAGATGACCATGTACCTCCTCTAATAATGGCGAATTTATCACTACTATTGCCTACAAACATTTCATCATAAGTTAAGTCAGAGCACCATTCTTCCACATTTCCTGACATGTCATAAAGTCCTAATTGGTTTGGACGTTTAGAACCTACACTACTAGTTTTGGTGATTTTAGGTATAAGAAAACCAAAATATGTTCCATCAGAAAATCTACTGCATACAACAGTCCTAAGTAATTCTTTATTCATTTCTTCAATATCCGGCTCTTTTAGGAACGGAGTGCAAATTGGAAGGGTTGCACCACTTGCGGAATTAAGTTTTGTGAGATATATATTGCCGTATAAACTAGCGTTTGTTTTTGTTTTTAACTGTAGGCGAGCTGCTAATTCCCATTCTGCTTCTTTTGGAAGTCTCATACCTTTTTTTGTAAAATCTATATAAGCATTATCGCAAAGATTTTCTCCGTTTTTTTCTTCCTTTGCGTTTTTTAAAACTTTTCCATCTTTGTTTTCTAAATAAACACAAGATGCTGTGCCAGTATTTAATTTTTCTGTATACGCATTGCACCAAATTAAACAATCACGATAGCTTACTTCTGTTACAGGTTCATCATCATATGTTTTATCATTATTTTCACTACAGCCTTTGCGTCCTGCATTTTCAAAAACATATCCATGCAAAATAGCCCATTCATAGACTTCTTTCCAACGTTTATATGTGGTTTCGTATTGATTAATTTTATAAGGAGTAAGTTTTGTATTGCTTTCTTCTAAAAAAACTCCGTATTCCAATTTTTTATTTAGACTTTTTGGATAGCTACATAATTGATAATCAATTTTAATTCCCGTTATTCCTTCAATAGGTGGAATTACTGTTACCATACCTAATTCATCTATTTCAATATCTGCTTGTGACGGATTGGAATCTTCAAATATTTCTTTTGTTGTAAAAATATATAGTGTGGTATTTTTAGTGAAAATATAATTATCATTGATAGTTTTTCCATTCATATTATTTTCTTTTTTCCAATCTGAAAGTTTATAGCCTGTTTTAGCTCTTGCAGAAGAAATATATTTACTACCTTTAATTTCTACCCATTTTGTACCAAAAGGTATTTCTAAATCGTTATATTGCAAAATAACATTTTCATCACCAATTAAATTAAGATTTAAAGATGACTTTTTAGTTTTTTTACTCAAGGCATAAATTGTGCAATTTCTTTTAAAAATATGAGTATCTTTTAATATTTTTCCATTTTTTGATTTTCCTAATTTCCATTTTGAAAGCTCATACCCTTCCTGAAATTGAAGTAGTGAGTTAACATCTTCTTTGATTTCTTGCCATGTTGTACCTTTTTTAGTTGTGATTTCTGAATTATTAAGTTCTATATAGTCATCTGCCATAAGTATAATTTTTATTTCTGATGTATAAGTTTTACTTGAAGAAGGTTTATCAGAGAATAAATCCACTTCATTTTTGCAAGAAAAGAAACTTAAAGCACATAAACTTAGGAAGTAGGTAAAAAAACGTTTCATACATACATCTCCTTATTCTATATATTAGAGTAGTTTTGTTTTGAATGGCTCAAGTTTAACTAAGAATATCTAAATATTATTGGTATTATCAAAAAATCTTTTCTGGTAATGCAATATATCCACTCATTGACATATCTTTATAAAAAGGTCTAAACTCGAAGCGTTATTTATCATTTTAAGGAGGTATTTTATGCACAATATCTTAAAACAAAGCATAGTTTTTTTGTTTTGCCTTTTGTTTATTTTTTCTTGCAAAACTCAAAGTAAACAAACTGAAGAAACCACACAAAATAAAGACAGCAGTTTAAAAACACTTGTCATAAGACACGGAAATGAAGAACTTAGATTGCTTTCATCACCAGTTGAGAAAAGCGTAAGAATCCAATTGGAAAAAGATGTGGATGCAAATAATTATATAGAAGTGATTGCAACTCCAACCGATGCAAAAGCTAAAATAACATTCGATAATGAAAATCATTCTGACAATACAAAAAAATACAATACTTTTGTAGCTAATGTGAACATTAAGGTAGAAAACGGCAGTAGTACATCTCAATACAAGATTACGTTCTTGCCAAAAGAAAAAAAAGCAATTCTTGAAACTCTTGTAATTAAGCAAGGAGCTAAAACTCTTGCTTCTTATAATAGACCTATTGATCAATCGATAGATGTATATTTTAGTAAGACAATCACATCGGCTGACTTTATAGAAGTAACTGCAATTCCCTTTGATTTAAGTTCACAGGTTAAAATTGATGGTGAAGAAACTAAAACAAAGCAATATATCAGCTTACCCACAAAAGATATAGAAATAATAGTTACAAAGGGAGATGTCTCAAATACATATAAACTCACACTAAAAGAAATAGCTCTTGAAAGTCTTGTAATTAAACAAGAAACTGAAACTATTATCACTTATAATAAACCCATTGCACAATCTATAAGTGTAGGAGTTAATAAAAAAATTACGTCGGCTGACTTTGTGGAAGTGATTGTAACTCCAACTGATGCAAGTGCAAAAGTTGAAATTGATGGTGAAGAAACTAAAACAAAGCAATATAGCAGATTGCCTATAGGTGAGATAAAGATAATAGTTACAAAAGGAGACGCTTCAAATACGCATACACTCACGTTAAAAGAGCCAGATGTTCCTCCTTTGAAGCCTACGCCTATACCTACTCCCCCACCAACAACTCCAACAATACCAACTCCTGAAGCCTCTCCACCTAGTGGATGCACAGTAAAATTTAATGTTATGGATGCTATTGGTGGTGTAAATGTAGAGGGTGTTGAAATTAAAGCAAACGAAGTAGGTGGTAGTGCAGTTATTGAAACAAAGACCACAGATGAGAATGGCAATGCTTATTTTAATCTAGCAGTTGGCAAGTGTTATGACTTTGTGCTAGCAAAAAATGGGAGAGCAGGCTCAACTGTAGAAAATGTCTTTGTTAAATCTAACAATATAAAATATCTATCTATTCCGATGCGTGAATGGGCTGTGGGAGCTAAAGCGATTGCTCCTAGAATTGGCAAAGTTGATATTTTTAATAATCAAACATCTGATTCCAAAACCATTGGCGAAGGCACTGAGATAGATATGTCAGAAATGACATTAAGCCATTATTTACGTCTTGCTACAACATCTTTATCGGGTGAGATAATTCCATTTGAAAGTGATGGAAGTGGCAATTTTAGAATTAGCATGAATATAGATTCTTCTTTTAGTGGTAATGAAGGCTGGGGCAAGATTACTCCAACTAAATTTAAATATGACAATGGAGAATATGTGCTTGAAGGTAGCGATGGTAGTCTAATGCAAACATGGGATTTTTCTTTAGGTGCAATTATGGTGCCTCAAGGAGAGGCTACACTTCATTTTATTTGCTATGACCAAGCAGGCAATAGGTGTGAAAGACAGGAGAGGGTTATCTTCAAAAATGGAACTATAAATAATGGAGTGAACACAAAAAATCGCTTTGAAATGTTTCAAGCCTTTTCTAAAAGATATTATCGCTCCTTAAAATTGTTTGGAATGCCTAACGAGATGAATGAATCAAATTCATTGAACGTAGTTTTCTATTTTAAATTTGATGAGAGAATTGTAGCAGAACGTGTGGATGTTCTTCGCCGTCCTTATGAAAATGGCAATATAACTGCCAATTGGAAAAAAGTATATACAAAGCAATATAAGAGAGGATATCAAGGAGATGAATATATAGGAAAAAAAGGTATCTTTCGCTTACGTGATGATTCAGGAGATTTGCAAGAAGGTGGAACATATCAGTATAAACTAATTGCATACACTAAAGATGGAAAACTTGAAAGTGATGTGGCAACACTACGCATGATGGAAGCTTTTAATGTGCTTTTAACAAGCCCTGAACCAAGAGAAACTATTAAATTAAAAGAAATAACAAAAAAAGACTTTTCTTTTAAGATTAGCGATGCAACACTATGGGATGCAAGAAAAGCAGATTACTTTTCTTTTGATGTTCTAATTAGCACGGACATGACAGGCGGGGAAGGTTCTTCAGCTGGCTTGTGTTTTGCTTCAAAACTTAAATATCTTTTGTATGGAGATGAAGAAAAAAGACTATATATTGGAGATGAAAAAAATCAATACAGACTGTTTAGTGAACTTGTTGACCCTTCGTATAAAATTTCTGATTTAATTACATACAAGGACGGTCTTATAACTCTAAAAAACAAATTTATGAATATAGAAGATTTGAACCTTCAAAAAACTTCTATAAAGTATTCCATACAAAGTGGCGGAATGTATTATTGGGATGTTCAAAGTTTTGCAGGAAAATATGGCGAAGATGCCTTATCTTCAGCTAATAGAGCTGCTTTTTTTGCGAAACAATATCCATATTTAGACAGCAAAACAGGGCTTGAAAAGCCTGACACAGAATGGGCAGTTTCTTATTCTTATGCCAATCTTGATGCAGGAAGTGGTGCCGTTAATGGAAGATCTCTTTTTATAGTTGTAGAAAAAGAATAGTGTTTTAGGTTGTTAAGGAAAAAATTATGAAATATTTTTTGTTTTGTGTTGCCTTCATTTTTGGTTGTAGTTCTTCTTATCAAAATATTGAAAGAAATAATTCTTTACAAGCTGGTGTTTATGATTCCACTTCCTCTAGCGAAACTTACATTGTAAAAACAGTGAAAGATTTTGAACCTTCCAGCTTTTTAACTTATGGTGGAATATATAAAGGAGAAGCACCATATCAAAATAGTCTAATAGATGGTCTTTTTTATACAATTAAGCGTGATTCCAATATAGAAGAAAGTGAGTTTATAAAAAAAATTGGAGCATTAAAAGGCGTTTACTACATCGAAAAAAATATGCAAATAGAAGCACCAAAAACCTTTCCTTCAAAAGAGATTTCTTCAATTTTGCATCCCTTTGGTCTTGATGATGGCAATTTGAAAGGCGACCCTGATGCCTTATATTATGAATATGCCTTGCGAATTACAAAAGCTAGAGACTATGTGGAGTTTGATGGAACAAAAAAGAAAGGAGCTTATACAGAAGTAGGCTATGGGGATAATACTGTGGTTATTGCAATAATAGACACAGGACTTAATATGAGGCATCCTGATTTCACTCGAAATGGTAAAACTATTTGTCTTTATGCAAAAAGTAAGTATTCAGAAAATATAATTGGTTCTGATTTTGCAGAAGAAGATTCTTTGCGAGAAGTGTCTATTGGCTCTAACGAAGATGGAGCAGGACATGGCACTCATTGTTCTGGCACTATGTGTGCAGTGGGTGGCAATAATGAAGGAATTGTAGGAGTTTCTTACAAAAACACTTATCTTATATCATACAAGGGCTTAACTTTTAGGACTGGCTCTTTTCAAGCTATTTATACACCTTTAGCAGACTTGGCAGAAATTGTAAAGATTTTGAAAAAAGAACCTAGCAAACGGACAGAAGATGAAAAAGCTAAAATCCCTAAATCTGTTCCAGATGGTTTTAAGATTACCCAAAAAACTGTTCCTGTAAATATGAGCTTAGGCTCTAATAGCACAAATCAATTTGCTATGGAAATGCTAAGTGTTGCTGTTCAAAATGATATTTTGCCTGTGATTGCAATGGCAAACAATGGTAGAATAGAACCAGCATATCCTAGATCTTTTTATGGTTGCATTGCTGTAGGTGCTACAGACAATAAAGATAGACGAGCAGATTTTAGCGATGCAGGAGAATGGATGAGTGTCTGTGCCCCCGGTGTTGACATTGTTTCTACGTACAACGGAAATTGGAGAGGATCGACTCCTATCGCGAACACTGATACGCAGGGAGTGCAATTTATGAGTGGAACGAGCATGGCAACACCCTTTGTTACAGGCATGATTGGTTATCTCCTTTCTTTTGACGAAGGGCAAAAACTAAATGCTCAGCAAATCAAACGTTTGCTAGAGATAACTGCAGAAAAAGTTGACACAAATAATCCTTATTTTGGTAATTATGTAAATGGACATTCTCTTTATTATGGCTATGGGCGTGTTGATGTTTTGGAAGCTGCACGCTCTGTTGCAAAAAAAGAAAATGCAAAGCATATTCCTCAAGTAGATAGTTTTTATCTAAGCAAACCTATGACATGCAAAACTCCATACGAGAGTATTGTTATAAGGCTTTACGAAGAGATTTCTCAAGACTCTTATTTTCCACAAGGCTTGGCAATCACAGATAGTAATAAAATAACTCGGTTTTATGGACTTAAAAAAGGCACTAGATATCGCATTGCTTGCGATGTAGGGGGAAAAGAAAAAGAGCATATTTTCACTGCTACAGATGTAGGTGAGATGGTATATGAGTTTAAAAATTAAATAGCTTTTTATAAAAATCTTTTAGGAGGATTATTTATGGAAGATATGAAAAACTTAGGCTTTGCTTCAAAGCAAATTCATGCAGGTCAAGATAAGAACATGTATGGTGCATTGGCAACACCAATTTATCAAACTTCTACATTTGTTTTTGATTCTGCTGAGCAAGGTGGTAGGCGTTTTGCACTAGAAGAAGAAGGCTACATATATACAAGACTTGGAAATCCTACAACCACAGTTGTTGAGGAGAAATTAGCAGTGTTAGAAGGGGGACAAGCCTGTGTTTCTTTTAGCTCGGGTATTGGAGCTATCACATCTTGTCTTTGGACAGCCTTAAAAGCTGGAGACCATGTAGTTGCAGGGAAAACTTTGTATGGTTGTACCTTTGCTTTTATGAATCATGGGCTTACACGCTTTGGTGTTGACCTTTCCTTTGTTGATATGCGAAATAGTGAAAATGTTAAAAATGCTATGAAGGAAAACACAAAGGTTGTCTACATTGAAACTCCTGCAAATCCAAATATGTATCTAGCAGATATTAAAGAAATTTCAAAAATTGCACATGACTATAATCCTGAATGTATTGTTGTGGTTGATAGCACATATATGACTCCATATCTACAGCGTCCTCTTGAACTTGGAGCAGATGTTGTAGTGCATTCTGCAACTAAGTATTTGAATGGGCATGGCGATGTAATTGCTGGCTTTGTTGTAGGTAAAAACAAAGAGTTTATGGATCAAGTGCGTTTTGTAGGTCTTAAAGATATGACAGGGGCAACACTAGGACCTTTTGAAGCTTATTTGATTGGGCGAGGAATGAAAACTCTTGACATTCGCATGGAAAAACATTGCAGTAATGCACAAAAAGTTGCAGAGTTTTTGGAAAAACATCCTGCAGTGGATTCTATTGCATATCCTGGCTTACCTTCTTTTCCACAATATGAATTAGCAAAAAAGCAGATGTCTTTACCGGGAGCTATGATTGCTTTTACTGTTAAAGGTGGTCTTGAAGCAGGTAAAAAGTTAATAAATTCTGTAAAATTTGCAACTGTTGCAGTAAGTTTAGGAGATGCAGAAACTTTAATTCAACATCCAGCTAGCATGACGCATTCACCTTATACCCCAGAAGAAAGAGCAGCTTCAGATATTGCTGAAGGTTTGATTCGTATTTCTATTGGTCTTGAAGACCCTAATGACATAATTGCAGACTTAAAACAAGCATTGGATAAAATAAATTAAATGAAAGTTTTTATAGTTGGTAACGGTGGAAGAGAGCATGCACTTGCCTTAAAAATTAAAGAGTCTCCTCTTGTGGAGAATATCTATATGGCACAAGGTAATGCAGGCACTCTTTCCATTGCAGAGAATATATCGATAAAAGTTGATGACATTGAAGCACTTTCAGACTTTGTTATCAAAAAAGATATTGATTTAGTTGTTGCTGGTAGTGAGTTACCCTTATCTTTGGGCTTAGAAAACTCTATTAGAGAAAAATCAAATGAAATAGGTAGGAAAGTGCATTTTTTTGGACCTTCTAAAGAATGTGCATTGCTAGAAGCTTCTAAAGATTTTTCTAAAAGCATGATGAAGGATTTGGGGATTCCAACAGCTCGATATGAAAGTTTCACTGATTATGATGAAGCTTGTGAGTACTTTTCTTCATTTAAAGATACTCCTGTTATAAAAGTAGATGGCTTAGCTAGTGGAAAAGGTGTGTTTCTTCCTAAAACTATAGAGGAAGGGAAAGACATACTTAAATCCATAATGAAAGAAGGTCTTTTTGGAAAGGCAGGAAGTAAGGTTATAATAGAAGAAAGGTTGGAAGGTGAAGAGCTTTCTTTAATGGCATTTTCTGATGGAAAGGATATTGCACTTCTCCCTGTGAGTAAAGACCATAAACGTTTAAACGATGGAGATTTGGGACCAAACACTGGAGGTATGGGGGCTTTTGCTCCTCATCCTTATTATTCAAAAGAACAAATTGCAGATTTTTCAAAAATTACTATTGAGCCTATAATAAAAGAAATGGCAAAAAGAGGAACACCATATAAAGGGGTTCTTTATGCAGGGCTTATGGTAGGTAAAAACGGTGTTAAGGTTTTGGAATATAATTGCAGACTTGGAGACCCCGAAACTCAAGTACTTATGGAGCTTTTTGAAGGAGATATTGTGCCGACACTAATTGCATGTAGTGAAGGTAAGTTATCTCAAAATATGCCTAGATGGAAAAAGGCTTTTGCAATAACTGTTGTAATGGCGAGTAAAGGTTATCCTGATGGAAAGATAGTTCCTACAGCACTAAAAAGTGAAGAATTAGAAGAAGCGGAAGGTGTTAAGGTTATTCATGCAGGAACTAGTGAAGTTGACGGAGTGCTTTATGCGACAGGGGGAAGGGCTTTGTGTGTAACCTCTTGCAAAAAAGAATTAATAAAAGCAGAAAAAAGCGTGTATGAACGAATTAAGAATATTACATTTCAAGATGTGCAATATAGAAAAGATATAGCAAAATAGATCTTGAGTGCGTAATTGTAAATTATATGAAAAATTGATTTGAAATATATGGATCTATTAACAATGAGTAACAAAGGTATCTCGTCATATTACACAAAGAATGCTAAGGCAATTGTTCACAATGGCTCATGTTATGATTTTGTAAAAACGATACCAAAGAACACGGCTAAGCTTATTATTACCTCTCCTCCATATAATATTGGAAAGCAATACGAGCAAAAACAAACTATTAAAGATTATTGTGATATGCAAGAAGCAATTATTGATGAGTGTGTTTGCTTGTTAAAAGAGAATGGTAGCATTTGTTGGCAGGTGGGAAACTATGTAGATAAAGGTAGTATTATTCCATTAGATATTCTACTATACCCAATTTTTGCAAAGCATAATTTAAAATTGCGTAATCGCATTATATGGCATTTTGGTCATGGTCTTCATGCTTCAAAACGTTTTTCAGGTAGATATGAAACTATTTTGTGGTTTACTAAAAGTGATACCTATACATTCAATTTAGATGCTGTGCGTGTTCCTCAAAAATATCCCGAAAAGAAGTATTTTAAGGGTAAGAAAAAAGGTGAGCTATCGTGTAATCCATTAGGGAAAAATCCAAGCGATGTATGGGAAATTCCAAATGTTAAAAACAATCATGTGGAAAAAACTATTCATCCTTGTCAATTTCCTGTTGAACTAGTGGAACGTCTCGTTTTATCTATGACAAATGAGGGGGATGTGGTTTTTGATCCATTTTTAGGAGTTGGAACCACAACCGTTGCAGCTATAAAACATAGCCGAATAGGTATGGGGTGTGAAATAATGAAAGAATATTGTGATATAGCAATAGATCGGACACTAAAAGCAATGGATGGTACACTCAAAACACGAGCTATGAACACACCTATTTATACTCCAAAAGAAAATAGAAATGTTAGTGTGCTCAATATGCAAGAATTGTTATTTAAAGAATGATTTTGAGGATTTTATAAAGATGAAAATAGTAGAAAAATATTCCCATCTAAACGGACTAGAGTTTTTATTGGTACATAAAGCTAAACTATGGAAAGAAATATAAGACGTTATTAGTTTTATTGATGCTGAAAATTGTAAAACCAAAATCTCGAAAGAAAAAACAAAAACAGGGAAAACATTATATAGTCCAATAGAAATGAATAAAATGTTTAAACAAAGGTTTTATGAAATTGGATGGGAAGAAAGCAGAGTAAGTTATTGGGTTACTAAGAATGAAAAATTAATAAGAAAAACAATGACTTTATCTCCAGAACTTCAAAAACAAGAAATTGAGAATCAAAATGAAACTGCAATTTTTAGTTATAACTAAACTGATTTTGTAAAAAATAGAGTTGCTATAGAAGTTCAATTTGGAAAGTACTCATTTGTAGCTTATGATCTATTTGTAAAACATTTAGCTTTTTATGTTGGAGATAAAATTGATGTTGGTATAGAAATTTTACCTATGAAGTCTTTACAGTCTGAAATGAGTTCAGGTGTTGCCTATTACGAAGGTGAGTTATACAATCTTGTAAGACAAGGTAGAGGAGTTCCCGCAGTTCCCCTAGTAATGGTTGGAGTTGCTCCTTAAAATCATAACAATGTAACATAACAAGCTAAATTGATCTAATTTCTTTAAGATATAACCAAAACTTTTAAGTTGAATGTTTTGTTGTTTTTGTGGTACATTTATCAGTACAAATAGTGGATTGATAAGCATCTGGAGGTTTTTAATGAGTAAAAATAGTGTTTATGGAGATTCAGGCGTTAATATTGACGCAGGTAATGAAGCTGTAAAGATGATGAAAGAACATGTGCGCACAACATTTAATGCGTTTACACTTTCTGAGTTAGGTTCTTTTGGTGGACTTTATAGTGCAAGTGAGCTATTAAAGATGAAAAAACCTGTACTTGTTTCTTCAACTGATGGCGTTGGAACTAAAGTTAAGCTTGCAACAGAAGCAGGCATTTTTGGGACTGTTGGGCAAGACATTGTTAATCATTGTATTGACGATATTTTAGTGCAGGGTGCTAGACCACTTTTCTTTTTAGACTACTTTGCAACATCTAAGTTAGACCCTAAAATTGCAGCTGAAGTTGTAAAAGGAATGTCTGTAGCTTGCAAGGCTTCTGGCTGTGTTTTGATTGGTGGAGAAACTGCTGAAATGCCTGATGTGTATTTGCAAGGTGAAATGGATATTGCAGGTACTATTGTTGGTGTTGTAGAAGAAGAGGCAATTCTCCCTAAAAAAACAATAAAAAAAGGTGATGTTTTAGTTGGCTTAAAATCTCATAGTCCTCATACAAATGGATATTCTTTAATTAGAAAAGCATTTAAGGGAGTTAAACTAGACACTGTTTTTGAAGAATTAGGCAAACCACTATCTGAAGTTTTGTTAACACCTCATCGCTCATACTTGAGCTTGGTTCATCCAATTTTGCAAGCAGAACCTGATTTAATTAAAGGCATTGCTCATATAACAGGTGGAGGTTTTATAGAAAACATTCCACGTATTTTGCCAAAGGGCAATGGAACTCATTTTGTTGCAAAAGTTGATGTTTCAACGTGGAAAGTGCCAGCTTTATATAACTTAATTCAAAAGAGACTAGATGTTCAAAAAGAAGAAATGTATAGAGTGTTCAACATGGGTGTTGCTTTTATCTTAGTTGTAGAAAAGCAAAATGTTGCAAAATTACAAAAGCTAATAGGCGAAGAAAGTTATGTTATAGGTGAAATAGATGAAAGGAAAGGGGAGGGTAATCCTTTTACAGAACTCATACTATAATCTAATAGCTTATCAAACAAAACGTCTTGAAAAATATTCAAGACGTTTTTTTAACTTATTCTTAAAATAAATCTCATTAGAATCTATTTATAAACCAAGTAACTAGAGATAAGCCAAAAGTTTAAGTTATCTTCAACTGTTCTACTTGCCTTAGTAACACAAAAATTGAAAGTGCTATCTTCGAGATTTAGTTCTTTTAGTGGAATGCTAATAGGCAACACCACGCTACCGGGACACCAATTGGAACGAGATAAATCAGATGATGCAACTCCATCATCAAATACTGCTGATGTTGGATTCCATTTTCTATACTCTTTACAACTATCATTCCATGGAATAAACCTTTTTAGCTCTTTACCATTCAAAGAAATTACATTTTCTTTTTTATGGAATTCATCGCCATTATTGCCACCATGACCTGTTGTTGTGTAATAAAGTTTAGCTTCTTTAATGTTTTCTTCTAATTTAGCCTTTACACTGATTCCATCCTTATAGTAAGCAAATACGTCAGGATAGTTTTGCCCTATATATGGACAAGTGTTGATTAATGATAAAACTTTGTATTTTTCCATTGGTTTATTTTCTTTACTTTCTGTTATCTCTAGTGTAACATTAATTAAAAAACCTCCCTTAACCCATGTGTCAATCCAACAACCCAAATATGCACTGTCTTCCAGTAGTGAATATAGATGAGAGATGTCGCACTCCCATTTTACATCCTTTTCCCAAGCGTTTATTTTATCTGGTAATGGGAGCTGCTTTTCATAACCTTGAGAATAATAACCTACTCCGAATGGAGTCATAAATCTCATTGCTTCAACACAAGGTTCATAGTCTTCCACCTTTATTATGCCATGATATTCATCTAGCTTTCCCTCCATTTTAGGATATTTTTTATTTTGTGCAATATCTATTGGTGTTACGCCTTTTTTTGAATTGCTTAAAATAAAGATTGAGCCAGAACGGTCATATGCATCACCATTAGAAACCAGACGAACTTTTAGCTTTATGCATACATTTCGCTCATATTTTGGGAGCTCCAATTTTTTTAAGATAAGACGCCCATTAACTAGCCTTATAATTCCATTTGCATCTGGAGTATGAAAGCCATTTGAAACTACCGTATCATCAAAAACTATTGGTGCATCTTTAAAAACATCAATTGTTACATCTTCTAAAACTTTATAATTCTCTTTCTTGCAAGAGAGAATAAGTAAAAACATAAACAAATAGAAAATTGTGTGTTTATTCATACATACTCCTTATAAAAATAACTATATGAGTGTACACCATTTTCTAATTCTGAGGATAGTAGTTTTATTTATCTGGAAATTAATATGGGACTTTTCATAAAATAAAAAAAATGTTAGACTTCCCGAAGTTGTTATTTATAAAGATATTTAATTTTTAGATGTTGTCAATTGTGAGGTGAGATAAAATGGCATATAAATTGAAGGGAGCTAAATTCGAAACATTGGAAGATTTAGTAGATGCATTATTTCCTCTTTTTGGTGATGGTAGAACACTAGAAGAATTTAGAAAATATGCAGAAGAAAACGCTGAAAAAACTTAATTTCTGAAATGGACATAAGATGATACCTCCTATCATCTTATGTCTTCCTTTACTTCTTTCTTTATAAAGAAAGTCAATCTTATTCATTACATCTTTATTAAATCTTGAAATTGATTACTTATGTGTGGCATTGGTTTTTATTTTAGATAAGTGTCGTTTTCACACTCTTGAGTTTGAAGATGGCTTTTCCATTTTCTGAAAAGCCAGTTTTCTAGTTGTTTTATAAAAGTTGGGTAGGTTTCTCTTCTGCTTCTTTTCTTTTTCTTGTTGTACCTGCAAGAACGCTTTCATCTTGTCCCATTGCTTTAACAGCTTTGGCTTGTTCTTTTTCGATATTTTCATCTGTATGTACAAAGCTAGAAACATAAGGACGACCTGGAAATAGTTTTTCTCTTAATTTTTTTTCAATATTAACTGTTATGTCCAGATTCTTTTCCAAGAACTCAACAGCATTGTTTTTACCTTGCCCAATCTTATCGTTTTCAAAAGCATACCACGAACCACTTTTTTCGATTACATCATATTTTACAGCACAATCGAGCAAACTTCCAAAAGCTGAAATGCCCTTACCAAAAAGAATTTCGAGTTCTGCTTTTCTAAAAGGAGGTGCCATCTTGTTTTTAACCACTTTCACCTTTACTCTATTTCCCCAAGCTTCATCATCGCCCTTACTCAATGTTTCTACTTTTCTAACATCAAGTCTAACCGAAGCATAAAACTTTAAGGCATTGCCTCCAGTTGTGGTTTCAGGGCTACCAAACATAACACCTATTTTCATTCTAATTTGATTGATAAAGATGATTATACAATTTGATTTACTTATGATTGAAGTTAATTTTCTTAACGCTTGGCTCATAAGACGTGCTTGTAATCCCATGTGAGATTCTCCCATAAGCCCATCGATTTCAGCACGAGGAGTCAATGCTGCAACAGAGTCTATTACAATAATGTCGACAGCACCAGAACGAACCAAGCTTTCAGCTATTTCCAAAGCTTGTTCTCCTGCATCAGGCTGAGAGACCCAAAGGTCATCAATATTTACACCAAGTGCCTTAGCATATTGAGGGTCAAGAGCATGTTCTGCGTCAATAAAGGCTGCAATACCTCCCATTTTTTGAGATTCTGCTACTGCATGCAAGGCAAGAGTTGTCTTTCCAGAAGATTCAGGACCAAATATCTCTATAATACGTCCTTTTGGATATCCACCAACGCCTAAAGCTTCATCTAATAAAATGCTACCTGAAGGAATTACTTCAACATTACCAACAGCAGGATTGTCTCCTAGCTTCATAAGAGAACCTTTGCCAAATTGTTTTTCAATTTGGAGTCTTGCCACCTCTAAAGCTTTCACCTTATCATTTTCTTGATTGCCCAAAAGGCTATCTTCTTCATCACGTGCTTTCACTTTCTTTTACTCCTTAAAACATTTGTATATAAATATTAACTTTTATATCAATATATTGCCTCAAATAAGAGGCATTAGTAATTATTTTAAATCTTAATTATCACTAATTTTTTTATTAATCAAAAGACATTTTTTCATCATTGGGTGAAAAATAGTCATCAGGGCTATTTTCTTTTAAAAGCTCACTTTTGCCAGAATTAAAAGGTGTCCAGTTAGTGGTTCTTTTATGATTCCCATATTTTCTATCATATCCAAAAAACTTTGAAAATAAAAAAAATGGCCAAAAGAAGTTTCCTGTTCTTTTAAGCATAAAAATATATAGGATAAAAAGAACTCCAAAGAGCTTCCAATACTTGAACAAAAAATTCTCTTTGATTTCTATAGTGTTTTTATTTTGTTCTTCTGATATTTTTATCTCACTATTTTCGAGAGTTATAGTGTCAGTTATTTTAGTGAAAATATAAGGGGTATCGAGAGAAAAAGCAAAAAATGAAGATAGGGTAAAGAAAAAAGGTATTATTTTTTTCATGGTATTTTCTAGCATGAGATGCGTAAATGTAACATAAAAATCTATATTATAAAAGAGGGGGAAATATCCCCCTAGTGTTTTGTCTATTGTAGTTGATTTTGATTACCTAATCTCCTTATACATTTCAAACAAAAAGGCGACTCGCTCAGCATCGTCTTTAAATGGAGCTTTACGATATAGGCGGTCGACAGCCACATCAAGAGCTTTGTGGGCAAGTGTTAATTCTTTTGGCATTGTGAGGGGGTCGTAGAGGTCTGCAAGAGAGCTTTCAGGATAGAGCGAGCGAGCGTTTAGTATAGCACGGGCTTTTTCTGCAATTGCTTGCTCTTCTTCTTTGTTTGCATTAGGAAAAGGAAAGTTGTTATAGACTACATCTTTTGAGTAGCGATAATCACTTTTTAGCCTGCCTCCTACAACACGCATCCATGCCATGTGCATTTGTGAAGTGAGAATACCAAAGTGATATAGTGTGGCATTGGGAAGAATGAAACTAGCATTACTTGCTATAAAAGATGAATTAAAGAAACCAATAGGAATGTACTTTCTTTTTTCAGAAGAAACAGCAGGAATCAATAAATAATCCACTCCTTCAGGCTGTGTAATTTGTGCAAAAAGAGAAGGAGTGTCGGCTAAATATGGGCGTGAAGATTTTTCTCTCACTGCCTTACACTTTGCTATTCGCTCCATAATGAGAGGACACTCTCGCAATTCTTCTGGTTTTGCTTTAACCAGCCATAGGCAATAACGCTTTTTATTATTGATAAATTCTTCTGCTCCTAAAAACTTTCTTATAAACTTTTTTGCCTCAGGTTCTGCTTTTATAAACTCTTCGTATTCATTTTCTTCTATTATAAGGTGTCCTCCATCTGCAGGCATGTTTCCAAAACACATTTTAGGCACATCACAAATTGCCTCCTGCATTCGATCTATAAACACGCTTTCAGCATCCATCAAATAGGCATTAATCTGCTTTGCCTTAATTGCCTTTGGCTCTCCTTTTATGTCTTCATAAATGAAAAGCGTCTTTTCTTTTTCTTCTTGCAAAGAAAAACCCACAATAATGCAATAAACTGCTGCCTTGCCACGAGCCTCATATATTGTATTGTCTTAGCAGACGGCTTGTTTCTATTGTTTATGCAATATTTAATTTCTAGGCGTGAAAACGCTTACTCACTTCTAGTTACACTTGTTTAGGGTATTCTTTTCTTTTTTTCGACAAAAGAAAAGAATACCCTATAACCCAAGAAAAGAAAACAGCGACTTAGGGGGCACCCCTAAGTACCCCCATCATTGTTTTGAAATATTTAGCTTTTAAACATCAAATATTTCATTGTTACAGGGTTCTTAGGGGCTGTAGCCCCTAAGCGACGTGAAAGAGCGGTGGGGGTCGTAGGGGGCGGAGGGAAAAACTGCTTCGAACAGTTGTCCCACCGCCCCCTACATTATCAAAATTGCTTATCAGCAATTTAAAACAAGCTATAGGCTACAACCAAAAAGTTTCCACAACCACAAGCAGGATCTAAAAACTTAAGGCTTGCAATATGCTCGTGAAGAGCGTTAAGCTGGGCAGTGTGTGCCTTTTTTGCTCCGAGCTTTTTAGCTTTTTCAAAACGCTCCCATAATTCATCTAAAAAGAGTGGGTGAATGAGCTTTAATATATTTTCTTCGCTTGTGTAATGAGCTCCGAGTGCGTGCCTTTCCTCTTTATTCATCACGCTTTGAAACATTGCTCCAAAGATTGCTGGGGAGATACGAGACCAATCAAGTGAACAACACTCAATTAAGTTTTCTCGCATAGTTTGATTAAAGTCAGCAGTCGAGATTGTTTCTGCAAAAAGACCGCCGTTTATGTATGGGAATTGATTTAGCTCTTCGTCAAGTGTTTTTAAGCGAGCATTTTTAGGAGTATTCAAAACTTCAAAGATTTTTTGAATATGTAATGCTAAGTCTGAACCGTCTTGTAGTGTTCGCCTCAAGATGTATTTTATAAAATGGTCGTGTTCAAAAATGCCTGTGTCATCAGCAAAAAGACAAAAAAGAAGACGTACGAGGTAGACTTCGAGGCGATGCCCAGTGTATCCTATCTCTTTGAGTGTGTCGTGTAAGCGTCCCATCTTCTCGGCTGCTTCAATGTTGACAGCATCGGCTTTCTTGTATTCAATCTCTTTGTATCCTGCCAAAAAGCTAAAAAGTCCAATGTTTTCAGCCATCTCCTCAAGAGTGAAAGCTGTAAGCTCAGCTCCTTTTTCTAAGTTGTAATAATGAAAGTGCTGGAAGTCGCTTATTAAAATCACTTTCGGTAGCTCTGAATCAGGTAATGCAGTGGCATACTTCTTGGCTTGCTCGTATGCTTTATGCAAGTCTTTACCGGGGCTTTTCATTTCAATCAAGATATAAGATTTCCAAAGAAGGTCAATATAGCCCGAAGAACCATCTAAAAGCTTCACCTTGTGTTCAAATATGGCAATCTTATTTCGTGGCACTCCAAAAATGTTAAAAAAATCTGTTTCAAAGGTTTGGGCATCCGCCTCTTCACGTGCAGAGGCTACTTTGTCTTTCCAATTCAAAACAAACTCACATGCACGCCTGCGTATTTCATTTAAAGCTAACATATTGAGTTGATTATAATGGATATGAGAAGTTTTTTCAAAATAGAAAAGTTATAGAATTGGCTGGACATAAACAATGTGTGGATATAAAAACTTTATTGGAAGGCAGGGCGTATACACGAATGCAACATGTGTAGCTTTGCTATATGCGAAACTGTACAGTTTCGCATCCCCAAATAATGCAGTTTCGCATAGCAAAACTGTACAGTTTGCGATGCCTAAACTGTACAGTTTAGGGTTAGTACATTAGCTAAGGTACAATCATAACACTAGCTAATGTACAACCATAACACTAGCTAATGTACAGTTATAACATTAGCTAATGTACATATATTAGTTGAATGAATTAGATTTAATGCACTAATGTACATATTTGGAAGATATTTAAATGTTTCAAGATATAAATTATACATGACCGGAAATCATACATTATTTTTATGTTTTTTTAAACTATAACTTTAGTTCAAGCTATTTTTTGGAATAATAACTTGCAGTAATAACATTAAAGATATTTCCTTATGCTTTAACTTACTCTTAATTTATATAGTTGTAATACATCTATTTTAATAGTATAATCTAGCTCATGGAAAAGATTGTATACGCAGATTACAATGCCACTACTCCAATGGATAGTGAAGTAAAAAAAGTATTTATTGATGCTTTAGATTATTATGCTAATGCTTCTAGTATGCACGAAGATGGGCGTATTGTGGCAAAAAAAATAGAACAAGCAAGAGAAGAGGTTGCAAAACTTATCAATGCACATAGCGATGAGATTATCTTTACATCTGGAGGTTCTGAATCAAATAATACTGTGTTCTCTCTTGCAACATCTCCTTTGTTAACCCAAACTTCAAGTAGCAAAGCAAAATGGGGAGGAAGGAAAAGAGTTGTTACTACCCAAATTGAACATCCATGTGTTATGGAGTCGGCAAAGCATTTGATGAATCAAGGAATCTCTGTGGTTTTTCTTCCTGTAGATTCATATGGGCTTGTAGATATAGAAGAATATAAGAAGTTAATAGAAGAAAGCCAGAATGCAAGTGAGCCTCAAAAAAGGATATTGTTTGCTTCTATTATGATGGCAAATAATGAGATTGGAACTATAGAGCCAATAAAAGAGATGGCTAAGATAGCGAGAGATAAAGGTATTCTATTTCATACTGATGGTGTTCAAGCTGTTGGAAAAATTCCTGTTGATGTAAAAGATCTGGGTGTTGATTATATGACTATTTCTTGCCATAAAATATATGGACCTAAAGGAATTGGTGCTTTATATGTTCGACGTGGCTCTCCCATAGATTCTCTTATTAAGGGAGGTCATCAAGAAAAAGGATTAAGAGCAGGCACTTATAATGCTCCTTCGATAATTGCATTCGGAAAGGCTGCTCAGCTTGCAAGAGAAAATCTTGGCTATTATATGAAACATACAGAAAATTTAAGACAGTATTTTATTAAAAAGATGAAAGAAAATATTCCAAATATCCATGTTAACGGTCATCCTGAAAAGAATTTACCAAATACTGTTAATATTTCTTTTCCGGGAGCTGAAGGTGAGTCTATATTATTGAGGTTAGATTTAGCAGGAATTAGAGTTTCAACAGGTTCTGCTTGTGCTTCGGGAAGTTTGGAGTCCTCTCATGTGCTTCTTGCAACAGGAGCTAACCCTGAGGCAGCTCATGGTTCAATTCGCTTTAGTTTTGGGCGTTATAGCACTCAAGAAGATGTTGACTACATTGCCAACACTATGCCTGAAGTTATATCTTGGCTTAGAAGTTTTTCTACAGTGGAAGTTAAATAGGTGTGTAATTTGAAAAAATATTGTCTTCTTACCTTTATTTTAACTTTCTTTCTCTTAGGTTGTAAGGGGGGACAAAATGAGTGTTCTCTCTTTGGTGGTTATGAAGATTTAAGTGATAGAATGCAATATTTATTTAAGGTGCTTAAAGACACCAAAGATGAAAAGATAATTTTTGCTATACAAAAAGAAATTGCAAAAGAGCTTATAATTTCAGGTCAAAATAAGAGGTTGGTAGTATTTTTAACTTCCATAATTGACTCTTCTAATAAATATACAAATTATTTTTTACTAATGTTGGCTAATGAGTATATGGAAAAAAAGATGCCTGAGATTGCTTCATATTATTTTGAACGTATAATTGCTTCAAATGAAGATTTAATAATTAATGATAAATCCTTGAGATTTTTAAGCTTGAACACTTTAATTAAAAATACTGAAACACCTGAGGCACTAATTCACTATTACTCACTTTTGATAAGAGATTTTCAAGATGAAATTAATATGCCATATAGTCTTTTTATGCTAGCTAGATCTTATGAGAGAATGGGCGAATGGAATATGGCGATACAAACTTACTCTAAGTTTTTAAGTTTGAAAGAATTTGATATAGTCATTCCAGGGATTCCTGATAGTTATAGTTATGCTAAAAAGATTGTTGATTATAGCTCTTCTTCTAAAGATTGGACAGCAGAAAGTTTGGAAGAACTTGTAGGTGTTTTAACTCATGCTATAAGGATTCATAACTACAACTTACTTGAAAAATATCGTTCAAAAGTGAATTTTTTTGCAATGTCGTGGAAGCAAGAAATGAGTGAAACTAAGACAGATTATACAATATATAATCTTATGTATGCAGGAAACATTCAAATAGCAACGAATGTTGACTCTTCTTCCACACCGTACGAAGCATATCTTAGAACATCCGGCTGGACACATTATGGTAAAACATGGTATTTTTATCTCAAAAAGATCAATTTTCCTGCCGATCCTTCTATACATGGAAGGTGGGAGTGGGCTGGAATATACTATGGGGAGAAATTGTAGTGAAGATTTTTTTTAATAAATTTATTGCTATTCTTTTTATGCAACTCTTCCTCTTTGATTTATATGCAAAGGTTGAAAGTTGTAGGCTTGCAACTGATGATCGTTTAAAAGTTGCCCATATATTTACAAATTCATCGATTAAGGGGTTTGTTTTAGAGTTTAATGAACACAAGGTTGTCAAGCATTTTAGAGACCAATACACAACAGAAAAAGGTAAAAAATATTTAGAAGCAACTATGAAGCGTTCTGTTCCATATAGGCAATTCATAGAAGAGCAATTGCGTAAAGAGAATTTGCCAAAAGAGCTTTTATTTTTGCCTGTTATAGAATCTGGCTTTCATTCTAAAGCTGTTTCAAAGGCTGGAGCTGTAGGTATTTGGCAGTTTATGAAAAATAGTGTAGGTGGTTACAACATTCGTATTGATGAGTGGATTGATGAAAGGCAAGACCCATGGAAGGCAAGTGTTGCTGCTGTAAAAAAACTAAAATGGAATTTCAAGTATTATGAAGATTGGTGTTTAGCTTTGGCTGCCTATAATTGTGGTGTTGGCTCTTTGAATAAGGCAATTAAAAGAGCTGGAAAAAAGGATTATTGGTATCTTGCGGACAATGGTTTTTTAGCAAAGGAAACTCGTCTTTATGTGCCTAAGTTTTTAGCTGTTTCAGATATTTTGAGTAATAGCGAAAAGCATGGTATTGACTGGGGTGAAAGTGAGGCAATGGATGAGACAGATGTTATTGAAATAAAGCAATCTATAGATTTGTCCTTGCTTGCTGTAGAATTAGGGGTGTCCCCTTCAGAACTTTCTTCGCTTAATCCTTCATTAAAATTTAATATTACGCCGCCTAATTTTAAATATACATTGAGAGTTCCTTCAAAGCAGCGTGAAGCTTGTCAGTCTGTTCTTTCACAAAAAAAACTTTTGCTTAAATATTATAAGTATAAGATACGTTCAGGGGATAATCTTTCGTCTTTGGCAAACCATTATGGTGTTTCTATCAATACAATCATTAAGTATAACAGTGCAATAAAAAATTCTAATTCATTGAAGATTGGGCAAGAAGTTATTATACCTGCGGTCAAAAAGGTTGAGAAGTATAATGTTCAACAAGTTTCATCGAATGCGGGGGGCTATAAACTACCTAATCTTACAGGAACATATGTGGTAAAGAAAGGGGACTCGCTTTGGTCGATAGCAAGTATGTATAATATTAGAGTGGAAGTTCTTGCCAGAGGCAATAGTATGCGTCTTAATGATGTTCTATCTTTGGGTAAGGTTTTAAAAGTTCCCGCGAAAAGGTTAGGTTAGTCTTTTTGATGAGAGGCTATTTTTCTTAAACTTTTAGTTGCCTTATCTTGTGTTCTAGCCGATAACAGACGTTGGGAGGCGTTTTCCCTAGGGTACATTATGAAACACTACTTTTTAATTTTCTTTTTATTAATAATATTCTCCTCTTATGCTGATGAAGCTAATTGCAATTCAGATTCTATTTGTGACTGGGCTAATGGTAGGGTAGATTCTAGAATTACATCGGATGTGGAAAAGATGGGCTTATCATTGCCATCTGCAAAGACTACTTCATATCAATTAATCAAAAGATATATGCCTTCTCTTTTGAAGAATGCTTATCTTTCAATCTTGATGGATTCATCTCATAGATTGGGGGACTATCTTGCACTTGGAGAAATTGATTTAAGCGATCTTAATGCGATTATTGACTCAGGTAAAGAGAAGCCTTCGATTTTTAGTCAAGATTTACGTTCTGTGATTCTTTTTCATAGTGTAGCAACTAATGATATTGCAAAATTTTTTGTAAAACATGAGGTTGCAAGGTTACCAGCTGGAAGAGCAATCTCAACTGTAGGTAAGGCCTATACTGGCATATTGATAGATGCTAGAGGAAAGCTTCCAATACATGGAGAGTATGTTGATGATGAGCTTGTTCCTTGTATTTTTCCAAAGGTATGGGATACGAATATGGATCTTCTTTATGAGAAGAATATGGTGTGTCCTGAAAACCTTATGAAGAGAAATATAGTTGTTTACTCTGATACTCTTGATGAGTCTTCATATTCGGACATTATTGGTGTTGAGCCTTTGCGTATTATTGCACGTGGAATATTTGGACAGAATAGAACAGATCCAATAATATCAGTTCAAGATAGTGCAAAGCTGTTGTCAAGAGAAGAAAATTTGCAACTTTTGGCTGAAGGGAAGGTTGTTATTCTTTGTAATAAAGAAGTATTGAAGGTGGCTTCTTCTTCAGGTGCTCCTGATGATAATTTTTATTTTGCATACCATGATATAGAAAAAGTAATAGATGAGAGAAAAGCTAAAGGAATAGAGCCAAGTAAAGGAAAAAATATAATAAAACTTACTGTTTATGATATAAAATTTGTTGCAGATAAGCCTGATATCTTGCCTGAAGAAACAGGTCGCCTTGATGTGATTGTTGAAGCTTTGTTAAAGGTTGCAGGGGATGCACACTTTTTAATTGAGGGGCATACTGCAGATTTAAATAAACCTGAAGATCAACTTGAGCTTTCTATAAAGAGAGCAGAACGTATTGCAGAAGAGCTTGTAAAAAGAGGTATTGATGCAAATCGCATACAAACTGCAGGATATGGAAGCACAAGACCTATAGCTCCAAGCAATACTAGAGAGAATAGGGCAAAGAATAGGCGTGTTGAAATCACTATAATAAGAGACTAGGGGAGCTTATGAAGCGTTATTTACTTTTTCTTTTAATTCCATTTTTATTTTCTTGTGCTAGTATTCCTAAAGAAGAAAAAATTCCTTTAGACACGGAAGTGATTGATTTGATTCAAAAAGCACAGGAAGCCTTTGAGATTAATAATTACAGAGGTGCTAGAAAGTGGTATGAGATTGTTCTAAAACGCTTTGGGGACTCAACTGCAATTAGAGTGGAAGCAGAATATGAGATTGCTCATATTCTTACTAAACAAAGAAAATGGAAAGAAGCCTACAACTTACTTAAAAAAGTTATTGAGCAGTATGAAACTAAGGGGGGGATGAAACTCCCACCTGAATTTTATAAATTAGCAAAAATGGATTATGAGAAAGTCCTTAAAAAAGTTGGAAATGCTTATGTGCAAAAGATTGAAATGAAAGAAAAAGAAGTTAACGAGAATGAAAATCTTCAAGGTGTAGAGCAGATTGAAATTGAAGGAATAGAATAACTTATGCCACGTGTTATTTTAGGGCTTGGTTCAAATAAGGGAGATAAAAAAAAATATCTTGATTCTGCTTGCAAGGTGTTGAATATTTTATTAAAAAACATGAGAACTTCTTCTATATATCAAACAGGTCCTCAGGACTATTTGGAGCAGGATGATTTTTTTAACATGGTTGTTGAAGGTGAATATGAAGGAGATGCTTTTTCGCTTTTAGAAGAAATTCAAAAAATAGAAGCTGATAATGGAAGAAATAGAAAAAAAGAAATTGTAAAAGGACCTAGAACGCTAGATATAGATATCTTGTTTTTTGGGGATATAAGACTTAATACATCATGTCTTGTTATTCCACACCCACAGATTGAAAAAAGGGCTTTTGTGTTAGTTCCTCTTTTGGAACTTTTTCCTGATTTTACGCAACATGATCTTTCCTATAAGACACTTCTTCCACTTTTAAAAGAGCAAAGAGTCAATAAAATCTCTTCTTTTTGATGGAGGTGCATATGGCTGAAGATTTATTGAGTGTTGAAAAAGTAATAAAAAATGATTTTTCTCTACCTGCATTTGAAGGGCCTTTGGAGCTTTTGCTACACTTAATCAATAAAAATGAAGTGAATATATACGACATTCCAATTTCAGAGATTACAGAGCAGTTTTTAGAATATCTAGACTACGTTATTTCTCCTGATCTTGACAATCTTGTAGATTTTTATTCTATGGCAGCAGATTTAATTTATATAAAAAGTAGAATGCTCCTTCCAATAAACGAAGATGATATTGAAGGTGAAGAGATAGAAGATCCTAGAGCTGAGCTTGTTGAAAAGTTGATTGAATATCAGAAATATAAAAAATTGACAAACTTGATGGAAGAAAAGGAAGAAGAAACAGAATGGTTTTTTGAGCGAAAAAAAATGCAAGTATCACTTCCTTTTGAAGATGGTGAAATGTGGGAACGTGTTAATACTTGGGATTTACTCAAAACCTTTTCAAATCTTATTTCTTCATATAATAAAGAACGTATTTTGACCTTTTATGAAGAAGTTTCAGTAAATGAAAAAATTACTCTTATGAATGAGTTTTTAGAAGAAAAAGGAGAGTGCATGTTTACTGATTTAATTATAAGAAAGGGAAATTTGCTTGATATAGTCTGTGCTTTTATGGCCTTGCTGGAAGCTTGCAAGTTTAAAATTGCAAGTATATGGCAAAATAGAATGTTTGGTGACATCAAAATAAAAAAATGGGAGTAGGCATAATGTCTTGTGAGAACTACAATTTCACAAAAGAAATGGCATTAATAGAAGCTATTTTGTATCTTGAAGGAGAGCCTATAACACTTGAGGCTGTTTCTGAAGCATCTGGACTTTCTACTGAGATTGCGGAAGAAGTTTTAGAAAAATTACAAGAAGAATATTCAAGGGAGAGTAGTGGAATTAGCATTTCTATGCAAGCTGGTGGATATTTGATCGTGCCTAAAAAAGAACTTTGGGGGCAACTTAAAACAAGATATGGTAAAAAAAATGAGGCTAAGCTTTCTAAAGCTGCTATGGAAACTCTTTCTATAATTGCGTATTCTCAACCTGTTACAAGGGTTGATATAGAAGCAATTAGAGGAGTTTCTGCTGATAACATGATTAGGTTGTTGCTAGAAAAAGAGCTTATAAAAGAAGTTGGTAAAAAAGATGTTCCGGGAAAACCTACGATGTATGGCACTACGAAAGAGTTCTTAAAAGTATTTAATCTTAATAGTATTTCAGATTTACCAAAGCTCTCAGACGAAGAAAAGGAAAGGTTTGAACTTGCTAGATAAACAAAATCAGAAAGAAGAAATTAGATTACAGGTATATCTTTCTCATTGCGGACTTGCTTCTAGGCGAGCATCAGAAGGTATTATTCTTTCAGGACGTGTAAGTGTTAATGGTGAGAAAGTTGATAGACTTGGAACAAAAGTAAAGTTAGATGATGAAGTTTGTGTGGATGGAAAACCTATCAAGTTTGAAAAGGAAAAAAGATATATTTTATTGAATAAACCAGCTGGTTATGTTTGTAGTAGTTCTGATGAAAAAGGAAGACCTGAAGCGTATTCACTGATTAAAAATAATTACACAGAGCGTCTTTATAACGTAGGGCGACTTGATATGATGAGTAGTGGGGCAATTATTTTTACAAATGATGGTGAAGCTTGTGCATATTTGGAACATCCTTCGTCGCAAATTGAAAAAGAGTATGTGGTTGAAACCATTTTCCCATTTAATAATGACGTTTTAGAAGCCTTTATGAAAGGAATTAGAATAGAAGGTGTTTTTTACAAAGCAAAAGATGTTTCTAGGCTTGGAAAATGCAAAATGCGAATTGTTTTGATTGAAGGAAAAAATAGAGAAATAAGGAATGTATTAAAGCATTTTGAGATAAAAATAAAAACTCTCAGTCGTATTAGAATTGGAACTGTAAGGCTTGCAGATTTGAAAGAAGGAGAAAGTAGGGAGTTAAGTTATTCAGAAATACACAGCTTACTATCTCGTTAAGTTCTTAGAAACATAGGTAATTGACAATTAATACCTATATTCATAGAATGGAGGAAATGGATTAAGGGGGCTTTATGATTTTATTCTTGAGTGATTGCATTTTTTCTTCTACTGTTGAAAAACCTTTTAGTGGTTATATCGTAGTGGATAATGGTATAGTGGAAGAAATAAAGGAAGGAGAAGCTCCTAGTAATTTAAGGACTGAAGCTAATCGTATAGTAGATGCTAGAGGAAAACTTATTTTACCTGGATTTGTTGACGCTCATACACATTTGGTGCATGGTGGAAGTCGTGAAAATGAGTTGGCGATGAAGCTACAAGGGGCTTCATATATGGAGATCCATAAGATTGGGGGAATTGGAGCGACAGTTAGAGCTACTAGGAATGCTTCGTCTTCTGAGCTTTATGACAAAGCCATTACAACGCTTGATCACATGCTTTTAAATGGTGTTACGACACTTGAAGCAAAGAGTGGTTATGGGCTTGATACAGATACAGAAATAAAGTGTCTTGAAGTGAATAAGAGACTTGATAAAAATCATCCTATAGACATTGTTTCAACATATATGGGGGCTCACTCCACACCTCCTGAATTTGCAGGAAATACTGATGGATATATCGACTTTATGATTAAAGAGACTATGCCCCGTGTTAAAGAGTCGTCTCTTGCAGAGTTTTGCGATGCTTTTTGTGAAGAAGGTATTTTTTCGTTGGAGCAAACAGAAAGAGTTTTGCAAGTTGCAAGGGATATGGGGTTTAAATTGAAACTTCATGCAGATGAAATTGTTCCGTTTGGAGGAGCAGAGCTTGCTGCAAAAATGCAGGCTGTTTCAGCAGAACATTTGATGGCTGTTTCTGATGCAGGAATTAAAGCAATGGCAAAGAGTGGTACTGTGGCAGTTCTTCTTCCTGCAACGTCTTTCTTTTTAATGTCTAAGATTTATGCTCCTGCAAAAAAAATGCTTGAAGAAGGGGTTAAGGTTGCAATATCAACTGATTATAATCCTGGTTCTAGTCCAACAGAAAATATTCAAATGGCAATGTGGATGGCATGCTTTAAAATGGGATTAAATCCTTTTGACATTGTTAGAGGTGTTACTATTAATGGAGCTTATGCCATTAATAGGGAAAAAACCGTTGGTAGTCTTGAAGAGGGAAAGAAGGCAGATATCTTAGTTTTTAATTCTCCAAGCGTTGAGTATTTGATGTATCGATTTGGTTCTAATCTTATTTCACAGGTATGGAAAGAAGGTCGTCTTGTGGTTGAAGACGGTGGCGTTATCTATTAAGTGTATCTTAATATTATATTGTTTTAGGGGGAGTGTATGAAAAAACTCTTTGGCTTTTGGTGTTTATTTTTATTGTTTTCATGTAGGACTCAAGGGGTGGAAAAACATGAAACGCGACCTGTTGTTAAGAGTGATAAGGCTAATATTGTAAGTTATACAATTAAAGATAGGAATGGTGGCAATCATTCCTTTAATATTGATGATGTCAAAGGTATACTGTCGCTTACTCTTCCATATGATCATTCTGTTAATTTAACCGAAGTAAAGCCTGTTATTGTGATAAGTAAAAACGCTACAATTTCACCCACTGCAGAACAAGTATGTGACTTTTCTTCAGTTGATAAATCTGTTTCATATACCGTAACTTCAGAAAGTGGAAAGAAAAAGTCATACACAGCAAGTGTTAAGGTTTTGCCAAAACGAAAAAATCTAGAAGTTGAAAGCATAAAAATTCATGGGAAACTTGTAGAAAGTAATCAGGTTACTATTGGAAAAGATTGTTCTACTGTGCAAAAAGCAAACATTGAAGTTAAGTTTAAAGGTGAAAATACTCCAAGTGATTTTTCTATATCTCAAGAAATCTTGCGTTTGAATAGCTTTGGAGATTCTGGTGTGATTACACTTTCAACATTTAAAACAGACATGTGGAATGTGTGGAGTCAAGTTATTACAGTGATAAGAGGAGGCAAAAAGCATGTGCCTTCTACAGAAAAAAAAATGTTGACTTTTGAGGCAAATGGGGTTAGTGGTTCAATTAATCAGAATACACGTACTGTTACTTGTGTATTACCTTCAGATGTTGAAGTTGGTCTTATACGACCTATAATTACATGCTCTAAAAATGCTATGGTTTTTCCTCCTTCTGGTTATGAAAGAGATTTTAAGGATTCCCATACTACGCCACTTACTTATACTGTTACGGCAGAAGATGGTTCTTCTGTGGCTTATTCAGTTTCTATTACAAGAAGAAAAAGTAGTGTAGCGAAGATTGTTTCGTTTAAAGTCGGCTCTGTGAATGCAAAAATAGATGATGAAAATGGACGAATTACTGTAGAAGTTGATAGATCTATCCCTCTCAATTCAATTGCTCCAAATATTCAACTTTCAAAATATGCAACAGTAAATCCTGAATCTGGAGTACAAGGAGATTTTTCAAATTCTATTGCAAAACCTCTTGAATATATTGTTACTGCAGAAGATGGATCTACAACAAAGAAGTATAAAGTAACAATCACACATAAAAAATCTAACAAAGCGGAGATAACTTCGTTTAAGGTTGGCAATGTTGAAGCTGTAATAGATCAAAACTCTAATACAATTAAGGCAGAAGTTGAAAAATCGGTAGATCTTAAAAAGATTAGACCTGAGATTGTAGCATCTGAATATGCTGTTGTATCTCCTAAATCTGGTGACGAAAAAGATTTTAGTAATTCAGAAAATGAGCCGGTGAGGTATAATGTTACATCAGAAGATGGATCTACAACAAAAAAATATGAAGTAACAATCACACATAAAAAATCTAACAAAGCGGAGATAACTTTGTTTAAGGTTGGCAATGTTGAAGCTGTAATAGATCAAAACTCTAATACAATTAAGGCAGAAGTTGAAAAATCGGTAGATCTTAAAAAGATTAGACCTGAGATTGTAGCATCTGAATATGCTGTTGTATCTCCTAAATCTGGTGACGAAAAAGATTTTAGTAATTCAGAAAATGAGCCGGTGAGGTATAATGTTACATCAGAAGATTTGAGTAAAATAAAAGGATATAACGTTACTATTACGCATAAAAAATCAAGTGAGGCAAGGATTATTTCGTTTAAGATTGGAGATGTAAAAGGTAAAATTAATTCAGATGACACAATAGATGTTTTGCTTAAATTTGGAACAGATCTTACAGATATTACTCCTGCGATTGAGATATCTCAATATGCAAAAATTTCTCCTGCAAATGGAGTGAAACAAGATTTTTCAAATGGCAAGACTGTTGAGTATACTGTAACTTCAGAAAGTGGCGAAGTGAAAAATAAATATACTGTTTATGTGAAGAAAAACTTGCCGGAAACTAAGATAAAGATATTTGATAAATTTTATGAGCCTACTGGAGTCGGTAAAGGAACGATTAAAATTCCAAAAGACAAAAATGAAATCAAAAAGGCAGACATTGAAATTACATATGAAGAGGGTGGTCAAACAATAAAAGTATCTCAAGACAATTATCGCATTGAAGGAGATCAAACGACTCTTATAGGTGAGAGTGGCACTATGACACTTAAGATTCTACTTACTTTAGGAGCAGAATATCTATTAAATGTGCCTATGATTATTGAAGTTTCAAAGTAAGTATTAGAAGTTTTATTTTATGGAAGAAATTATTACAAACTTTTTGACATCAGCTCCAATTATTGTGCCAGTTTTGGCATTATTAGTTTCACTTTATACTGTTGGAAAAGGAGCTGATATCTTAGTTGATAACGCAGTTTCTCTTTCTTTGCAGTGGGGAATTCCTAAAATGGTATTGGGGGCAACCCTTGTTTCTTTAGGAACAACTGTACCGGAGGCTTCTGTTTCCGTGGTTGCTGCAATTCAAGGGAATCCTGATTTAAGTCTTGGTAATGCAATAGGCTCTATCATTGTTGACACTGGTTTGATTATTGGTATTGCAGCTCTTTTAGGAAATTTACCTATTGATAAAATGCTTGTTAAAAGACAGGGAAGGTTGCAATTTGTTTTTGCACTTTTACTGGCTTTAGTATGTTTACCTATTTTTTCAAGTACTGGAACAGGTAAGATATATCAATGGATAGGTTTTATCTTTGTATTTTTACTTTGTTGTTATATGTATTTTTCTTTTAAATGGGCAAAGGAATCTACTTTAGAATCTAGTAATCAACAGGATGAACCAGATAATAAAAAAAATGTTGCTTTACAGCTTTTTTTGATGTTTTTAGGCATTGCTATTGTTGTAATTTCTTCAAAGATATTAATTCCGTCTGTTGCTATAGTTGCTACAAAGGTTGGAATTCCTAAAAGTATTATAGCGGCTACGATTGTAGCTTTTGGTACTAGCGTGCCTGAATTGGTTACTGCTATAACCTCTGTTAGAAAAGGTGTGGGGGAACTTGCTGTCGGGAATGTTGTTGGTGCAGATATCTTGAATGTGCTTTTTGTGTTAGGTCTATCCGCAGCTGTAACACCTCAAGGCATAACAGTTCCTTTCTATTTTTATTACTTACAGATTCCTAGTATGCTTATTATTCTAGTAGTGTTTAGGTTTTGTTCCACTCGTAAAAGTGGAGTGATTGGAAAGATGGGAGGAGCTATTCTTTTTTCTTCCTATATTGTGTATCTTATATTGAATTTTTTAATGAGACAGATGCATTAGCCTTAAAAAACTGTTGATTTACAAAACGAGAATTGAGTGTTTGTCTTATTACTTTGGGTAATTGGGGTTGTTATGGAACAATATGAGAGTGTGACAGAAGAACAGATATTTATAGAAGATGATATTGATTCAACTTTTACCAAGCTAGAACATATGCAAGATGAGATTATTACAAAAAAGATTTGTCAGTTAGAAATGAGATTAAAAGAAATTGAGGATGTGGCTATTTCCGTTATAGAAAATTCTAACTATACGAGTTGTTAATTTTTGTATAGATTGACCTTTTGTATTGTTTATTGGTATCATATCTTTATGTCTTTTGCTACAAGTCAACAAATAACTAAATATCTTGAATCTTACAAAGATGTTTCTGTAACTTTCTCAAAAGAGGTTATAGAAGTTTTGTCTTTTGATGTTAAGCAAGCTTCTGTTAGAGTTTCTGGAGGACAATGGCCTTGTATTCTCAACTCAGCTTCTATGTCTGGGGCTAAAGTTATTTGTAATAAAAATAGTGGTATATTAAAAAAAATCTCGACTCAAAGTTTCTCAAATGCTAGCTTACGCTTTTCTTTTTTTGATTCTGATTCTAAAGAGCCCATTTCTTTTTTTGTTACTGTTAGGCTTGTAGGTGTTTCTGACTATCAGGTAGATGATTTGACTTTAATTACTCTTGCATATACCCAAAGAGCTCCTGATGCGTTAATCGAAAGGTTAGGACGTATTATTGAAGCAAATGTGAATGCAAAACGTCATGCTATGGAAAAAGTTGTTTTAAACGATAGCATAATGCGTCGCATTGCTCTTTCAAAGAAAGAAACAGTTGTTTTTGTTGAGGGTGTTCCTCGACGTTGTATTATTCAGAATGTTTCTTTTGTAGGTGCTACGGTTTACATAATGGGTGTGGCCTCTTTTCTTAAAAATAAGTCTGTAACATTGAAGTTTGAATTTTTAGATCCAGACACTGTTATTGCTGTGAAGGGGCGTACTGTAGGTGCTATTCCTTTAGAGGATAGAAAAGAATTAGTTTCACTTACTATTGAATATGAGTTGAAAAGTGTTCCTATGAATTATAAGTTATATTTGAATAGATATTTTGAACTGCCCAAAAAATTGGTTGCTCAAGAAACTGAAACTATGGATGTCCAAAATTAAATTATACAAGAGCTAGTGCTGTGAAAAAAGAAAAAGTAAATTCTCCTTTGGATTCTGTGCTTTACATAGAGGTTCCAGAACCTTTATTAAAGAAATTTCCTCATGTTATTGAGAAAGGTGTTTTAATTCCTGTCCAGTTGCCTGATGGTGTTCTAAGAATAGAAGATTTTGATGTTTCGTCTCTCAATATAGAGATGATTCTTTCTGGAATGCTCATCATTTTTGCACATAAGAGAACACATAAACATATTGATTATTATCGAAAGTTATTTCAAGAAATCCGCCCCAATATAAAGGACGAAATCCTTAAAGCTGTTACCATAAAGATTCAAAACAAAGACTACGTAATGGCAGAAAGTCTACTAGAGTCTTTAATAGGTTTTGATGAAAAAGATTTTAATATCAGACTTACTCAAAGCTATCTTTATGAAGAAATTGGAGGAGAAGAATATAGGAGAAAAGCTGGTGAAATATATGACTATTTAATTGGTCTTGAGCCACCTTTTCCGCCGGTTTTTTTTAATGCTGCAATTTTTTTTATTGAAGAAAAAAATTATAGAAGAGCAAAAGATTTATTAGAAACGTATATTGCCTTAAAAATTGATGATGAAGATGAAGATGAAATGCGAAAAGTTGAAAAAGCACAAGAAGCATTAAACTATCTTAACTCACAGATTATAGATGATAAAAATTTTCAACAAGCTGTTGAATTAGTTAATAAAGATAAGATTGATGAAGCTTTAAAATTGATTCATAAATTTATGGAAGAAAACCCTAAGAAATGGAACGGTTGGTTTTTATTGGGATGGGCTTTACGAAAAGCAAAACGATGGGCTGATGGTGCATCATCTTTTAAAAAGTGTATTGAACTTTACAAAGAAGTCTCACTCAGCATACCTTCTTCCTTGACAAATGAATATTCTGAAATGTGCAATGAGTTGTCTATTTGTTTGATAGAAACTGGTAATACAAAAGAAGCTGAGGAAGTCTTAAAAGACGCTCTTTCTGTAGACTGCGAAAATGTAAAGTTGATTTCTAATCTGGGCATTGTAGCTTTAAAAAATGGTGATAGAGAGAAGGCTATTGCATATTTTCGCACAGCATTATTTATTTCTCCTCAAGATGAGGTAGCTTTTAGTATGTTAAGAACTCTTGAATCATAATTTATAAGGGGTGTGTATATGAGTTTTGTGGATAAAATGAAAAGACAGGCTAGAGATTTTGCTAATGTGCTTGTTTTGCCTGAGTCTAAAGAAGAGAGAACTTTGAAAGCTGCTCGAATCATTGTGGATGAAAAACTGGTTTCAAGGTTGATATTGGTTGGCAACAAAGAGGAAATTGAAGGAGAAGCTGAAAAACTTGGTGTAAAACTTACAGGTATTGATGTAGTAGACCCTAAAAACTCTCCATTACTTGAAAAAGCTGTGTCTGTATATTATGAAAAAAGAAAAGAAAAAGGACTTACAAAAGAGCAAGCAATAGAGGAAGTTGTAACTGATTTAGGTTTTGGTGCTATGCTTTTGGCTATTGGTGAAGCTGATGCAATGGTTGCAGGTGCACTAAACACAACAGCTGATGTTTTGAGAGCAGGATTAAAGATGATTGGAACCAAGCCCGGAATGAAAACTGCATCTTCTTGTTTTTTGATGGATGTAAAAAATCCAAAACTTGGGGCTAATGGAATTTTTATTTTTTCTGATTGTGCTGTTCTTCCATCTCCTTCTGCAGAACAACTTGCAGATATTGCATGTTCTGCAGCTCAAAGCTGTTTTACATATACTGGAGTTGATCCAGTTGTTGCTCTTCTTTCTTATTCGACCAAAGGTTCTGGAGGAGATAAAGATCCTAATATTTTGAAAGTAAGGGAAGCTTGCAAGATATTAAAAGAAAGAAAGGTGCATTTTACATTTGATGGAGAAATACAGCTTGATTGTGCAATAGTCCCTTCTGTTATGCAAAAAAAAGCTCCTGATTCTGTTGTGAAAGGTCAGGCAAATACATTAATATTTCCAGACTTAGCGGCAGGAAACATAGGATATAAGCTAGTGCAACGTCTTGCTGGGGCAGAAGCGTTAGGACCTTTCTTACAAGGTTTTGCAAAACCTATTTCTGACCTATCTAGAGGTTGTTCTGTTGATGACATAGTTACAACTGCTGCAATTACTTTAGTCCAAGCAGGTAGAAAAAACGGCTAATTGGACTTTAAATGGACATCTTTGATAAAGGTGTCCATTTCAGTATATTATTACGTAGTAACTCCTTACCATACTAATGTAAAAATTAAAAGTTAGGTTATTTTTACCTTTTTTCTTTATATTTATTGACTTTTAGTCAAATAAATTGTATATTCTATAAAATAAAAATATATCTATTTAACTGGAGGTAAATATGTTTGAAAAACATGAGTATTTTAACTCTTTTAAGGGAAATACATGGCGCGAAGAAATTGACGTGCGTGATTTCATTCAGAACAATTATACACCATATTTGGGAGATTCTTCCTTTCTTGAAGGTGTTTCTGAAAAAACTGATAGGCTTTGGAAAAAGTTAACTGAAATGTTTAAGGAAGAAACGAAAAGAGGCGTTTATGATGTTGAAACTAAAACACCACAAAGTCTTGAAACCTACGGACCTGGCTATATAATTAAAGATGATGAAGTTATTGTAGGCTTGCAAACTGATGCACCATTAAAACGAGGTATATTTCCAAAAGGTGGTTGGAGAATGGTTGAAAAATCCTTAGAGTCATATGGATATAAACTTGATCCACTCACAAAAGAAATCTATACAAAGTATAGAAAGACCCATAATGATGGAGTTTTCTCAGCTTATACATCTGAAATGCTAGCTTGTAGAAAGTCAGGTATTATTACAGGTTTACCTGATGCCTATAGCAGAGGAAGAATTATAGGCGACTATAGACGTATAGCCCTTTATGGTGTTAACAATCTAATTGAAGAGCGAAAGCAGGCTTTGGAGCAACTTGATGTTGCAGAAATGACGGAGTCTGATATTAGATATCGTGAAGAGATAAGTGAGCAAATTAAAGTACTAGAGTCTTTTATTCGTATGTGTGCAGCTTATGGATTTGATGTTAGTAGACCTGCAGAAAGTGCAAAAGAAGCAATTCAATGGCTATATTTTGGCTTTTTGGGTTCTGCTAAAGATCAGGATGGGGCTGCAATGTCTTTGGGACGCACTTCAACATTCTTGGATATTTTTATTGAAAAGGATTTAAATGAAGGACGCATCACAGAAAAAGAAGCACAAGAAATGATTGACCAATTCATTATGAAGCTTCGTATTATTCGCTTCTTGCGTACTCCTGAGTATAACGATTTGTTTTCTGGCGACCCAACATGGATAACAGAATCAATAGGAGGAATGGGGATGGATGGTAGAACTCTTGTAACAAAGAATTCTTTCCGCTACCTAAACACGCTTTATAATATTGGACATGCTCCAGAGCCAAATATGACTGTTTTGTGGTCAAGTAGATTGCCTGAAAACTGGAAAAAGTTTTGTGCAAAAGTTTCTATTGAAACATCTAGTATTCAGTATGAAAATGATGACTTAATGCGACCAGAATTTGGAGATGATTACGGAATTGCATGTTGTGTTTCTCCAATGAAAATTGGAAAGCAAATGCAGTTTTTTGGAGCTAGAGCAAACTTACCTAAATGCTTGCTTTACGCTATCAATGGTGGACGCGATGAAAAATCTGGTGTCCAAGTAGCTCCTAAATTTGAAGGCATAACAAGTGAATATCTTGATTATGATGAGGTAATGAAAAAGTTTGAACAAATGATGAAGTGGCTTTCTGGTGTCTATATGAATGCTTTGAAAGTTATTCATTATATGCACGATAAATATGCTTATGAAGCATTCCAGATGTCACTTCATGATGTGGACGTAGAACACATTCAGGCAACAGGTATTGCAGGGCTTGCCGTTGTAGCAGATTCTCTTGCTGCTATTAAAAATACAAAGGTGAAAATCATCAGAAACGAAGAAGGTTTAGCAGTTGACTTTAAGAGAGAAGGAGATTATGTGCCTTTTGGAAATGATAATGATGAAACTGATAAGCTTGCTGTTATGGTGGCAAGAAAGTTTATGAATTATCTACGTAGGCATGAAACATATAGGCATGCTAAAGCAACTCAGTCTGTTCTTACCATAACTTCAAATGTAGTTTATGGAAAAAAGACAGGATCAACTCCTTGTGGAAGATGTGCAGGAGAGCCTTTCTCTCCTGGAGCCAACCCAATGAATGGTCGAGACACAAACGGGGCAATTGCTTCCTTATCTTCGGTTGCAAAATTACCATTTGAACACATAGGAGATGGAATATCTTATACATTTGCTATAGCACCAGCTGCTCTGGGCAAACATGAAGACATTCAAATTGACAACCTTAAAAACTTACTTGAAGGTTACTTTTCTCCTAAAGGTGGGCAACATTTGAATGTTAATGTTTTTGACAGAGCATTGCTTGAGGATGCAATGAAATATCCTGAAAAATATCCACAACTTACTATTCGTGTTTCAGGATACGCAGTAAACTTTGTTAAACTTACAAGAGAACAACAACTTGATGTGCTTTCAAGGACAATAAATCAAGCAATGTAATTCATGGCTTTTATTCATTCGTATGAAAGCTTTGGTACAGTGGACGGGCCTGGCTTGCGTTATGTCGTATTTATGCAAGGCTGTCCTCTCCATTGTATGTATTGCCATAATCGAGACACATGGAACAAAAATACTCCTCATATAATAGAGACTGCAGAACAAACTTTCGGGAGAGTTTTGCGGTATAAGCATTATTACATCATGGCTGGCGGAGTTACTATCACAGGAGGAGAACCACTTTTACAAGCTAAGTATGTGAAAGAACTTTTTAAACTGTGCAAAAAAGAAAAACTTCATACAACATTAGATACTTCAGGTTATTATCTAAATGAAGAGGTAAGGGATGCCCTTTCTTATACTGATCTTGTTATGCTTGATATAAAATCAATAGATGAATCACAGCATAAAATGATTACAGGTGTTTCGTTAAAGCCTATTATGAAATTTTTAGATTATGTGGTTTCTATAAATAAACCTCTTTGGATTAGGCATGTAGTTATTCCCGGAATCACTTACAATTTTGAACTTTTAAAAAAACTAGCAGCATATATAAAAACATTATCAAATGTCGAGAAGGTCGATGTTTTACCATATCATACAATGGGTGCTTTTAAGTGGAGTAAACTAGGTTTTGATTACCCACTTGAAGGTGTTCCTGCTCTCAGTCTTGAAGAGACTGAAAAGGCAAAAGAAATTTTTACCAATGCAGGGCTTATTTTAACATAGTCTAGTGGTATGCTAATCATTAAAATTTTTATTTGAACTAGCTCTAATTTCTTAAAACAATAATACATAGTTTTGTCATCAAGAACTTAATCCCCATTACTGTCTGTAAAAGTTAATAATTTTCATATTAATAGTGGTAGTTTCACTTGTCATAACATGTCAGAGGCTTGAGCCTCTGCGATGAGAGGAAATTCATTGGAAAGCAACCTCATTCGAGGTTGCAACATGTCCACTCCTTCGGAGTGGCGA
>JBQNBL010000011.1:0-69832 GCA_052169955.1 Treponema sp.
CCCCTCATCGCAGAGGCGTAAGCCTCTGACATGTTGCAACCTCGAATGAGGTTGCAATCCAATAAATTTCCCCTCATCGCAGAGGCGTAAGCCTCTGACATGTTGCAACCTCGAATGAGGTTGCGAACCAATAAAATTTCCTTACATCGCCACTCTGAAAGAGTGGACATGTTGCGGTCGTGAATACGACCGCCTTCAAATAAATTTCCACTCATCGCAGAGGCGTAAGCCTCTGACATGTTGCAACCTCGAATGAGGTTGCAATCCAATAAATTTCCACTCATCGCAAGCCCTTTAGGGCTTGACATGTTGCAACCAAGGATACGACCGCAATCTAATATTAGTATTGTATTGCTGTTTTTTGCTATTCTTGACAGTAAAAATATGATGGTATATACTCGTAGGCAATCTTTAAGAAGGGGGAAGTGTTTCTAATGAAGAAATTACTATCTATTTTTGCTTTAGCAGTTTTGCTAATCCTACCTGCTTTTTCGCAGGAAGCAGAGGGAGCTGAACAACAGCCTATTGTTACTGGTTCTGCAACTGTTCAGTGGGGCATTGATTTAGGTTCTGGTGTAGACCGCAATGTCAAGTCATATGGCGATGCTGTTCCAAAACATGGCTTTTATAATAGCAATAGCATAAGGGTTATTTTACCTTTTACCGTTGCAACAGAGCTTTCTGGAGGTTCTTCTAATAAAGATGCAAGTGTTTATGGTACTATAGATGTTCAAAGTTTTGGTTTTGCAACAGGTCCAGGCGGTGGCTTACAAGTTACTCCTCAAGGTATTGTTGCAAATGTTAGCGGAGTGGATGCACGTTTGGTTTTCTATGGTGCTTATGTTACTGTTTTTGATAAACCTGATTTTAGTATGAATTTTGCACGTATGTGGGCTCCCCTTTCTTGTACTAGACCAGCTGGTGCTTTTGGAGATCATTTTGCTCCTGGTTTTGAGGGCTGGGGAACAAAAATTGGTTATTCAAACGAAAATCTCATGAATCTTGATGTAGGTTTTAAGTTTGGTTCTAATGGTAATTGGGAGTCTAAGCCTGCTGACCCTTCTTTTGATAAAAAGTCTGGAAATCATGATAGTAAATATGGTTTTGGTGTAGATTTTTCAATGCAACCTATTGAAATGTTGAGTGTTGATTTTTCTATCAATGGTATTGCACGTGCAAGAGATAGGAAGGTTGGCGGTATAGAAAAACAGTCTGACAAAGGATATAACGTAACCATTGATGATGTTTATGGTGGTGGCGATAGGAAGTTTTTTCTTTCCGTAGGTGGTGCTTTAGAGCTCACTCCTCTTGAAGGGATGGCTGTTACATTTGGTTTTGATGGTGCTGCAAATCATAAGTACGAAGCAAAGGTCAATGGCGTTAAAAAAGATGGCTGGGGTTTTGCTTGGGATATGGGTTTAGGTCTTTCATATAAATGGCTTGATGTGGCTCTCTATGCAAACTCAAAAGGAACTGCTTTGCATGGTTGGGATGATTTAAATGATATTCCTGACACAGACAATCTTGCATTCCATTTAGGTTTTAAGACAACGGCAGGAAATAAAAATACCCAATTGTTGGAAGGATTTTCAGCTCACGCAGGAATTAACTTCTACGATTTAATGGTTAAAAGAGCTGGAACAGTTGCTAATTCTTCAATGATTAAAAATCAGCTCCTTAATTATAATGGTTTGATTAAAGATAAGACAATCAATTATTCCGATTTACAGTCTAGTTTATCTGAGTGGGGAGTGAGACAGGTTCCAATGGGATTGAATTTTGGTGCTTCATATAAGTATTCTCTCACTGATGTTATGTGGATTAGACCATACTTTGAGTTCTATGGAGAGACTAACCATGTTGGAATGCACGAAAGTTTGCACAAAGGTGATGCCAGAAAGCTTTCAATCAATCCTTATTTTGGTGTTGCTTACGAACTAGGTTTTACATTTAGTCCTGTAGAAAAGGTTGAGTTTGATTTTAATTGGAAACACGGTAAACTATCCCCAAATAAATATGAAGGTGGTGTTGATGGTGGTTACATGATTGCAGCTCCTGTCAATAATAATATGCACAATGGAACTTTCATAGTGTCATTGAGAGTTATATACTAATAAAATAGGTTTTAGTGGTATAGGGGCTAGATGGATTTGCTTTCCATCTAGCCTTTTTTTATTATGATACAATTTGTTACCTTGATATTCATATTCCATAAGTTATTTCCTTGCATTGTTATTCGAAAAATATTTAACAAGATAGAAGGTTATTGATGATGATTTTAAGGATTGTTTAGTATAGCCCATGTTCACACTTGTTAATTGATGATAAATATGTTACATTTATGATGGTTCTTGGAGGTAATCTCTTATTCAGTGCAGTACTTGGAGGCGACTTATGAATGAGGAAAAAAGTAAAATTTCTAATACTTCTGATAGTTCTAGTGTTATACCTAAGGCTATAGGGATTATCTCAGGTTCTATTTTAGCATATTGTGGATATAAAATAGTAGATAATAAACTCGTAAAAACATACTATGAGCCTGATCCAAATAAATCAATAGATTAATCTATGTATAAAAGAAGGGATAATCTAATTTTTGGCTTTCATGGTTGTGATGAACCTGTTCGTGATGCTCTTGTTTCGGGAGAACAAAAGGAGTTGGTTTTTAGCAATAATAATTATGATTGGCTAGGAAAGGGAATGTATTTTTGGGAAAATGATCCTGATCGAGCTATGGAATGGGCTAAAAGTCTTATGCTTCATCAACAAAATGAAAAACAGAAAATTACAAAGCCAGCAGTACTAGGTGCTGTGATCTGTCTTGGTCATTGTCTTGATTTTCTTGAACATGATAATCTTAGTAAATTAAAAAAGCATTATAGTACACTGCTTAAGGATTTTAAGAAGAAGAAACTGGTTTTGCCTAGTAATAAAGGTGGAGGAGATTATTTGAAAAGAGAACTTGATTGTTTAGTAATCAATTCTTTTGTTGCAGAACAAAAAAGAAAATCCCCAGATCAAGCTTATGATTCTGTGCGTGGAGTCTTCTTTGAAGGAAATAGATTATATCCTACATCTGGTTTTAGAGAAAAAGATCATATTCAAATTGCTATACTTAATCCAAATTGCATAAAAGGTTTTTTTAAAGTTCGTGAAAACAATCCAGTCTATCGATTAATATAAGATTTTTAATGTTTCCCTTGACCTTCATTTTGATGTTATGATAGAATGGTAGTGATATGATTTTACGTACCCCCCCCCCCGAAGTGCTGTTTATTGTATGTGTTCCTTTAAATTAAAAATCATTTTTGTTTTATTCTTTTCTCTTCTTTTTGTTGCTAATGGAGAAGAAAATGTCTTACCATCTTCTAATGAAATGGAGCTGGAACAAGCAAGCACTGCTACAGGGGAGGTAGAGGAAAATAAAGCGAAAGATGTTTCAGCTGATTTTTTTGTTTATGGTAGTTTTCAAACCTTTATGGCAGTTGCCACACTTAAAGACTACACTCAACCAAAGCCAGGTTGGAGACTTTCTTCAGGCTACACATTCTTTCATCAAAAAAAGCATTCTGTTCCATTATACTTTGAGACGGGGCACAGTGTAGTTTCAGGTATTAATCCATTGGTTAGGACATTCGACATTTTTCCTTTAATGATGAATATAGGCTATGAATGGTCGCCTTTTTCATACCTAACAATAGGGGCAAATGTAGGCTTTGGCATGTTTATTTCAAACATAAAGCATTACCCCACATCGCTTGATCTTTTACAAAACAAAATTAAAAGCACAACTGGAGTGGGAACTGCATTAAGTAGTGGTGTAAGCTTTGGCACTAACTTTTTAGAAAGAAATATAGAGCTTAGAGCGAGTTTTTCTCTTGATGTAATCTTAGAAAAGCCTCAAATAATTCCCTTACCAAGTTTTCAAATAGGAATGAGGTGCTATCCAAAAGGAATATATAATTATTCAAAGAAAAAAGGAAAAACAAAAATAATTGAAAGAATAGTAGAGAAAAAGATAGGGCAAGAAGTAAAAAAAGAAGACTTAACTCAGTACGAAACCATGTATGTATACTTTTTGCCTGAAAGTGCAGACTTAGACATAAATGCAATAAGCCAAGTGAAAAAAGCAGCTGATAGGCTAAAAGAACATTCAGAACTGTATATTCTCTTTGAAGGCTCTACAGCACAATTTGGAAGTGTGATGGGGCGGCAACAATTAGAAGCAGAGCGAGTTGGAAGGGTGACAGAATATTTACAAAAAGATTGTGGAATAGATAAGAGTCGCATTTTATACACACCAAAGATAAAAGAAGATATCGATAAAAAAGAAAAAGAAAAAGAGAAAAAAGGAAAAGCTTATTATACGCAATATAGATGGGTGAGAATGCGCTTTATAAGGATATATTTTAATTTTAATAGTGGGGAGAAAAATGTTTATGCAGAGTAGAAAACAATTTACAATGATTTTGTGCTTAGTTTTAACTTTTATGCTAATTTCTTGTAGCAATACTTACAATAACTTAGTGCCAAATGATAAGCAAAACATTATGGAGTTTTCACTTAGCTCAGAAGACCATAAAACTAGGTCGGTTAGTAGTGAAATAAAAGAAAACTACATAACAGTGAAAGTGCCAAAAGGGACAGATATAACACGCCTTTTTCCAAAAGCAGTGCTACCAAAACAGGCAACACTTTTCCCACTCACATTAAAGTATTTGCAAGAGGCTTTTCCTCGCACTGATGTTTTAGACATGGCATTAAGAATAAATCCTGCAAAAAAAGGATTGGAGAATTGGTTTTTAACTCTTTATGAAGAAAATCCTGATTTTAGCATTCCACCATTAGTTTTTCCAATAAACTTTTTTTATCCTGTTACATTTGCAGTTATTGGTGGACAAGGTGGGGTAGAGATATACACAGTGAAGGTCATCTATGATGATGGCTCTGAACCAGATATTGGAGACTTGCCTGACCCTAATCTTGACGAAAGCAAAAAAATCTTATCTTTTTATGTTCCTGATAAGCAAAAGGGAAGTAGCACAATTACACACGACACAATTGATTTTATGCTCAAAGCAGGAACAGATTTAAGAGCAATCTTGCCTGAAATCACAACTGAACCTGAATCTGTAGCCATTCCTTTAACGAGAGAATACCTTTTTGAAGCTTCGTCTAAGCTAGGACTTGACCCACTTACTTTTGCACAAGGATACATAAACTCAGCTGACAAGAGGGCTTTTATAAAAGGAGCTATTGCTTCATCTGACACTTCAAATCTTAGTTTAGCAATAGATAAGATAATAGATTTTACAAATCCTATTCAAATTGTGGTGCTAGGCACTCTTTCTAAAAGTGTTAGGGTTTATACTGTTACTGCAAGTCTTGATAAAGACGAAGCTTATTTAAAAAGAATTGTTTTTACGAAGGTAAAAAATCCTGCATTAATAAAAGACTACATTGGAGAAGTTTTTCAAGAACAAAAGGAGGTTTCTTGCACGCTCTATTATCCTTATGAATATGGTGCTTCAGGTGATGAAAAAGTATTTAATCTCATTCTTGATTCCCAATATACAGGTAGCAATCTAACTATAGAATATAATGGAAAAGAGTATTCATTAAATGATGAAGTACCATTTAAGCCTATAAAGATGGGGAATGAACTTTATTATTTAGGCAATGCTAGGGCAAAGGTGCATGTGGATAATGGAACTGTAAGAAAGACGTACAAATTAAAGCTAACATTTAAAGAAGACCCAGACACAATAAGGAGTATAACAGACTTTCGCTTTGAAACTTTTTATAATTCAAAAATAAAAGCCACTTCTATTGCTAACATAGTGAACCGTGATGATGAGGGAGAGATTAAGGCAGAAGTTTTATATTCAGGCGAGAAGCCTAATAAACTAATTCCTTCGTTTATTACAGGAGGGGGCAAAGTCTTAGTGGGTGGTAAGGAGCAAATTTCAAAATCCAGTAAGCAAGATTTTTCCAGTCCTATTAACTATGTTTGTGTTTCAAAAGATGGAAACTATGAAAGAGTTTACACAATAAAAGTTGAGTTTATAAAGGTGGAAAGCCCTGAAGTTGTATTAAAATCATTTAAGTTTCCATTGCATTTAAATAAAGAGATTTCGCAAGATGCTGTGGGAATTATTGACGAGGCACACAGCACAGTAAGTGTTGATGTTGTTTATGATGGAACAGAAAAACCATTTGAGCTTGTATCTGAGTTTTCTGCAACAGGTGCGGTGTCTATTGAAGGCATTACACAATCTAGTGGTTTTAGCACACAAAATTATAAGTATGATGTCTATCTTAAAGTGACGGCTTTAGATGATGAGAATGTGAGTAAAACCTATAGGGTGCATGTAACGTTTAATTATTCAACACAAAATAAGTGCCAGCTTTTGCGTTTTTATTTTGAAAAAGAGAAAAACCCAACTTTGAAAGAAACAGTTGAAGGCTATATTAGCTCATCTAGTTATAATGTGTATGCTGTAGTTCCTAAAGAATGTGATGAGACGCAGCTAGTGCCAAGTTTTGAAGCTGAAGGTGTGGTGAAAGTAGCTGGCGTGGTGCAAACATCTGGTGTTTCTAGCCAAGACTTTACTAACATAGTTGAGTATGTTGTTGTAAGTGAAAATGGGCAAAACTCAAAAACGTATAAAGTGAAAGTGCAAAAGCAAGGGGATATTATCTACTTAGACCCACATGCTAGAGGAAAAAATAATGGCTCAACATGGAAGGATGCTTTTAGAAAACTAGAAGACGCAATTGAAGCTGCGAATAATGCAAGTGATGAAAATGTGGAGATTTGGATTACTAAGACTGACTATCTTGAATGGTCATTTGATGGTGTTAGAAATCTTAAATTGAATAAGACTATTAGTATAAGAGGTGGTTTTCTCGGGACAGAAACTAATAAAGATGAAAGAAAAGAGTGGGGAAATACATGTTTTAGAGATGTGAATTTTGGAAGGAGTAAGAATGCTCCAATTAAATGGGCTTTTGTTTTTGATAGAATAAATTTTTATGGTGATGTTAGACTGTTTGACTTTAATTATGATGATGAGAGATTATTTAAAGACAATTCTATTACTTTTGATAATTGTTTTTTTGACATATCAGTAGTAAATATTCCATTTGGGACGCAGTGTTTAATTAAAAACTCGAAATCTAGTGAAAGACCAACGTTACAAATAGATTCAAAATTATCTCAAGGTTATAGTGGTGTTGAACTGATAATTGAAGATAGTAATTTGAATTGTAAGAAGTTTGAACTTGATGGTACTTCTCCACTTATAAAACTGAAAGTTTTAAATAGTAAGATTAATAGTACGTTTAGCGATATTGTAGCAAAAGATATAGAATTTGAAAATGTTGAAATAAAAGGAGTTGATGGAATTTTTTCACTAGGTCATGCTAAGAAACAATCTAGATTCAAAAATGTGAAAACTGATGGTAGATTAATTTTTACAGGCTTTGTTTATGGTAAAAATAATGATGGAGAGTATTTATTTGAAAATTGCTCAATAAATGATATTAGGTTTTCTCATCTTAGTACACAATATACTAGATTAGCAAAAGATATAAAATTTAAAAATTGTAATATAAATAAATTTATTGTTGGCACAGGAAACGAAGATGATTATTCTTTTCCATTGGTAGATTCTATTATTATAGAAGGATTAAATGCAGAGAATAATGATAAAAACGATTTTATGGCTTTTGGTGCTAAAAATGTAAAAATCAGGGATAGTAATTTTCATGGAAATATATTGATTAATGTTAATTTATCAGATAGGGATTATCCTCATGACGAATCTCAAAGATATACTTTTTTGGAGATTAAAAATTCAAATGTAATAAAATTAGTAGCTGGTTATATGAAAATAAAAAAATATAGTAATGAAACACCTGAATATAATGAGAGATCTCATGGGCTTATAGTATTAGGAGATTCTAAATTTGATGATATACTTATTGCAGGAGGAGATGAGATTTCACTTAAACATCTAAGCATAAAAAATGGAATAGGACTTTATAATGAAAAAATTGAAAATAGTAAAATAGAACTCAATGATGTTAATGTTTCTGATTCTAATGGTGGAATTATTGATTGTCGAGCTAAAAACATTTTTGCACATTATATTCAAGGTTTTAAAGAAAATCTATTTTATGGCAAAGAGAATGTTGTGTTAGAAAAATCTAGTTTTGGTAATTATCTTGATAGGCTTACTTTAGTTGGAAATAATGTTAGGATTAAAGATGTTAAAATAGATAAAAATATAGAAGTAGATAAAAATATAGAAGCTTTAGTCAATATCGTTGCATTAGAAAATTTTGAGTTTGATTTTGATAAGACATCAAAATACACAACTGCATTATACTATCCAAAGGCATATAACGTTCAAAGTAAGATTTTTTCTAATTTAAAGTTATTACGTAACTTTAAGTATGACGATAGTTTGCGATTTCCAGATGTTTCGGGTGCTTTCACTTTCAATAATTGCAAATTTTATAACAGTTTTCGTAATGAAAGAAAAGACACAGTGATTGATTCATGTGAATTTATTGGAGATAATACAGTTTTTAATACTGGCTCACTCAAAATAGAGAATATTGAAAAAAAAATTGGAACATTAGAAGTGGATACTGCTTATAATAGTACTATAAGCATATCTCATTCTAACTTTGAAAAAACAACATTTGGTGCAACTAGAAATACATACTATGGTCGTATAATCATTGAATCTTCCACATTTAGAAATATAAAAAAGTTTTCTCAAAGAGACTTGATTTTTGATATTTCTAATTCTACATTTGAGATTGATGGAGCAATGTTAGATACTGATGTATGGTTTACTGCTTATGATCTAGATATAAAAAATTCTACTTTTGAAAAAAAATATCCATATATAGAGCATACTAAGGGTATAATTTTATTAAATGTGTATGCTAGTTTAAAACTTAAAAATACAAAGTTTATTAATACAAAAGATATGTGTAATGCTTGTATTCGAATGAATAGCTGGAGTAATGAAGCAAGAATTGAAGGCTGCACTTTTGTAGATTCAGGGCGTATTTATATTGGTTTTTATAAAAATATTTTAATTAAAGATTCTATCATTCATGGCGTTATGCTAGATTTAGCTGTAATGAGTAATGAAAAAAATAACAACTTTTCTAGTTCAAGCCAGACATTATTTGAAAATTGTGATTTTTTTAACCCAGATAAACCTAGCACTATTTATCTTGGAAATTATATGAGCAAGACTCATGGTGGTGTAGATTATGTTCATTGGGGACCTGTTGCCGTTAAGTTTGAATATGACATGAGTAAAATTCCAAATGATTTACGAAGTAAGATTTCAGACTCGCCTACACCACAAAAAATTGCACAAGTGCTTAAGCCTTTTATTACAGGCTCTACAAATAGGGTAGGATATTTTATAAACTTAGGGAATGATGAGCCTTCTAATTCTCATCCAGCTAAGTTTTTAGGTAATTATAACTAGGTGCTTTCTTCTCCTTTCCATTCTGTTTATGAATGGGAAGGATGGCTTACTTGTGTTGTTGACATCTTTCTTTTGGAGATGGTGTAGAGGTATTGGAGCTGAAAGAGATATGAATGTAGATTAAAGAAATGATAAATAAAATGGCAGAAAAATATATAATATGGCAAAAGGTGTCTTATATTATGAGATATAATTATTATAGGATCTGATAAGGAGGAATAAAATATTATGCCAAGACCAACAACAAAAGATGATTTAATGCTTGTTGCTAAAGAAAATTATGAGAAGCTAAATAGACTCATTTCTGAAATGTCCAAAGAAGAGTTAAATACACAGTTTGATTTTTCAAAGGATGAAAAGAAAAAAGAAGCTCATTGGAAAAGAGATAAAAATCTAAGAGATATTTTAATTCATCTTTATGAGTGGCATAAGCTTATTTTGGATTGGGTACATTCTAATCAAAAGGGAGAAGAAAAACCATTTTTGCCTGAACCATATAACTGGAAAACTTATGGAGATATGAATATAGAATTTTGGAGGAAACACCAAAATACTTCTATTGAAGATGCTAAGGATATATTTCATAAATCACATAAAGATGTTTTAGAGTTGGTTGAAAAATTTACAAACGAAGAGCTGTTTTCTAAAGGTGTATTTAAATGGGTTGGAGGAAGCATGCTTGGTTCATACTTTGTAAGTGCTACTTCAAGTCATTATGATTGGGCTATGAAAAAAATTAAGGCACATCAAAAAAATTGCAAGGTGAAAATAATTTGAATAGGATAGTAATTTGCATTTCAAAGAAGTAAAAGAAAGCTTCTTTTTAAATAATGGCGTGTTAATCGCTTATATTAAAATGGATGCTTTTAATGTAGCCAAACTGGTATCCTTTTACTCGCTTGGTTACCTTTTCGCTTATTGTTAATATCTTTATGTAGACTATTGACTAAATAATCTAAGCGTTTATAATGTAGCTCGAAGTTGACATATTGTTTAACTGTAGGAGTTTGTTATGAGAAAAAGATATATTTTTGCTTTGTTGATTGTTTTGTTAGGTGTTGCATTATTTTTTACTCCTTTTCATTTAGCTCATGTGTGTGCTCCAAAAGCTGATGGTTCTTTTATGAAATGCCATTGGATGGGAGAGGTTGTTAGAATGTTAGGTGGTCTTGTGGTTGTTTTAGGTGTAGTTTTTGCTCTTTGTAAAAAGATGAGTTTGGGTATTGCTGTTAGTGTTGCATGTATTGGTGTGTGCGAAATATTATTGCAATTTTTTGTGATTGGTACATGCAAAAATCTTTCAATGAGCTGTAATACTTACACAAAACCTACGGTAATTCTTCTTTCAGTTGCTTTGATGGTTGTGTCTTTCCTTTACGTTTTTATAACAAGGAAAGAAAATTAAATTAGTTGATATTGTTACTACTATGTTACTACAAGCTTCCAGCATTTCGAAGACATTTAAAAGAGGTAATGTTAATTTTTCTGCTGTGAAAAATGTTTCAATTACCTTAAATGAGAATTCCTTTACTTTTATTGTTGGACGTTCTGGTTCAGGAAAAACAACATTGTTAAATTTACTCTCCGGTCTTTTAAAGCCGAGTGGTGGTGAAATCTTTTTTGAAGATAGAAATGTTTTAAATATGAGTGATAGGGATAGAAGTTTTTATAGAAATGCGGGAATAGGATTTGTACCACAGGTACTAGGCTCATTACCAAATTTGACAGTGTTGGACAATGTGCGACTTCCTTTTTTTATGTTTAAAAGGGGGAGTGATGATGGGGGGAGAGCATTGAGTCTTTTGGAGATGATGGGAATATTGCACTTGAAAGATGAGTTGCCTTGTTCACTTTCTGGAGGAGAAGAAAAAAGAATGCTTATTGCACGCTCTCTTATGAATGAGCCAAAGTTGTTGATTGCAGATGAGCCTACAAGTAATCTTGATTCTGAGACTACAAGGGAAGTGATGGAAGGAATTAGACGAGTGCATAGACAGGGTGTCGCTTGTTTGATAGTAACGCATGATGAATCCATAATAGAGAAAGAATCGGATGTTTATAAAATGGAAAATGGGGAGCTTACATCCTTAACATAGGTTGTAATGTGGAATTATTAGGGGATTACTGGTTTTCTATTGACTAGTAGTTACGAAATGATTATATTAAAAGACGTAATTTATATATGTCTAACTTTTAGAGGTTCTTGCTATGACTTTAGCAAAAAAAGCTTTGCTTTTGCGGTTCGTTTTTGTCACTATGTTTGTAGTGTGTGCATCTTCCATATATTCGGAACAAGAAAAGAAAAAATATAGTTCATGGACGGAGATTGTCTCCGATATGGAAGTTCATCTTAATAAGGCTTATGAAATATATAAGACAGATCCACGTGCTGCCTATAATGAAGTGAATACTGCATATTTTAGATTTTATGAATCTAAAGGTATGGAGAAAATCACTATGGCATATTTGGCGGGAAGCAGAAAAACTGCCGTTGAAAATGCTTTTTATGAATATAGAAAAAATGTTTTCTCGGATAAGGATGATGAGCTTATAAAGCAACATAAGGATTACCTTATTGCAATGCTCTACGAAGATGCGAAAGCTTTGGATGGTGCTAAGAATAATGAGTCTGGAAAAACACCAGCTGTTATAGCCTTTATTTCGAGTTTTAGCCTTGTTTTGCGTGAAGGTCTTGAAGCTATTTTAGTTATTGCAGCTATTATTGCCTATTTGATTAAAACAAATAAAAAGAAATATGTTTTTGCTGTTTATTTAGGTGCTTTAGGTGGTGTTTTGGCTAGTGCTTTGTTGGCATTCGTTTTCTATATGTTGAAGCAGAATTCAGGCGATGTTTTTGGAGCTATGACACAGGAAGTTTTTGAAGGAATTGGTATGTTCCTTGCTGTGATTGTGCTTTTCTATGTTAGCAATTGGATGCTTTCTAAGTCAGAGGCAGAGGCGTGGGAAAAATATATTAAAGAGAAGGTTGCAACATCTGTTTCTACGGGAAATCAGATTGTACTAATTTTTGCGGCTTTTATTGCAGTAGCTAGAGAAGGGGCTGAGTTGATTTTGTTCTTTCAAGGAGTTCAAATTAATTCTAGTGCAGAAAAATCTGCAGTTGTTTGGGCTATTGTAACTTCTTTGGTTGTCTTGCTTGCCATATTCTTGGCATTTAGATTTTTGACAGTGAAGTTGCCGTTAAAACCTTTCTTTATTGTTACTAGTATTTTGATGTATATCATGTGTGTGTCATTCACAGGTAAGGGGGTTGGTGAGTTGCAAGAAGCTGGCTGGATCGCCAAAACTCCTGTTGCATGGATGAAGGGCTTTGAAGTTGATTTATTAGGGCTTTATGCTACTTATGAAAGTTTGATTCCACAGGTTATAGTGCTTCTTCTTATTGTAGCTCTTGCTGTGTACTATCAGGTTAAAAATAAGAAAGAGCTTAATGCAAGGTTAAAAAAATAGCTCATAGAGAGCTATTAATTATAATATCACTTAAAAAGGGGTGTATATGAAAAAATCATTATTGATTGGGTTTGTGGTTTTTGCAGTGTTGTTTGCATTTGTTGCTTGTGAAGAGAAAAAGGAAAATTCTCAAGCTAACAATTCTGAGATGATGGCATCTCCACAGATGGAAGCACCAGCTCCAGAAGATGATGGTGCTGCAGGTTTTGATGAATTCCCATTGGGAGATGAGCAAGATGTAGGTCCTTTGACAGTTGGTGGTGTTTATTTCCAACCTGTTGATATGGAACCAGCTGGAAATAGCTTGTCAAAGAATGATGCAGATTGCCACATGGAAGCAGATATTCACGCTAATGCTGATGGTGCTGCTTTAGGTTATGGACAGGGTGACTTTGTTCCATATTTGCATGTTAAAGCATTTATTCAAAAACATGGTTCTGATAAAGTGCAAGAAGTTGCTTTCATGCCTATGAACGCATCTGACGGTCCTCACTATGGTGCAAACGTAAAGTTCGAAGAAGGACTTGGTAAATACAAGTTAAGATTCGAGATTAAAGCTCCTGGAAACGATTATCTTCTCCATGTTGATGAAGAAACTGGTGTTACAGGACGTTTCTGGACAGAGCCTTTAATTGTTGAGTATCCAGATTTTGAATGGGCTGGAGCACAATGGTAATACTATAGGGGTTACCTAAAATTCAGATCAGTTGGGAATGCTAATTCATTCTCAACTGATATTTTTTATCATATCTGTACGTTATAACTAACATTTTATTTATTTACTTTGTAAGAAGGCGTTAGGCTTTCTTTTTTTTGCATAGAATTATAGGAGGCATCCCATTTTTAAGTTTTTTATAATTGTTATAGAACAGGCTCTGGGATTTTCCTTAATCCTTTCAATACTTTTTTCGTCTTTCAGGTTGGAATCTACTTTCAAACAAAGACTAACCATAATGGTAAGCCTATGTTTGGGTGGAATTTTAAGTATATACTCTTCAATTATACGCTCTATACCAAACTATATAAACAGAACTCGCTTTTCCTTTTGGTGTATGTTGCCTGTGGTTATAGCACTGCTTTTATTGGCAATATTATCTTTATTCGAGAAAAAAATAAAACTAAAAAGTGTTAAGCTTTATGAGACTTTGGGTGCACTTTTTGTTGGTTTATATACTTCTTCAACTATCTTTTACTACTTACCATTGTTGATTACAGGAACTTCAAAGTTTGTAAACTATGGAGAAAGTCCAATTAGTACATTGGTTCTTTTTCGTGTTATTGGTTACACTTTAGGTTTGTTGGTTGTATTTTTGACTTCCCTTACTGTTGCAAAGACGCTTTCATTACTATCAAGAATTGAGCTTCGCATAGTTGTAGCCTTATCTCTTTCTATTTTTGGAATTACTCAGGTTGCTGTTGTTTTTTTAAGATTGTATTCTCTTAAAATCCTTCCAAGTGTGCTTTTTCCTAGCATTACATTTGTGATTAATAATGGTAATCTTTTCATATATGTTGTTCTTTTGTTCATTGCAACAATGCCTATTTTGTTGTGGAGAAAAAACATAAAGATTACAGAGAAATATAACAACAAGGCTGAGTTTAGAAAGTTAAAAGCGATAAAAAGAAATGCTAGAAGATGGGCAAAGGCTTCACTATTTTTTATTTTGATTTCCTTTCTTTCGCTTAGTGTTTTGCGTTATCATGTTGGAAAAGAAATTCCATTATCTCCTCCAGAAAATTATGTGATAGAAAATGGAATGGCAGTTATTCCATTGGAAGAATTAGAAGATGATAAGTTGCACCGCTATCAATATATTTCAGAAGATAAAATATCCATGCGTTTCATTGCAATTAAAAAAAGTGAAGGTGCCTATGGTATAGGTCTTGATGCTTGCGATATCTGTGGACCTTCAGGATACTTTGAGAGAAATGGTGAGGTAATCTGTAAGCTTTGTGATGTAGTAATGAATAAAGCTACTATTGGTTTTCCCGGTGGTTGCAATCCTGTTCCTCTTCCCTATATTTTGCATGATGGAAAGATTAAAATCAAATTGGAAGACTTAGAAAGAGAATCTTATAGATTCAAATAGAAGAGGATTCTCAAATCCTTTTTTGAGGTGTTTATGTTTTTTAGAATGATATTTGGCTCATTGTTTAGGCAAAAGGGTAAGGCATTAATGATTGCTTTTACTATTGCCTTGGGGTCTGGGCTTTCAACTGCGATGCTTAATACAATGTTGGGGGTTGGGGATAAGGTGAACCAAGAGCTTAAAACTTACGGAGCAAATATAAATGTCTTGCATAAGGAAGCTTCTTTACTTACAGACATCTATGGTGAAAAAGAAGAAGAAATGACAAAAAAATATTTGCGAGAGGATGAATTATATAAGATAAAAACAATATTCTGGGCATACAATATAGTAGATTATGCCCCTTTTCTTAGTACAAATGTAGAAGTCCAAGACTATTCTTCTAACACAAAAGTTGTCGGTACATGGTTTGATTATGAAATTCAAATGCCTACAGGACAAAATGTCATCACTGGAATTAGAAAAATGAGAACTTGGTGGGAAGTAGAAGGTGAGTGGGTAAAAGATGAGGATAAAACTTCTTGTATGGTGGGCAGTTTATTTGCAGGAAGAAATGGAATTAAGCTAAATGATGAGATTATCTTAAAAACAAACATTTCTACATTAACTCTAAAGGTTATTTCAATCTTTAATGCTGGTAGTGATGAAGATGAACAGATTTTTACATCTATTTCAAATGTTCAAACTCTTTTAGGAGTTAAAAATGTTTGTGAAAGTATTGAAGTGAGTGCATTGACAACGCCTGATAACGATTTGGCAAGAAAGGCTGCCAGAAACCCATTGAGCTTAACAATCAAAGAAAAAGAAGTATGGTATTGCACAGCTTATGTCAGTAGTATTTGCTATCAAATTCAAGAAGTTTTACAAGATGCTGTGGCAAAACCTATTAGGCGAGTGGCAGAATCTGAAGGAGCAATCTTAAATAAAACAACACTTTTAATGCTTTTAATAACAATTTTAAGTTTACTCACCTCTGCATTGGGTATTTCTAACCTTGTTACTGCAAGTGTAATTGAACGTCGTGCTGAGATAGGCTTAAAAAAAGCAATAGGGGCAAGCAATCTAGCAATTACCATTGCTGTTTTAACTGAAGTTATGATTATAGGTATTTTTGGAGGAGCTTTAGGCTATTTTGCGGGTATAGGTCTTACGCAAGTGATAGGACACTTTGTTTTTTCTTCTTCAATTCCACCTGCTCCAATGGTTATTCCTGTGGTTGTGATCATCATTTTTTTTATTACCTTGCTTGGTTCTCTTCCTTCGGTACGATATTTGTTAAAATTAAATCCTACAGAAGTATTGCATGGAAAGTAGGAGGAAAAAATGACTAGAAGACGAATGTATTTTAAAATGGTGTTTTCTTCTCTCCTTAGAAGAAGGTCGAGAATGATTATAGCACTTTTAGCAATTGCTATTGGCTCTACTGTTCTTTCGGGTCTTTTGACTATTTATTACGACATTCCCCGTCAAATGGGAACAATCTTTCGTTCTTATGGTGCTAACATCTTATTTATTCCAGAAGATGACGAACTAAAGATTACTAAGGAAATTGCAGAAAGAATAAAATCAAAGATTGAAAAAGATAAACTCATAGGTTTTGCCCCTTATATATATAAAATGACAAAGGTGCATGAACTTCCTTACATGCTGGCTGCAACAGATTTAAATGCTGCAAAGAAGAATAGTCCTTACTGGCTAGTGAGAGGGCAGTGGCCTAAGAAAAAAAGGGAAGTAATAATTGGGCAAGAAATTAGCCGAGCTACTGGAATATCAGTAGGAGATAGTTTTGTTGTAAACACTCCTAAAGGACAAGGTGATGAGGTGGTTACTGAGTTTGTTGCAACAGGTATGGTAATCACGGGGGGAGTGGAAGAAGAGTTTATCTTTTTGGGTCTTGAAGACATGAAAGATATTGCAGGATATGATGATCATTTTGATGTTATTGAAGGTAGTGTTGATGGAAACCAAGAATATTTGCAAGAGGTTGCAAATAAAGTAAGTCAAGAAAAGGGAGCTAGGGCTAGGCTTGTTAAAAGGCTTACAGAATCTCAAGATGTTGTTCTTAATAAACTTCAAGCATTGGTATGGATTGTTACCATAATCGTGCTTTTTCTAACAATGATTTGTGTTACAACAACTATGATGGCTGTTGTGGCAGAAAGAAAAAAAGAGATAGGACTCAAAAAAGCCTTGGGAGCGTCTAACGCAAGTGTTGTGAAAGATTTTTTAGGCGAGGCTATTATGCTAGGGCTTCTTGGGGGAGTTTTAGGTGTCGGTTTAGGATATTTATTTGCAGACAATGTGAGTATAAGTGTTTTTGCAAGAGAAGTGTCTTTTCCATTTTTGTTAGTCCCCTTCACACTTTTTTCTTCCATTGCTTTAACGGTGCTTGCCTGCCTTTTACCAGTGAGGTCAACGGTTGATATTGATCCTGCTTTAGTGTTACGTGGAGAGTAGGATTTTAGGAGATGTTTATGAATATTTTAGTGCTTGATGAAATTTCAAAGATTTATGGAGACCTTAAAGCTTTAGATAAAATAACGCTAGCTGTGCCTGAAGGGGAATGGCTTGCTATTATGGGGCCTTCAGGTTCGGGAAAATCAACATTGATGAATATAATTGGTTGCATGGACAAAGCCTCTATGGGTAAGATTGAACTTGCAGGAAAGGACATTTCTAAGCTTACTCCAAAGGAATTAACTGTTGTTAGGAGAGATATGATTGGCTTAATCTTTCAGCAATTTCACTTGGTAAATTATCTTACTGCAGTGGAAAATGTGATGATGAGCCAATACTACCACAGTATGCCTGATGAAGAAGAAGCTATGGAAGCTTTGGCTAGTGTTGGCTTAAAAGAAAGAGCAAAACACCTTCCAAATCAACTTTCAGGAGGAGAACAACAACGTCTTTGTATTGCACGAGCATTGATAAACCACCCAAAGCTACTTCTTGCAGACGAACCTACAGGTAATCTTGATGAAAAAAATGAAATGCTTGTTATGGAAATTTTTCATAAACTTCATAAAGCAGGAAGTACAATTATAGTTGTAACCCACGACCCAGAAGTTGCAGAACAAGCAGACAGAATGGTTGTATTGGAACATGGAAAACTTGCAAGAATAGAGCAGATGAAGCATTGAGGAATTGTTGGTTAGGTGCTTTTAACTAATGTTTTTATTAAGGGTATAAGGAAAATATAATGAAAAAAACTATTTTTGCATTCGTGTTTGGTTTTGTTGCAATCAGTAATACGTTGTTTTGTATTTCTTGCTCTAAAAAACATAGTGATAGTGAGCTTCGTATAGCTATAACAACATTTGATGCAAGAGGTATAGAGCCTAATGATATTGAATTTGTAATGAATTCTTTTACAACGGCATTTGCTAATTTAGGAGTTGCAAAAATAGTTGATAGGGGCAGTTTTGATAAAGCAAGAGGAAATCTACATTTTAATGCTTCAGATTGGTCAGATAGCAAAAAAGTTTCAGATTTGGGGAAAGCACTAAATGCGACTCATGTTGTTGTGGGACAGTTGATGAAAAGAGATTTTGAGTTTTTTCTTACTGTAAAAATATTAGATGTCAGCACATCAACAATAATTTCTTCTCATTTAGATAGGGTTGCAAGCATAGATGATTTTTTTGAGAAGATGCCTGAATTTTGTAGGCAATTAATAGCAAAAACAAATGCCAGCACATTATTTACAAACAGTGGTGCAACAAACGTAACAGACTTAGCAGGTGATGTATTTGAGGGTGAAGTAGTTTCAGGTAAAGTTGTGCCTAAGACAACTACAAGCTCTAAGAATGTTACGGAATATGATGTAGGAGACGATGGTCCAGGCGGTGGTATTGTATTTTATGTAAGTAAAAGGGGTTTTATGGTACACGATGGACTTGGCGGGAAAAGACTTTGTTATTATCTGGAAATGAGTCGCGACACATTGGGAGAAAGTTTATGGTTTCCGGAATATAATGAAATAGGCACAAAAAAAGAGTTGGGTTATGGAAAAGCAAACACATATAGGATATTGAATCAACTTACATCAAAAGCATTGACAGAAGAAAACTGTGCGGCCTATAGGTGTTCAAGATATTTCACTATAAACACAAGAGCAGGGGAATGGTTTTTGCCAAGTGAAGATGAGTTAGATTTGATGCGTAGAAACCAACAAGAGCGTGTTCTAGCCTATCCTCGAAGACCTCCATGGTATTGGTCTAGTACTGAAGTTAGTAGCTATTCGGCATATTTTAGGACTTTCTACAATGTTGATGATTTAAGAGAAGAAGATATGTACAAGGTTTCAAACGAGCATTTAGTTCGTGCTGTAAGGGCTTTTTAATAATATTTTTTAGAAAAAACTTGTAAATAAGTAATATTTATATTTGTTAATGTATGTTTTTGATTCTATTATCATCATGGTTGGAAATATTCTGAGATATCTTCTAATATAAGAGTGAGAATTGAAATTTGAATAAAATATTAAAATTGAAAAGTGTATCAAAAAAATGCTTAACTTTTATATCATATAAAATAATTCTATTAAATAAAGCAGTCTTTAATAATAAAATAAATATGCATATAATATCTATATGACTAAACGTTTTATAATTTTCTTATTTACTTTATTATGCTTTTCGTGTTCGCTTTTTGAGACACGTACAAAAGAGCAGACTCTCATTGCATTAATGGATTTTGATGTTACAAGCTTTGATCCAATAGAAAGCAATGATAATGTGTCTTCTAGTATTTTGTGTGAAATATATGAAGGCCTTTTGAAGTTTGATGAAAACTTAAAACCTGTCTTGGCTTTGGCTGAAAGTATGGATGTAAAAAATGGGCTTGAATATACTTTCAAAATCAAAAAAAATGTTCATTTTCATAATGGGGCTTTATTGACTGCAAAAGATGTTAAATTCAGTCTTGAAAGAGCTATTTCTTCTAAGCTTGTAGGATATCTTTTTGAGAGTATAGATATCTCTTCTATTAAAATAATTGATGATTATACTATTAGATTTTCTTTAAATGAACCTAATGCAGGTATTCTTATGACCCTATGCCACACTGCAGCTTTTATTGTAAATGAAGAAGTTGGTAAATTAAAAAGTGCTTTGGTTTTAGAGCCAATTGGAACAGGTCCTTTTAAGTTTGTTTCTGCAGGTGAAGGACTAGTTGAGCTAGAACGTTTTGAGAAATATTATGGAAAACAGCCATATTTTCAATTTATGCAATTTAAGACAGACACTAGAGTACCTGGTCGTGTTGCAGATTTGGAAAATGGAAAGGCAGATGTAATTTTTAATGTGAACATTCATGAGATGAGAAGATGTCTTCAAAGTGAACTTTTGCGTATTTATAGTATTGAAGGATTTACTACAGAATATCTTGGTATGAACATGAAAAGGCCTCCATTAGATGATATTAGAGTGAGGCGTGCTATAGCAAAAGGTATTGATATCGACCTCATAAACAAAGTCACGTCGAATGGTCTTTATGAAAGTGCAACAGCTCCTTATGCAACTGGGCTTCCTTATTCAATTGCAAATAAAAGAAAAGCTACAAAAAGAGATGTGGAAGAAGCAAAAAAACTTCTTTTTCATGCAGGGCATTCTGAAGGCATTAATCTTCGCTTAGTGATTCCGGAAAGCTTTGAGCGAAGTGAAATGGCTAGTAAGATTAAAGAGCAACTTTCACGTATTGGTATTAATATTGAAATGGAAGTGTTAGAATGGGATAGTTTTGTTCGAGTATTACAAAGTGGAGAGGCAGACCTTTTTCAAGTTGGTTGGATTCCTGATACTTTAGACCCTGACAGTGCGATGCGTCCTTGCTTTCATTCTAGTAGCGATGTAAAAAATGGAAATTATGTTGGTTGTGCTGATGAAATTTTAGATCGCTTACTTGATGAAGGTGTTTCCACAGTAGATGAAAAGAAAAGAAAAGAAATTTATGAAGCAGCCCAAGAACGAGTTCTTGAGTTAGTTCCAGCTATTTTTTTATATGCTGATAAGCTAACTCTTGCTATGCCTCGTTATTACGAAGGTGTTGTGATGAATCCTCTAGGCTATCATTTTTTGGCATATGTAAAACCAATACTTTTGCCCACAGAGTAGGAGATTTACCCATATGCTTACATGTGGCGTGGATGAAGTGGGTAGGGGGCCGTTGGCTGGGCCTGTATGTGCTAGTGCTGTAATTTTTTCTTCACAAAATATAGATATTTCTCTATTAAATGATTCTAAAAAGATGACAGAAAAATCTCGCCTTAAAGCATTCTATGAATTGACTTCTAAAGCCTATTATGCTATAGGCTGGGCTTCTAACGTAGAAATTGATGAGCTTAACATATTGCAAGCAACTCTTTTAGCTATGAGGCGTGCTTTCACAATGCTATACAATGAACTTTCAAAAAGCAATGCTAGCTATTTGGAAAGGTTGAAAGTAATTGTTGACGGAAATATTAATCCAAATTTTAGAGAAGATGTTGACTGTGAGCCTCTTATTAAAGCGGATTCTATAGTACCTGAAGTGATGGCTGCTTCTATTATAGCAAAAGTTGCTAGAGACAAAATGATGTGTAGATATTCCTATCTTTATCCTGAATGGGGATACGAAAAACATAAAGGCTATGGAACTAAAGCACATATAGAAGCAATTAAAAAGTACGGGGCAAGTCCTATACAGAGAATGACTTTTAAAAGTGAATTATATCAAAAATAGATTTTTCCTTTGCACTATTAGAAAGGGACATTCCTATTGAGCTTTAACAAAACTAAAAAATTAATCTTGCATAATAAATATTGAAAGATTATACTAAAAGCATCTTAACTATTTAAGGAGATTTTTATGAATAATTGGACTAGTGCGAATCCAACTGTTGTTACCCCCCCCCCCGAGAGAAAAATAAGCGTATTTCGATACGCATAAAATTATTGAGTGTTTTTGGTTCTCTCATTGTAATTTCAATCTTGATTTTAGGTTTTTTGGCTCTTAATCTTTCTAAAAAAGCTGTGCAAGAGAAAATTGAGATACATTTAAAAGACAAAGCAACTGATACTGCTAGCATAATTGATGGAAGAGTAGGAGCGTTCTTTCAATTTATTGAAGGAATTGCAAGAGCCCCCGTTTTGCAAAGTGTAGAAAGTTCTTGGATTGAAAAAAGTCAATATTTAGCTAGAGAAGTTAGTTTTAACAAAGATATTAAGGAACTTTCTATAAGTGATCTTAATGGAAACCTCTATTTTCCTGATGGTAAAAAGATTTCTGTGTTAGATAGAGAATATTTTAACGTTGCAAAGATGGGAAAAAACTTTATATCTGAGCCTTATCAAGCACGCACGGACAAAAGCCTTATTATTACTCTTTCAGTTCCTGTAAGAGGTTATAACAACCAAATAGTTGCAGTTCTTAGTGCTGATTTAGTCGGCGAGTGGCTTTCAAATAACATAAAGGATATTATTGTCGGAAAGACTGGCAGTTGTTCAATTGAGGGGGCTACGGGTAATACTATTGCGTATAAAGATATGAATCTCGTGCATAAGCAATTTAATGGAATTAAAGAAGCAGAAAAGAATAGTGAATATGCTTCGTATGCAAGGTTGCTAAAAAATGCGATTGCTTCTAAAACACCATCTGTTGAATATTACACGTATGAGGGAAGTGAAAATATTTCTTCTTATTCTAAAATGAAAAACATAGATTGGAACGTTATTCTAACAGCTCCTATTAATGAGTTTATGGGAACAGTTTATAAGTTGCAATATTCTATGTTTATAATTGGAGGCATTATATTAATTGTGGCATGGGGTATTGTTTATTTTGTGGCATTTAGAATGGTAAAACCAATTCAAAATACTGTTTTTGCTTTGCAAGGTATTGCTGAAGGCGAGGGTGATTTAACTGTCCACCTTCCTTTGAAAGGTAACGATGAGATTACTGATCTTTCTCTTTATTTTAACCAGACAATAGAAAAGATAGCTTCTGCCATAAAAACTGTTGGAAACAATGCTGACAAGATGGAAGAAATTGGAGCAGAATTGAGTAGCAATATGACAGAAACTGCAAGTAGTGTGCATGAAATTAGCTCTAATATCGAAAGTGTGAAACATCAAGCACTAACACAAAGTACTTCTGTTACAGAAACAGCTAGCACAATAGAAGAAATAACTCGAACAATTAAGCAATTGAATGAAAGTATAGAAAACCAAGCAGCAAGTGTGGCTATGTCTTCTTCTAGCATAGAAGAAATGGTTGCAAACATTAAAAGCATAACAGATACACTGGAAAAGACTGATGTTATTATAAAGGAACTAGGAGGAGCAACAGCTGACGGTAAAGAAACACTTACAAAATCTAATTCTGTAACAAATAAGATTGCAGAAGAATCAGGCGCTTTAATGGAGGCTTCCAGTGTGATTCAACACATAGCTAGTCAAACTAACCTTTTGGCAATGAATGCTGCAATAGAGGCAGCTCATGCAGGAGAAGCAGGAAAGGGCTTTGCAGTTGTAGCTGATGAGATAAGAAAACTAGCTGAAGATTCTGCCACACAAGGAAAGACTATCACGTCAACATTAAAATTACTTTCAGGTGAAATTGAAGGTCTTTCGCAATCGTCAAAGGTGGTTGAAACCAAGTTTAATGCGATTTTTAATCTTGCAGAAGAAGTGAAAGCTATGAGCAATACACTTACAGAAGCTATGCACGAGCAGGAAAATGGTAGCCGTGAAGTCTTAAATGCAATTAAAGACATTAATGCAGTTACAAGCGAAGTACAACAAGGTTCTGCCGAAATGTTAAAGGGTAGCGAAGGTGTTGCAAGAGAAATGGAAAAACTAGATGGCTTAACACGTGTCATAACAGACAGTATGAACGAAATGGCAGCAGGGGCGACACAGATTAGTAATGCTGTGAATGAGGTTGCAGAAATCGCGAATAAAAACAAGATGAGCATTTCTAGCTTGGTAAGCGAGGTTGGGAAGTTTAAGGTGTAGATTTCTTTTAATCTTTGAGACCGTGAATGGTAATTAGATTTGTGAAATTTGTAGCTAAGATACATGACAATAAAAAGCCACAAAGAAAAGATACATAAAGCTTCTCTTTGTGGCTTAAAAAACATTCTTTTAAGATTAAAAATATCTATTAATTAGTTTTTTCCTCAAAAAACTTTGCCCAATTGCCTTTTTTAAGAATAGAATAAACTTCTTCATTTACTACAGTTTCTGCATAAGATGTTGGCACACCAAAAAGATTTGAATCCATATCTGGCTCGTTAGTTAAACTCATAAGGTCGATAGATTCTTCACCTCTATAGTTGATTTTATAGTTAAATACCTCTTCAGTTCCCCCTTTAGGTGTAACTTTTACTTCAATTTCATAGATATTTTCATTTCCTTTATCACCTTTTTCATATACATATGGATTAGTAGCGACTAAACGTCCATGCTCATCCAAATCGGAATCTTTAGCATTCAAACAGAAGTATCCATTATTGGTCCATTTTTCAGGAGTTAAGCTTACATTTTGCATATTATCAACAATAGCACCATTCTTTTTAACAGTGTATTTGAAGCTTTCTATATTGTCTTCCATTTTGCCTGAGAATGTAGGAGTCATCTTCATCAAGTCTGGATATTCTCCTTGAACAAGTTTTCCACCACCTAAAAAGGGAGTTTTTCCATCGTTGTTTACAGTTTTTTCACTACCATCAAATGCATCCTTATACTTTTGTTTAATGCCAATATTCAGAACTGCGCCATTTTGAGCATTCTTAGCTTGAACTCTATAATTGAAAATATTGTCATAAACACTTTCACTAGGTACACCTCCATTTCTAATATCATTTTGAACTTGGAACAAAAAGCCTTTATTAACTATTTTTTTCCATTTATTCTTGGTTTGAATTGGATGAAGCCCTTGGGGCAATTCATATTTGAAGGCAACAAAGGCATCAACATATTTTTCTTCTGGGTTGATGGATACTGGAATTAAATAATACTGTTGATTATGAATAGGAAATCCTTTTATCCTAATAAACTCATGTTTTTTGGATGATGGATCATCATAAATTCTATAGTAGAAATACATTCTGTCCGACCTTTCATCATTTTGACTAAGGAATAACATTCTCACATCGTCGCCCATATATTCCAAAACATCCTGACCTTCATTACTATTCAGGGGAAGCTTTGTGTACATACTCCATTTCCAAACATGACTACCATTCAAAAGTATTTCTTTTCCATAATTATGCGAGTAAGCAAAGTTTTTAGCTTCGATTTTATTCTTATTTTTGTTTTTTATGCGAACTGTATAATTTTTAACTTCGTCATTATTTGATTTGATTTCAAATTTATATTCCACTGTGCCATAGCCAACAATCAGATATTCAGTAAACACATTATCTTTAATAGGATTATCAGTTACCTTAAGCCTACCCGAAAATATTCCCATCATATCCTCATTGGTAGGAGCTGTTGAATATTGCTGGCTTCTATCGTCTTTGCATTCCAGCAAAGTTGCAGATGTTAGGGCTTTATTCATCTCCATCTCTAGTTTAACACAAGAATACTCAATTTTATCTAATTCAACACTTGCTTCGTTTTCTGAATTAAAATTAAGTAGTGCGACATAATCTCTTCCATATGTTATCTTAGCCTTATTACATACAAATGGAATATCATTTTGGTTGGCATATTTTTTAACTTTGAATGTTCGCTCTGCCTTTTTAAAGTTTTCAAATTCTACTTCAACCTTTACATCAATATCACTACTTGTATCAAGCTCGTATGTTGCACTTTTTTTGTCAGAAGATAATGTAACATTATGACCATTAACTGAAATCTTAGTCATTATGGAGTTTTTAGTTTTCACTATAACTTCACCTTGGGTTTTCGTTGTTTGAAATTCAGGTTTTTCATTTTCTAAAACCTTTTTTTCAATATTATCATCTTCTGTCTTGAAAAACACCTTTAAGTCATAAGCCTTGCTAAATTCTTTTTTAACTTTTATATTTTTAACATAATCTTTCATACCAGCTGCTGAAAGTTTAATAATCATCTCTTTTTCTTCTGTTGGAATGTCATTAATTTCTATTTTTGCCTTCTTTGATGTAGCATTTGCTTTATAAGTTTTCCCATTAAAAACTACAGTAACTAAGTATTCATCACAATTGTATGCATAAACATAAAGTTCTTTCTCCTCATCATCAGCATAAACAGTAACTTTATCTTTATCTTGATCTACATAGTGTCCCCAAAGTTTAAAAGTGCCTGCACTAAAATCTTTAGGTTGTGTGTTGCTCAAATCTTTTTTCACTTTCAATGTTTTAGTGAATTCTTTCATGCCTGTGCCGGTAAGCTTAATCACTAAGCTTTTTTCTTCCGTTGGAATGTCATCAATTGCTATGATAATATTGTCTGATGTAGCATTTTCTGTGTAATTTTGCTCTCCCAGTTTTGCATTAACTGTATAATCAGTGCAATTTGTAACCACTACTTGTAGCGTTTTTGGTGTATCTGTAGCATTAACAATTATTGAATCTTTGTCTTTTATATCTCGTCCCCAAAGCTTAATTTTTGTCACATTAAAATCTTTAGGTTGTGTGTTGCTCACATCTTTTTTTACTTTCAATGTTTTAGTGAAATCTTTCATGCCTTTGCTAGTGAGCTTAATTATTAAGGTTTTTTCTTCTGTTGGGATGTCATTAATTGCTATTTCAGCAAGTCCTAGAGAACCAGTACCTGTGTAGTTTTGTCCATCTAAACTAACTGTAGCTACATAAGTTTCACAATTTTTAACTTTAATTTTTAATGTTTTTGGCGTATCGTTGGCGTTAACAATTATTGAATCTTTATCCTTTATGTCTCGCCCCCAAAGTTCAAGAGTGGTTACATCAAACTTTGATAATGTTGTACCCCCCCCCAGAGACACCTTTACAAGCTGTAAAAACAGTAACAATGCCTAATAGGCTCAACAAAAAAACAACTTTTTTCATTATTAATTCCTCCTAATAAAAATAAGTTATACCAATATGAACATTATAAACAAACTTTTATAAAAATCAATAATTTTAAAATATTTGCTGGTAATAAACATAATTTTAGTGTATTGACATTATTTTAGTTATTTTGTATTATCAGCGAAGCATTTTGCGTTGCAGTGCTTGTCTCCTTCGTCTAGTGGTTAGGACATCGGGTTTTCATCCCGACAACAGGGGTTCAATTCCCCTAGGAGATGTCTTTCCTAATTCTTAAAGTTAATCAACATTCTAATCCAATTTTTTATCTATTTAAGTGATAGCAATTAACTAATTCTAAAATGCGTGTTTTGTCTAAAGAAAGCAACCTAAATCGCTCAGGTTGCTTTTTTTAATCTATTCAATTTTCTTATATATTTCTTTTAAGATTTCTTCTTTTAGTGCTTCACCTTCGCAAAGCATTTTATTGCAAACATCTCTTTTTTCTTTGCATACAGATTCGTCATCTATTCCACCTAGATTAATTTTTACATTTAATATTGCTCCTTCTAAAGCAGAACGTGCACAAAGAGAGGCAACACCCACATCAGAAGCTGCATTTTTATTGCCATACTTTGCAATTATAGGTAAAATCTTGAGTATAGCTAAAGATGTTTCAGCTGTTTTTAGTGGAACTTTCATAGCAACAATGATTGCATCAGACATTGCTTTTTTACGTTTTGCTTTTTCATCATCCGTTTCTTTGGGTAGCTTTAATGCCTCCATGTAATCATTAAAAGCATCTGTGTCTTTATCAATTAAATCTACTAGAGTGTTTTGATAACCTTCTAATGTTTTTAATCCTTCCATTAAATCCTTTTTAACATTTTCATCGAGTTCGTTAAAACTTTTTTTTCCTGAAGTGAGCCTAATTACCATCTGTCCTAAACTTGAAGATAATGCTCCTAATAACGCAGAAACAGAGCCACCTCCTGGAGCTGGAGAAGAGCTAGCAGTTTCTTCAATAAAACCATGAACTAACATATCAACTAATTTCATAATACCTCCTAACAGAACACCCACTATTAAAGTGAATTAATAAGTGTTCTTTGAAATAAATAACGGTCTTTTATGATACCTTAATTTTAATGAGATTATAAGTAGGCATGGAATGGAGATTTTAGTATCACAACAAAAAACCTGTAATTTGATTGGAAAAACTACACTTACGGTGTAATTGTAAAATGCACAGTTTGCGAGTCCTAAATAGTACAGTTTCGCATAACGAAACTGTACAGTTTACGATGTCTAAATAATGCAGTTTCGCACCCCTAAACTGTACAGTTTTGCCTCTGTACATTAGCTAAGGTACAACCATAACACTAGCTAATGTATGACCATAACATTAGCTAATGTACGGTTATAACATTTATTAATGTAAGGAGAAATCTTTGATTTTGAAAATATGTCCTTGAGATTTAAGAAATTAGAAAAATTACTAGAAGATAAAAATACTGCAATGTTTATCATAATGCTACCTATTTAATTGTAAGATAAACTAAAAAACTATTTGTTGCAAGTTTTTTTATAATGAATTAGTCTAAATTCTACGTTGACAAAAAGAATGTTTTTCTGTTAAAATGCCTCGCTATTGAGAGGGTTGTATTGAAGAGTGTTGTTTTGCATCCTCATGCAAAAATTAATTTGTGTCTTGAGGTTGGAAAAAAGAGAGCGGATGGTTTTCATAATATTAGCTCTTTAATGCAGGAGATTTCTATATCTGATGATATGAAGGTTTCTCTTTCAAAGACAGACACTTGTATTAATGTGGTAGGGGCTGAGATAGGAGAAGATAATTCTCTTAAACAAGCTATTTCTGCTTTTAAGAGAAATACAGGTCTTGATTTTGCTCTCAATGTTTCTTTGATAAAACGGATTCCTTTAGGTGCAGGTCTTGGGGGAGCTTCTAGTGATGCAGCTTCTCTTATACTGGCAATGAATGAGATATTGAATACAAACCTTAGGTATGAAGAATTGTTGAAAATTGCTTTGGAAGTTGGTAGCGATGTTCCTTTCTTTTTAACAGGAGGATGTGCTAAAGTGGAAGGTAGGGGAGAAAAAGTTTCTCCTTGCAAATTAGATGCTTCATATGTGGGATTGCTAGTTTATCCGGGCTTTCCTAGTTTTACTAAAGGTGCGTATGAAATGTTGGATTCTATGAGAGAAGAAGAGAAGGTGAGTGTTGGTTTAGATGGTGTTTCTCTTTTTGATGTGGAGCTTTTTAATAGCTTTGAAAAACCTCTCTTTGAGAGATATCCGGCGATAAAGGAAATAAAAAATGATTTTTTGACATTTGCGTGTGATGCAAGCCTTATGAGTGGGGCAGGTTCTAGTGTTTATGGACTTTTTCGTTCTTGGGAAAAAGCCAAGGCTGTTCAGGTTGCATTTTTAGAGAAATGGAGTAATTGCGATTTTTTTATCCCTATTGAAAAATAGAGATTTTGTTGATATAATGCACTTGACGTTATAGGGTTGAAGTGTTCTCAGGTTTAGGAGGATGTTATGGAAATAACTGATGTGCGAGTTCGCAAATGTAAAGATAAAGCTAAGTTGAAAGCTTATGCTAGTGTTACTTTTGATGATTGTTTTGTGGTACACAGTGTCGGTATATTAGAAGGAACTAATGGACTTTTTGTTGTGATGCCAAGCCGTAAGGTAGGGAATGATGAGTTTAAGAATGTTGCTCACCCTATTGTTACGAGTTTTAGAGAAAAAATGTCAAAAGCGGTTTTAGATGCTTATAACGCATGTGAAGATGAGTAATTGATTATTATGAGTTCCTTATTTTTGGGGGACTCATTTTAATAACTTTGGGACGTCGGCAAGTGGTAAGCCAACGGCTTTTGGTGCCGTCATTCCGTAGGTTCGAATCCTACCGTCCCAGTTTTGGATGTCTTTTAAAAAACCTTTATAGGTTTTTTAAAAGATTTCTTTTTTTTATTTTAGAGAGTGTTTTACTCTATTTTAGGAGTTTCCTTTTATGGAAGAGAAAGTATTAAATGCAAATCGACGTGTAGTCTTAACAAAATCAAATCTTCTATCTTTGAGAAAACAAAAAAGAATACCTGCAGTCATGTATGATAGGCATGGCAAGGCAATATCTGTTGATGTCTGTGAAGTTGAATTTGGTAAGTTGTTTAAAACAATCACTGAAAGTACAATATTGAAAGTTATGCTTGAAGGTGAAGAGCATGAAGTTTTTGTTAAAGACTTTCAATATGATAGGATAAAGAATAGAATCCTTCATGTGGATTTTTATGCAGTGGAACGTGGTGTACCATTAAGAACTAAAGTAAAAGTTAAACTTGTGGGTTCTCCTGATGGAGTGAGAAGAGGTGGGGTGCTTGAAACAGGTGCTACAGAAGTTGAAGTTGAGTGCTTACCAAAGCATCTTCCTACTCGTCTTGTTGTAGATGTTTCTGCTTTAGAGTTAAATACTTCTTTACACGTTAAAGATATTGTTATATCGGAAGGTGTAACTATTCTTACAGATCCTGATGTTACTATTGCTGCTTTGAAGTTTGCAAGCTATGATGTGCCAACTTCTGAAAGTTCTGAAGTAGCAACTGATGGAGAAGCGAAGGCAAAAGAGTAAGATTATACTTCAAAAATAATGGGGGAGTTATACTCCCCTATGTTCTTTTATGACATCTATGCTAGTATCAGAGGTTCATTCTTCTATTTCTTCAGTATGTTCTTTAGAGAATAAAAGATTGCTTCTGGCGGTGTCGGGTGGTGCAGATTCTGTTGCACTGCTTCATTTAGTTAATGAATTAAGGTCTAAGCTCAATTTTTCAATTTACGTTGTAACAATCAATCACAATATACGAGAAGAAAATGAAAGTAGGGGAGATGCAGAGTTTGTAAAAGAACTTTGTTCTACTTTTTTTAAAGAGAAGATTGAATGTGCGGTGGTTGAAGTTCCAAGAGGAAAAATCAAAGCTCTCGCTATTTCAAGAAAAAAGGGTGTTGAAGAAGCTGCTAGGTTTGTTCGATATAAGATTTTTGAAAAAGTGAAGTCATTTTTCAAAGCAGATTATATTTTAACTGCACACACCAAAGATGATTTTTATGAAGGCGTTTTGATGTCTGTCTTTGAAGGTTCTTCTCCTTCATCTTTATTAGGCATGAAGATGAAAAGAGGTTATTACCTTAAGCCTATTCTCAATATCGAAAAAAAACAATTACAGCAATATTTGCATGAAAAAGGTATTGAATGGCGAGAGGATTCTACCAATCATTCCTTGGATTATCTTAGAAATAAGATTCGTCTTTGTTTAATTCCAAGTTTAAATCTTGTCTTTTCTGGATGGCGTAGTGGGCTATCTAAAACTTTATCAAAACTTTCTCTTGATGAAAGATATATAAATGCTGCTTATAATAGTTTCCTAAAAACAATAGATTATTGGCGATGTGAAAAGGATGGTGTGGTTTATTGTAGAGATAGTGAATTTTTATCCATGCCTGATTGCTTTAAGATTCGTTTTTTGCAGGAAGCTTTTATATTATTAAAAATTAATCATAGAGTAACTTATTCATCTATTACTAATCTTATAAAGGCGTATAATGACGGAGATGAAGTATCTTATAATGGAATTACATTAACCATAAAAAATGATAAAAGAGTATTGCAAAAAAGGAAGAGTGAAAAACTTGATAAGAGCAAAAAAGGCTACATGGTTTGGGTGGATAAAGAAACATCAATTTTAATTGGAAATGTTAAACTCTTTGTGGAGAGAAGAGATGGGGGATATTTTGTTTGTTCTGAAAAAGATTGTGTAGGTGTGGGGCCTTTTCAACTACCTTTTTGCATACGGAGCAGATTGCAAGGTGATGTGATTAAAGTTAACGGAAAAGAAAAAAATGTTAAAAGCATTTTAACTAGCTACAAGCTATCTTTACAAGAGAAGGATATGTTGCCGATAATAGAAGTCGATGGCGAGATTGAGGCGTTGTATGCCGAGTTCTTTGGATTAAAAAATTTGGTTGTTTGTCGGTGAAAACTTTAGCAAAATAGGTTCTGTTTCATTTTTGCGTACTTGATCTTGTGCTTTTTTTTAGGAGAGATATAGTTCATGAATAAGATAGTTATTTTGTTTAGTGTTTTATTATTGCTTATTACAAATGTAGCAGTAGCGAATGAAGAAAATGTGTCTTCAGAAGTTAACATGGTCGCCGCTGTTACTTGTCTTGAAAGAACTATAGCTCTTTATGCTGACGCATCTTATGAACAAGCGATGTTTCAAGCAGAGTTGGGGAGAGGGTATGCTCCTAAAATGGCAGATTTTCTTTATCTTAAAGCTCTTTGTGCCAATCTTTTAGATGAACCTGCGAAATATTGCTTAGATTACTTAAACATTGCTTTTGAAAAAGGTATGATGTGGCATAGATTTAATGTTGAAGATGCTTCTCTTTTAAGAGCGTCTTTAAGTGTGAATACAAAACAATATGCACAGGCTTTGCGTATTGTTAGCTCTCTACCTTTTGAGATGAGTGATGCAGCTTTGATTAAAGCAAAGGCTTTATATGGGCTTAATCGACGTAAAGAGGCAGAAGATGTGATTCTTCAAGCATTGGATAGGCATTCTTTTGATTCACGCTTTCCTAAACTTTTTTTAGTGCAAGAAAAAGATAGAAGACAAACCACTTATAGTAAATCTATTGCCAATAGGATATTAGAAAATCTATATGTGTGGAAAGATAATGAGCCTATACTCTTACCTTTATCTGTGCATTTTGAAGATGATGAGAAAATAAATAGACGCAACTTAAAGATATATCGTGAAATGCACACACATTTTTTGCCATCTTATACAACTCAAGAATTATTTTTTGCAGGTGATACTATACTGTCAAACATCAATTATGGTGTTTTGAGTGATGAAGCAAGCATAAGAGAACTTTTTTCATTAAAGGTTATGCTAAGGGATTTTTCTACAGGTAAAAAGATTATCCAAAATGCTATATATAAAGAGCATTTATTGCAACTTGCAAAGATTGTGGGCAATCAAGGAGCTAGAGACTTAATTAAGAGTTTATTGCTTAACTATTCAGGAGTTCTTCTTGATGATGAAAATAAGGATGGTATTGTTGAGTCCACGCTTTATTATAAAGCAGGACGACCTGATGTTGTGTTGTTTGATAGAGATCAAAATGGATATCCTGCCTTCGTCGTTCAATGTAATTTTGGTATTCCAAAAAGTGTTTTAATAGGTGATGAAATGAATACTCTAATTTATGATGAGTATCCATTTGTTTCTTCCTTTCAAGCACAAGATGAATTTTTTCAAATAAGACCTCGTGTTTTGAAATGGCAACCTTTTACACTCGAACGTCTTAAATTAATGCTTTTTTCAGATAGCGAAAAACACAAGTCCTTTTTTGTTTTGACTTTGAATTTAAACATCAAAGAGATGAATGAAGCTTCCTTAAAACATGTTGCAGCCTATAAAGAGATTAAAAAAGAGGATGAAAAGATTCGCACGTTTTATGATAGGGGCGAGATTATTTCACTTGAGACTAGAGTTGATAATGAGGTTGTCTCTTTGGTTAATTATAAGAATGGGATTCCTTCCATAGAAAAAAATGATATAGATCGTGATGGATATTTTGAAAAATTACAAGAGTTTGATAAGTATGGTAACATAAAAAAAATATCTATCGATTTTAATAAAGATGGTGTTTTTGAATATAATGAGTCATATCTAGCAAATGGCAGTGTTCGAAAGGAATGGGTTGACGCAAGTCTTTCAGATGCACATCTTACTACTGATGTAGTCTATACGTTATTGCCTTCCTCTGATGAAATTGTTGAGTGGGTACATCCTTTGACGGGTAAGCTAGTTTCCTTAAGGTTTTCTGATGGTGAGCCACGAACAGTAGAAACTTTGGGAGTAAAGATTCCTGTATTGCATGAAACTACTAGCCCGATTTATTGGTTTAAGAGCATTCCTCATTTTGCTGGAAGTATTGTAGGTGTGCTAGAAGAAGAATTTAACAATAGCTCATCTCCTATTTTTTCGTGCATAGTTGAAGTTGCTGGAGGAAGTGTATTTGCTTTTAAGGTAGGAGGACGCATCTTTGCAGAGTTTGTGGGTGAGCAATGGAAGTAGAATAGTTTTTTTAGTTTTGATCGTTAGTCTTTTTTCGTGCAAAACAACTGAAGAAGTTAAGAAGGTTGACTATTCAGATGTCTTGAGTGTTTTGTGTGAAGTGGATAAGGTGAGTTCAAAGTTAGAAAAAAAAGACGATATTGAAGCTTTATCCATCGCAAGAAATTTGATAGAAAATAGAAATGATGTTGAACAAGCAAGAAATAGCTATCAAAAAGCACTAGAACATGTAATAGACAGGTTAAAAGAAAAAATTGAAAAAAAAGATTGGCAGGGGGCTTTTCTTTATTATTCTTCAATTAAAACTTGTGAGCCTACTTTTGATGATTCTTTTTTAAGAACAATCACCAATGAGGCAAATGCAGTATTATATAAAAAATATCCTTCACTTTCAAAAATTATAAACAAAGTTAATTCATCTAAAATTGCAAAAACAATTGATGAGATGATTGACGCAACAGTTACTGTGTTTGTGGATAAAGGAATTAAAGTTGAAAAAGGAATGGGTTATTCTGACATCATCTTAGGTTCTGGTTTTTTTATTGATGAGGAAGGTCATTTTATCACAAATTATCATGTAATTCAAAGTGAGGTAGACCCAAAATATGAGGGATATTCAAAACTTTATATTAAAAACTTTGAAGGTGGTAAGGATAAAATTCCAGCTAAGGTCATTGGTTATGATCCACTTTTAGATTTAGCTTTGGTTAAAGCTCAAGTGACTCCTTCTCATATATTTAAGTTGGGTTCTTCAAAAAGTTTGAAAGTTGGAAATAAATGCTACGCCATAGGCTCTCCTCTAGGTCTTGAAAGAACGTTGACACAAGGAATTATTTCAAGCAAAGATAGGCAATTACTTCCTTTAACCCCAGTGATTCAACTTGACGCAGCTATTAATCATGGTTCTTCAGGTGGACCTATGGTTGATGAAAATGGTGAGGTGCAAGGAGTGGTTTTTGCGGGTGTTACTAAAACACAAGGCTTAAACTTTGCTATTCCTGTTGAATTATTAAAGTTGATTTTGCCTTCTTTATATGCTGGTGGCGAACATACTCATAGTTGGCTTGGCTGTTATGGAAAAGATGTTGATGAAACAGACGATGTTTCTTCTGGTGTTATTGCTTCTTATGTTATGCCATCAGGTGCTGCCTCAATGGCTGGAATAGCTGGTAATACAATAATTACTCATGTTAATGACAAAGAAGTTAAAGATTTAGCAACACTTAAACTTCTATTTATGGAACTTCCAGTTTCTTCCATAGTAAAGGTGAGTGGAAAAATAAAGGTAGAAGGTGGTTGGGAAGAAAAAAATTGGTTTTCATTATTGCAAAAACGTCCTGAAGCACCTGCTAGCCTTATCTATAAAAAAGATACAGTACAACGTTGTGTTCTTCCCTTTTATGGTCTTCTTCTTGAAAATATGGGGCATAAAAAGCGTTTTAGAGTGAAAGATGTTATTCGTCATAGTTATGGAGACGAATCAGGTTTTATGGTCAATGATTATTTAGAAATTAGAAATATGCAAGTTGATGAAAACAAAGGTATTGTTCAAACACTTTTTTATGCAAAAAAGTTAAAAGCTGCCTATATAGAAAGTTTTGTGGGAGCTGCAACATATATAGATAATCCAGGATATTTTTAATAGCTTTTCTCGCAACTATTTTGTCTTTCATATTAAATCTAAGTTGATTAAAATTTGTTATTTTCAGGCTCATTGACTAACAAATTTTTCAGTTGTCTCAAATTCCAATTATTTAGAAAAAAAATCCTGAGTTCTTGTAAGTAGTGGCTTTATTAACTCATTAATCAGAATTTCTTTTAACGCTCTTAATTTAATCTCATTGACACTAATATTATTTGAATATATACTCAATTGTTCAATTATCTAGGAGGAATTATGAAAGATAAAAGAGAAGAACTTATAACAGGAAATATTTTTCATTTAATGTTGAAACTAGGAATTCCCAGCATTATTGGAATGCTTATTATAAGTTTGTATAGCTTTGTGGACGCTGTTTTTGTGGGGCGTTATGCAGAAAATGGAAGTTTAGCTTTAGGGGCTATTAGCACGGCATATACATTCACACTAATAAACAATGGAATTGCTGTTTTAATTGGTATAGGTTCTGCTTCTGTACTATCTCGTGCTATTGGAAGGAAAGACCAAAAGACAGTTGATGCCATAATGGACAATGTTTTTGTTTTAAGTGTATTACTTTCATTTATAACAACAGTTTTAGGCATTGTTTTAGCTCCACATCTTCTTACATTAATCAAAGTTGAGGGAGAAATGCATACACTTGCAACAAAGTATTTAAGGCTTGTATTTCTCTCATCAATTTTTGTGAATTTCGGTCAAGCTTCCAATATGGTGCTTAGAGGAGAAGGAAAAATAACAATAGCAATGGTAATCATGTCTTTGGGAGCTATTTTAAACATTATCCTAGATGCTGTTTTTGTGATTATCTTAAAGCAAGGTCTGCAAGGAGCAGCGATTGCGACAATCATTTCTCAAGTTATTTTTGGTGTTGCATCTTTCTTCTATATATTACTTTGTAATAAGACTGTCACTTTCCATAAATTTGCTCTTGAAAAAAGCATTGTTAAAGAAACTTTTTCAATAGGGGTAACTGCAATGTTAATGCAGATTTTAGCATTAATTCAACAAGCTGTTATGTATTCAACACTCAAAAAATATGGTGGGGAAGATGAAGTTATCCTTATGGGCGGATTCTTTAGGTATATGATGTTGAGTTTTATTCCATTATGGGGCTTGTCTCAAGGTTTTCAACCGTTTATTGGCACTAACTTTGGGGCTGGGCTATTTGATAGAGTGAAGAAAGGAACATTTTGGTTTTATGGTTTTGGAATACTTCTTGCCACAATAGCATGGGGCATCTTTATGTTGTCTCCTCAAGGAGTGCTTTCTCTTTTTATACGAGAAAAAGCTCTTGTTGCAAAAGGGGCATTCAACGCATTAGTTGCCTTTTCAATTTATCCACTAGTGCCAATGTTAATTTTAAACATCACACTTTTTCAAAGTTTGGGAAAAGCAAAGGGGGCAGGCATTCTTACAATAGGCAGACAATTCTTATTCTTTGTGCCATTATGCATCATTCTTTCAATGTTTATTGGTGCTAGAGGTGTTTGGTTTGCAATGCCTATCACAGATGGCTTTACATTCTTACTCTCTTTAGTTTTAGTTATTGACGTTTTCAACAAAGACTTGAAAAAAGTAATAGAATGAGATTGTGGAGTTTTTTATTAGCTTCTTTCTAATACAGATCTACTGTATAATATTCTGATAAATTATATGGTAGGTCTATGAAAATTAGCTTAACCGAAAAGTCGAGGATTTCTTTAACTGTAAGTGCAATTTTTACTATAAAAGTTAAGAGGGCTATGAATAAAAATGAGTAAATTATTTCGTAGTAGTATTATTTTTTATATTTTATTGCAATGCCTGTCATTATATAAGTTCTCTGGTTATAAATAACACCTATATGCCATGTTCTATAGTCTACAGAAATATTTATAACATCATCTGCACCAAATTCATTTTTAGCTTTTTCGTAAAGTTTGTGGTAAGCTGCTCCTCCCCAATCAAACAAACCTAAAACGTTATGTCTGTGTCCTTGATATACAACTCTACCTAAAATTTCATATTCCCTTGGTGCTAGTTTTACTTTAACACCACTTTCATATACAGGTTTTGTTGTAGTACAAGATGGTACTAAGGCAACAACACTAAAGAGAAGAGAAGAGAAGAGAAGAGAAGATTTTTTTATTTTTCATTTGTACCTCCATTATTTTATAATTTCATAGCCCTTGATTGAGAAAATGTATAACATTATGAGTAAAAAATCAATAAATAAGCAATTTGTTAAAAAAATCTAAAGCTCTTCAATAAGCGAAGGGTGTCATATTCTTTTTGTAGTTTCTGTTTTAGCACATTACACAAGTAGAGACAAGGCTCATTTTTACTTCAAAAATCAATTTTATACTTTTTCTTTTGTTAGAAATATAAAATATCCAATGTAATATCAATTTTACTATAAATCAACAAAAAAGCCACCTAACCAGTAGCACTAGTAGGTGGCTTAAAAGCAGACAGTGTTTATTCTTTTATTTCTAGGTTTAGGATGCCATCATCCCTAAAATATTCGGCTCTTATTACAAAAATATCATTATAAGGTGGCATTAGATCGTTTGATTTGGGACTCATCCCATTAATAGTAAACTGGCACTTTCCCCCTCCATTTTTCTTTATGCTCAAAAGATCTCCTTCGTAAATTGTGTTTTCTTTAGGTACTGGGTACATTATAGCACCTGGCGGATTAGGCCTTGAAAAGAGTCCAAATCTTTTGTGGGTCATAGACCATCTTTGCCTTTTTCGCTTCCTTTTCTTCATATTCTATTGTACAAGTCTTACTCATATAGTGAAAATATACAACTCTCTGTGAATCAGGCAATGTTTCCCCGTTAGCTTTCCATGATTTTACTGCTTTACCGTTGGGAACTAAAGCCCAAAAGACAAGATGTGTGCCTTCTTTTACTTGTATGGGATATGAATTAAATGGTTCCAGTGGATCAAGTTTTCCTGCAATAAACTTAGAAGCATCAAAGGTAAGTGAAAAAGTTTCAGGAATCTTCTCTTCAAAATCAATATTGATAACGAACTTCCCATTTTGTTCTATAACATCTTTTTCTACAGGTAAGTACTCAAAAATTTCTAAATATTCAGAGTTTTCAACTTTGTCGTTAATTATCTTCCAATTTTTTATGATTTTGTCATTTGCATGTTTTGCAACAAATGTAATTTTAGGTGCAAAGCTAATTCTCATCCCTGAATTTATGGGAGAGTCACCTATAGTTGGTGTAGACTTAAACTTATCGCCTGAATAAGTCAGGATAACTATTTTTTCAAAGCTAACTGATATCGTTACATCCGACGTAATTTTTATCTTTGCTGTTTTATTTCTTCTTTCGCCTCCTTCTTGTAATTTTCCACCTGTTATTGACTAGTTCTTAACTTCATAAGCCATTGCATTTTTTGGTGTTGCAGTAAAGGTAAGCACTGTATCTTTCTCTACTTTCTCAAGATTTATGTCTCGAGAATCAACCGTAATATTTCCTACTTAATTTTCAACTATCGTTACTTTATAAAAAGGTTTTTTAGTAACAGTCGACTCTGTTGCTTTTGGGCAAGATGTAAAATAAGCATCATAAAGACGCTAGATAAGAATGTAGATTTTTTTATTGCTGTTTTCATATAAATTTTATTCAAACTCCTTAAAACTATTAACCAGTCTATTATAAGTTATTTTTTCTGGCATTCATAAATATATGAATACCAGAATAATAATTCTATCTTCTCTTTACCACTATTTTCCATGTTTTGTTGCATAACTGTTTAAACTCAATCACTTCATGTCCATTTTTTTGGCAATAAGAAGGAAGAGTTGCTACAGCTTCAGGACATGTAAACTCCAAATCTATTATTTGTCCCTTTTCAGCGACTTTTAAAGCTTTTTTTAACTCTATAAGTGGAGCAGGACAATCTAAACCTTTAGTATCAATTTTAATTGTTTCCATAAAAAACCTCTTTTAATTAATTTTATTTAAATCTCTTGCAATAAAGATATATGCACTAGTCCAAATACCTATCACAATGAATAAAAAAGCTATCCAAGCTTTAATAGAAAGTTGTGCTGTTCCTACAAGACCATTCCCTATAAGACATCCCGATGCAAATATGGCTCCAACTCCCATAAGTATACTGCCTAGTATTGTGTTCCCCACACTTTTTGCATTCGTACCCAGAAATGAGAATTCTTTAGTAATAAAAGATGCAAGAAAAGAGCCTATCACAATGCCTAAAACCATAAAGGCAACCCATCCAGGTACTTTATCTGATGTCCCTGTGATGAAGCTAAACCACGAAAGAAGTGGAGTTGTAATGCCAAGTCCACCATTTCTTCCATTTAGATTACTAAAATAGAAACCTAAAGCCATCACAGCACCCATTAAAATTACTACAATGTCTTTTATCCAGACTTTTTCTATTGCAAAATGCAAAAAGCCTGTATGCTTTGCAGGTAGAGAATACTTAGGATTGTAAGCTTTTATGCTTTTTATCAAAAAGAAAAGCAACACGCATGCAATAATGCCTGTTATGATTACAGGAATGATATGATTCCCGCTAAAAGGCACCGGATTTTCTATCACTGCAATCTCATTTAAACTTTTAGTAACGCCAGATAAAAACCCCTGTTTTGCAAAATATGCGGACCACACAAATGCAATTAAAGAAACATATCCTGTAACACGTCCATCACCTATTTTTACTAAAGATGCTGTGATGCAACCATTAGCCATAACAGCACCAAAACCAAACATGAAGCTACCCAAACCCACTGATAAAATGGAAAACTTTTTAAATACTCCTTCTGGAACTAATCCTACTGCAACCATAATGTAATAAATGAAAGCTTGAATAAATATAATGGATAAAATTAACACCATATTATGAGGAGTCTTTTCTAGGTACGCATCTCTTATAATGCCGGTTGCACAAAACTTTCCTCTTTTCCATAAAAAACCAAATAAAATACCAATTATTAAACCTGATACCATACATCCTCCTTGTATCGAAGTTAAAACTCTAGCGAACTTTTTCGAGTATGTAACTCATGTTGAGAAACTAGAAAAGTGCTTTTACAAAATACGAGAATCCGTTTTGAACAAACTAAAGAGTCAATGCATGCAGACTAAGGGAAGTCAATGAGGCTATTCACAGCTAAAGTGAAAAGTTGTGTAACATGCATTGCCTTAGTATTCAAACTAGGATCTTCATAAAAACAAAGCCATACTGCCTTGTAAGATACTAATCATTTATGCATATTACACCTCCTTTGTTTTAAACTGTTATATATTTGATTTGTAAACACGGTCTAATATTATACTAATAAAAAAAAGAATACAAGAGTACCATCTTTTAAGAATCTCTATATTTTATTATCCATATTTTTCAAAGGTAAAAATAAATTTGTCATTTAAATAAAAAAGCCCTAAAGTGTTTGATGCTTCCAAACACAATCTATAGAAATTATTGTTGCAGGCATTCCAATGATTTGAATATCAAATTTAAGGCTAGGCTCAATATTTGTAGATGCATTATGAATTCTAAAGCTAAACTGCCAACCTCTATCAAGATAGAGGTCTAATGTGTTTTTGCTATTTTCTTTATAATCGAAAGCTATGATTCTACTTGGTAACATAGTAGTTTTTAGTTTTATACTACTTTTCCTATTCCTTCCTTGTCTATTAAGCGTTCCGTTTAAATTAATAGCTTGAACTCTTGTAATCCTTTTAACATCAAGGCTAATAATTTTGTAGAAATCAAACATACCCACTAGGTATTGAACTAATAACTTAGGTAATCTTTTACAAAGCTTATTTTGCATTAATATTTCATCTTTAAAAGCATTTAATAAAGGAATGTATATCTTATCTTCTTTTTCTGTCAAATCTCGCCATTTTTTATTATTCTTTTGTTCTGATGTAAGGAATTCAAATATAGGTTTAACATCTTGCCAATATTTACTAGAACATTCTATACCATACCAGTTTTTCCCAAAATCTAAAGTTTTTGATAATCTACTGTGTTTTACTGCAAAATGATTGTGTTTAAGACTTAAACCTATTTCCCATTTAATTGATTCTTTAATAATTAGAATGTCTCTAACATCCCCTTCTATCCCTTTATTGTCTGCTTGAATTTTTAGCTCAATTATTCCCTCCATATCATCTAATATTAAAGGCTCAAGATCAAATAAAAGCTTAACTCCTGCTAATGCACTTATTTTATAAATATTTTTTTCAGAATCGATGAGTGTATTCCAAGCCTTTTCACTTGCATAATAACTGGTATTTTTCTCAATACTTACAGGTCTAAATTTCAAAATCTCTTCATATAAAGTTAATAGATAAACAAATTCATATGCTCGCCCATAATTATTACTTTTATTACTCATATTATTAACCTTTAATCATATGTTGGTAAATTATCATTATTAAAAGACTTTTTAATTGCCAATGCAATTTTTTCGCTTAAAACTACAGGAACAGCATTTCCAATCATTTTATAGCCATCATTTAAATTTGTATAATAAAAAATAAAATCGTCAGGAAATCCTTGAATTCTTGCACATTCACGCACAGTCAGCCTTCTATACAAAGCTTCATATCCTAAAGCAAAAATATTTTTGTTCTTATTTATTTTAGGCATTGGAGGAGCTTGCGGGTGAAGCTGACAATGTCTACCAGAAGCTTGCACTGTAAAAGCTTGAGAATCCCAACTTCTCACCCTATTTCTACTCATAAAAAAAGGAGAAAACGAGCCAGTAAAATATTCATGATTTGCAAAAAGACAAGATGAAAAGCGACTCTTATTTTTAGGAAGAGCAGGTAAGCTAGAATCTTTTAGATCATAAATAACATCTCTTAACGTTAACTTATTTTTATCAGGAAGTGGAAAGTTAAAATTTATATTTAAATCTTTTCTAAAGCCTATATAAAAAACTCTTTGCCTATCTTGAGCTACTCCATAATCCGCCGCATTTAATAAATGCACAAAGACATCATATCCGGCTGTTTCAAATTCATTTATAATATTTTTTACAGCTTCAGCATGACGATTTGCCATCATGCCTTTAACATTCTCAGCTAAAAAGAACTTAGGTCTTTTATCTTTTAAAATACGTATATACTGATAAAAAAGTTTTCCACGTGGGTCATTAATTCCACGTAAAGCCCCTGCTTCGCTCCACGATTGGCAAGGAGGTCCACCAATAATGCCATCACAATCAGGAAAACTGGAAGAAGGAATATTGCGAATATCTTTTTTTAGTAGTTTTGCATTGTGATTCTTCTCATAAGTTTCCCAAATTGTTTTATCTAGCTCATTTGCAATTAAAATCTCAAAGCCCGCTCTTTCAAAGCCTAAATCTAAGCCCCCAGCTCCCGAAAAAAGACTAATTAACTTCACAAAATTCTCCTAAAAATCATCCTCATCAATTCTATCACAATTCAACAAAAAAGCCACCTAACCAGTAGCACTAGTAGGTGGCTTAAGGATTTATCGGACACCACCGATTGCCTCGCTTTCAAATTAATCGGTGTCTCCTTAAATTCAAAACAAAAGTAAGCTTTAGAAAGGTCTATCAGCTAGATACTTATATTCCATCCACTGCCTTTTTGCTTTTGCAACAGCTTTGTCAAGGAGCATTTTAGCTCTTTCAGGATTTGCATTCTTCAAAGCCTTAAAACGCACTTCTTTATACATAAAAGATTCAAGATTGTAATCAGGCTCTTTGCTATCCAATTGGAATGGATTTTTGCCTTGCTCTGTAAGACGTGGGTCAAACCTATACAAAGGCCAAAGTCCGCAAGAAACAACCTCTTTTTGATTCGTAAGGCCTAGGTTCATGTTGATACCATGGTTAATACAATGGCTATATGCAATAATCAAAGAAGGACCTGGATAGCTTTCAGCTTCTCTAAATGCCTTAATCATCTGGCTCATATTAGCCCCCATAGAAATGTGAGCTACATAGATATAACCATAACTAATTGCCATCATTCCAAGGTCTTTTTTGCTTATCTCTTTACCAGATGCTGCAAACTTTGCTGTAGCACCTATAGGAGTTGCCTTAGACATTTGTCCACCAGTATTTGAATAAACTTCAGTGTCCATAACCAAAACATTGATATCTTTGCCTGAAGCTAAAACATGGTCTAAGCCACCATAACCAATATCATAAGCCCAACCATCTCCACCAATTATCCAAACAGAACGTTTAATCAAATGATCCGTTAAAGAAAGCATTTCTTTTGCATCTTTATCGCTTTCTTTTCTTGGCTCTAATAGTTTTTTAAGCTCGTCGACTGATTTTCTTTGCTCTTCTATAGCTTCATCATTTTCTTGTGCGTTAGAAAGGAGTTTATCAGCCAATGCACTTGAAACAGTCCCTGCATCCTTTAATTTTGTTAGTACTTCTCTAGCATAAACAGCTAACTTATCTGATGTGAGCCTCATTCCATAACCAAACTCTGCAGCATCTTCAAATAGAGAGTTCGACCATGCAATACCCCGTCCATCACATCTTTTTGCATAAGGAGTTGTTGGCAAGTTGCCTCCATATATAGAAGAACAACCAGTTGCGTTTGCTACAATTGTGCGATCTCCAAAAAGCTGTGAAACAAGCTTAACATAAGGAGTTTCTCCACAACCAGCACAAGCACCAGAAAATTCAAATAGAGGACGTCGCATACCAATACCCTTTGGTGTGCTAAGATTGAACTTTGATGTATCAGGATCTGGCAACTTATTAAAGAAGAAATCCCAGCCTTCAACTTCTGCTTTTCTATTTTCAACATAGCTTTCCATGTTAATTGCTTTTTTAGTTGGATCGTCTTTGCACTTTGCAGGACATTGTTGCACGCAAAGACCACATCCAGTACAATCTTCCGGAGAAACTTGAATTGTAAAGGAAGCATTTTGCATTTCCTTTCCCTTGTATGTTGCAGATTTAAAGGAGTGAGGAGCATCTTTTAAGAGAGCTGAATCATAGCTTTTCATTCTGATACAAGCATGTGGGCAGACAATAGTACATTGACCGCATTGAATACATGCTTCACTTCTCCAAACTGGAATATGCTCTGCAATACCACGCTTTTCATATTGGGTTGTGGCTGTTGGAAAAGTTCCATCTTCTGGGATCTTGCTAACAGGAAGCTCATCCCCTTTCTGCAATGCAACACAGCCCAAAACTTCCTTAACAAAGTCTGGTGCATTATCTGTTATAGCTGGGTGGCGAGTAATCTTACTATCTGCAGTGCGAGGATATTCTACCTTCTGCACTCCTTCCAATGCCATATCAATTGTAGTAATATTTTTTCTAACTACTTCTTCACCCTTTTTGCCATAAGACTTTTGAATAAACTTCTTTATTAAGTCCACAGCCTCAGCTTCTGGTAAAATTCCAAAAATCTTGAAAAATGCAGTTTGCATAACAACATTGATTCTAGTTCCCATTCCTGCTGCTTCTGCAATTTTGATTGCGTCGATAACATAAAACTTTGCTTCTTTTTCAATTAGCTGTTTTTGCACTTCAATAGGAATTTTTTCCCAAATCTCTTCCTTATTATAAGGAGCATTGAGTAAGAATGTTCCACCTTTTTTTAATGTTGCTAGCATATCATAAGTTTCAAGATAGCTAAACTTATGGCAAGCTACAAAGTCTGCATTAGTAATTAAATAAGGCTTTCTGATAGTACTCTTACCAAATCTCAAGTGAGAAATAGTAAATCCACCAGATTTTTTACTATCATATGCAAAATATGCTTGAGCTTTATTGTCAGTTGCTTCTCCAATAATCTTAATGGAGTTCTTATTTGCTCCTACAGTACCGTCAGAACCAAGACCAAAGAACATAGCTTGGTGCATGTCCTTGTCTTCAAGTTTAAATGATGGATCAAACTTAATATTAGTATGTGTTATATCGTCTTCAATACCAACAGTGAAATTATTCTTTTTCTCACCCTTTAGATTGTCAAAAACACCTTTTGCCATTGCAGGAGTAAACTCTTTAGAACCTAAGCCAAATCTACCACCAACAATAAATAAATCTTCAGTGAATGGACACTTTCCATCTTTTCTTGCTTGATCAATTGCAGTTACAACATCTTCATACAAAGGCTCACCCAAAGAACCGGGTTCCTTACACCTATCCAAAACAGCAATACCTTTTACTGTTTTTGGCAATGCAGAAATAAAATAGTTCATGTCAAATGGGCGATACAACCTTACTTTCAAAACACCATATTTCTCGCCTTCTGCATTTAATTCATCAACGGTTTCCTCAACTGTTTCGCAACCAGAACCCATCAATATGGTAACATATTCAGCATTCTCTGCTCCCTTATAGTCAAATAGATGATATTGTCTACCTGTAAGCTTTGCAAACTTATCCATTTGATGTTGCACAATTTCAGGAGTTGCAAGATAGTACTTGTTTACAGCTTCTCTTCCCTGAAAGTAGATATCTGGGTTTTGTGCAGTTCCCCTAAGCTCTGGAGCCTCTGGAGTGAGTCCTCTTTTTCTGTGAGCTCTTACCATGTCATCATTTACCATCTCTTTCATAACATCGTAAGAAACTTCCTTAATTTTTTGGATTTCGTGGCTTGTTCTAAAACCATCAAAGAAATGTAAGAATGGCACTCTAGCTTCTAGCGTTGAAGCATGTGCAATACAAGCTAAATCCATAACTTCTTGTACAGAATTAGAAGAAAGCATAGCCCAACCTGTTTGTCTACATGCCATAACATCCTGGTGGTCACCAAAAATAGACAATGCACTGCAAGCAATCGCTCTAGCTGCTATATGAAAGACTGTAGAAGTAAGCTCTCCTGCAATCTTATACATGTTTGGAATCATCAAGAGTAATCCCTGACTTGCTGTAAAAGTTGAAGAGAGTGCACCCGTGGTCAACGCTCCATGCACTGCTCCAGCTGCTCCTCCTTCAGACTGCAACTCCACAACATCTGGTACTGTTCCCCAGATATTGCGCATTCCTCTTGCGGAATATTCATCAGAGACTTCTCCCATTGGACTTGATGGCGTAATTGGATAGATCGCAATTACTTCACTCAAAGCATGAGCCACATGACCTGCTGCAGTGTTGCCATCGATCATAACAAGTTTTTCTTCGCTCATAAAACCTTCCCTTATATAAAGTTTTTATAACTCAAGCTATCCACCAACATACTCTGAAGGCTAAATGCCATCAATGCATACCAGAATGAAGGGGATTACTTGTATTATATGTATCATAGAACTTACGTATGAAAAAAGTATCATTATTATTAATGAAATAAGAATTGTATAGTAGAATTATTTTGAGGTGTCGGTTGTTTTTAATAAAAAATAAGGAAGTATTCAATTCAAAACCATAACACGTGTTTAACACACAAATAAACGTGCAAACCTCTTGCACTTGACCTCTTTTGAAAAGAAGAATGAGCTATTCAGGATTTGAACCTGAGACCCACGCCTTAAAAGGGCGTTGCTCTACCTACTGAGCTAATAGCCCGACACAGCACTCCGTGTGCAGGTACGAAGACTATCATGTATAAAAAAAAAAGTCAACGGTTATCTTATCAAAAATGGTTGAAATACGTAAAAAAAAGTAGCTTTATAAGTTATTTTAAAGGAAATAAAAAAAGAGTCTATTAAAATCATGCTCTAATTATTCCTGAATAGAATGAATAATTTTGATATTGATACATTATGTTCAAAATAATATAGATGTCGTATTTTGTAGTCATTCAAAAATGGACAATCAAATAAAAAATCTTTATTGTCAGGATGGTTTATATTAATCGTTGTAACAATTAATTCAAGTTGTGCCATCTTTCCACTTTCTTTGAACAATTTAAATAATTGCAATTCTTTGGAAGGTACTTATGTATACTAGTGCAACATGTGTAGCTTCGCATATGAAAACTGCACAGCTTGCGATCCCTAAATAGTGCAGTTTCGCATATGCAAACTGTACAGTTTGCGATGTCTAAATAATGCAGTTTCGCATAGCAAAACTGTACAGTTTAGGGGTAGTACATTAGCTAAGGTACAACCATAACACTAGCTAATGTACTATCCTAACATTAGCTAATGTATTACCATAACATTACCTAGTGTAGAGTTGATTCTTGGAAAATAACAATAGAAAATAAAAATTATATATATTGGGTCTGTATAAAACACTTTTCATATTTTCCAGTTGATTATATCACATTTTCTTTTTTTTGACTTAGACAATTTAAAAAATATAATTGATTTTTTCTATTAAACATATTATTATACTTAGTATGAAGATAGGTATTTTAGGTGCAGAACAGCAAGAAATTGCGTTATTGCAGGATGTGTTAAAAGGTAAAGAGGTCAAAATTGCTACTGCTACGTTTTATGAGGGTGCTATAGGGAACGTGGATGTGGTTTTAGTTCACTCAGGTATTGGCAAGGTTAATGCGGCTATTGCAACGCAGATTCTCATCACTAGGTTTGAAGTAGACTATGTGATCAATACAGGAATTGCAGGCTCTCTTGATCCTTCTCTCAATATTTTTGATATTGTGTGTTCTATAGACGCTATAGAGCATGATTTTGATGCAACGTATTTTGGTTATGAAAGAGGGCAAGTCCCTCAAACAAAGTCCCCATTCTATGTAAGCGATCCATATCTTGCTCAATTGATACTAAAGGCTTTTTCTGCTATTAAAGAAGATGCAAAAGTTACTGGCAGGTTTAGTTCAGACGATGCTAATATTGTAAAACACATAAAGCTAGTTTTGGGTCGCATTGCTTCAGGCGATATATTTGTTACGAACAAGAGTATGAAAGAAAGACTCCACAAAGATACAGAGGCTATTTGTGTTGAAATGGAGGGGGCTGCAGTAGCTCACACTTGTGTTGCAAACGGAGTGCCGTATCTTGTGTTGCGTTGTATTTCTGACCTTGCAGATAAAGAAAATGTCATAATGCTTTCTTATGATGATTTTTCGAAAAAGGCTGCATTTTTATCTTCTCGCATCGTGTTAAAGTTACTTTCTCTTTTATCATAAATTAAGATAAGTGATTTTAGTAAAAAAGATATTTCGTGATTTTACTCACAAAAAAACACCTAGTTGGATATTAAACTAGGTGTTTTTTATGGATTGAATTGCTTTTTTTATTCTATATATATAAACCAATCTTGCACATTGATCTTACTAGAAAACTCAATCATTCTGTTAAATGTGATGTTGTTTATTTTACCTTTTTTTAGACAGTAAACAGGTTGATATTGAAAGCCTTGTTTGACCCAGTCTTTTATTGGTACATCCATCAATTTTTTGAATGCCTTACTCTTCTTGAAATTTGGTTTTTTAACATTCTTATCAAGTTGCTTTGCACGCGGTTTTTTCTTATCAAGTTCAACAAACCACCAAATCGGTGGAATAATAAACCTCAAGGTCATCATCACATAATACCCCGGTTGTCTGGTTCCAATTGCCATTCTATAAACGTCTGTGTGAGGAATATCGTGTTCCTGACAAAAAGAACGCAATTTGCGCTCTTCTATTTTCTTAACTAAAAAATCTTGAGCATAAGAGACACCTTCTAATCCATGTGATGGAGTTACAGTAACATAAAGATTATATTCCTGCATCAAAATCACCCCCGTAGTTATATTTTTAATTAATATATTTCATATACGTCTTTGATGATAACATATTATTTTTATAATGCCAATACTTCTAAAAGAGAAATGAAAATAGGCATTTTGTTATAAGCTGAAAAAAAACTGATTAATTGTGAGAAGCGAATTAATCGCATGCCATTTTATAAATTCTCTATCTTTCTCTTCGAGCTTTTCCCTTATGGGCTTTTCAAGTCATAATTAATCATGAGCCTCATTAAAAAAACTTCTAACCTTTTTTATTTTAAATCCTTGACAATATTTTATACTTTCATCTAAAATATAAGCATTGGTTTATTACATTAGGAGATAGATACGAAAAAATTAAAATATTTAGTTATTTTTCTGTTGTGTTTTAGTTTTGCTTCTTGCAAGCAAGAAACAGAATTTGAAGAAAATATGCAAGATAAAACACTAACTTTTGAACATAGAAAAGAGTTTTTATCTAATTTAATGGATATTGGCTCTTATCATATTGAAGAAAAGAAAGTAAAAGAAGATTTAGCTAACCTGTTAAATAGTATTAGAGCATCTGGCGAAATTAGATCTGTCTCAGCTAATGGCATACCCACAATTGAAAAAATATATGAAAGTTCATTACAAGAAAATGAAATATCTATATTTTCTGAAAATGATGTAAGTGAGTTTGATGGAGAAAAAACTCGCCTTTTTGTGTATAAGCTAGAAAACGAAGAAAAAACAGGCTTTGCAATAGCAAGTAACGATTTAAGAATTGGAGAGGTGTTAGCTATTGTTGAAGAAGGTGAATTTAAAAAAGATATTAGTGATGCTCCTTTTTTGCAACTTATAGCTATCAATATGAGTGCTTATATAAAAACCACTATAAATGAATGGAATGAAATAAAGAGAGAAAAAGAGAAGCAACGTTCTATATATGAGGGTATGGTAACAAATAAAGAGTGGGAATATAGCAACTGGAAATTGCTTAATGGAAATTTAAAAAATATATTAAAAACAAAGTGGGAGCAAGGAGAACCTTATAACGACATAGTGGAAAGAATGGGGTATAAAGGCTGTCCTGCAGGTTGTGGTCCTGTTGCTATAGCTCAAATTATGGCTTTTCATAAAACACCAAAAAATTCTAAAAGAGAATGTTATTATAAATACATAGTAGATCGTATTCCTGAATTAAAAAATTGGGATGGAACGTATAATTGGGAAGAAATGACAAAAAAAGAAAAAGCAGATTATTTGTCTAATGAAGGAAAATTGCACATTGGTGCATTACTATATATTATAGGTAAGGTTGGAAGTGCTAGTTACTCTAGTGATGCGACAGGCATGTCTGATTCTGGTGCTAAATCTTGTTTTGAACGTTTTGGTTTTGAATATGGTAGCTTTTCATCATTTAGTTCGTATTCGTATGAAAATATATCTCCTATGAAAAGAAAGGGTAGAATAGGACGGATAGGTAGTGGTGATAGAGAGAGGAGTAGAAAACTTAGAATAGGACCTAAAAGTTACGATTTTAATAGAATAAAGATTTCTATAGACCATAATGCTCCTGTTTTAGCTAGTGGATATGCAAAGAAACGTGTTGAGAAAAAGAGTGCTTGGTGGTGGGCATGGGAATGGGAAGAAATTAGGTATGATGAAGGGCATTATTGGGTTGTTGATGGATATTGCAGACTTTTTTGCAAAGCAAAAAATAAGCGTACCCATGAAGAGAAAAATATAACAACTGACTATGTTCATTGTAATGTTGGTTGGAATGGGATTAATAATGGTTATTACATAAATGGACTTTTCACTTTTAATAACCCCACAGCCAATGCAGAAGACTATCAAATACGTAGTGAATATGGCTCAGAGATGTATTATCAATATGGTATTCAAGCTTTTTATAATGTAGTGCCAAAAGAAAAATAGTAGATAGAATATGAAAAGAAAAATTATTTTGATTATTTTAATTCTTTTTTGTCTTTTTTCTTGCAAGCAAGAAGAGCCGAAACCTAAACATTTAGATGTTGCAAAACTAAAAGAAATGAAAGCCAAATGGCAAAGCTTGAATATTAAAAACTATTCTTTTACATATGTTTTTCATGTATGGCGACCTAGATTATTTGTAGGGTATGTAAAAGTGAAAGATGGAATAGGAAAGGTGATATTTGAGCATGGAGAAGGGCAAAAAGATCCAGACCCAAATGGTGAGTGGGAAAAAACATTTTATATCACTTCAATAGATGGTGTTTTTGATAATATCCTCGATAGATATTTAAAAGACAAAAAAAGATGGGAAGAAGGAAAACTTGACTACTTTAACTATACTGGGTTCCGATCTAATGGCGTAAAATATAATTCTTCTTATTTTTTTCCTGAGAAATTAAATATTTCTTATGAAAAACCACCTATAGGTGGAGGTGGAACTATGATTGGAGGTGGACATATTCATCTTAAAATAAATAATTTTACTGTGATAGAGAAACCTTAAAGAACCGCTTAGAAGCTAAAGCTAGGCAATTGATGAGCGTAAGCTACGAGGCGTACTGCCAGCGTAGCTTCTAAGCAGAGCATTTAACAGCGGTTCCTCGCTCCTTTCTAAAAGATTGCCGTGTTAACTTATTTTTAATGGTAACTTATGTGATGAGATAGAGAATTTAATACTAAACATGCAAAATTAATTTGTTTAAATCTCCAAAGAGCTTTGCAAGTTATAATTAATCAGGCTTACTTAAACACTTGAAAATAAAGGGTAATAACTGTATAGTTAGCCACATGAAATCTACAAATTTATTAAAAAGATCAGAAGTCGCTAAAGACGACAAATGGGATTTATCCTCTCTTTTTGAGAGTGATGAAAAATGGGAAGAAGCTCTTTCAAAGTTTATTAAAATGGGTTCTGAGACGGAGAAATATAAGGAAGCTTTTGAAAAACCTCAAGCTATTACTGCAAATGTTTTACTAGAAGCTTTAAATCAATCTTCAGATGCTCAGCGTTTGGGAGAGAGGCTTTATAGCTATGCTATGCTTAATAAGTCAGCAGACGAAGGAGATAGCAAAAACACAGACCGCATTGGACGTGTCATTATGGCTTTCACAGACCTTTCTGCTAAAACTAGCTGGTTTATTCCAAGTATTATGCAGATTCCAGAACAGAATTTGCGTAAATGGATTGACCCCAAAGGCGAAACAGGTGAAGCTTTTAAAGACCATCGTGTGTATATAGAAAAAATGCTTTATGAAAAACCTTTTATTCTTTCGGATAAGGAAGAGAGAATCTTGTCTTTACTTTCTGAAAGTCAAGGGACTCCACAAGGAGCATTCTCTCAACTAACAAATGTTGATATGGACTTTGGTTATATCAACGATGGACACCAAGATAAAAAACTTACTCAATCTTCTTATTCACAATTTTTGGCAAGTCCTGACAGAAGCATAAGAGAAAAGGCATATAAGCAGTTTTATTCGGTTTTTGATGGACATAAGAATACTATAAGTTCTCTTTATGCAGGAAGAGTGCAGCAAAACATAGCTTTGGCTAAAATTAGAGGTTATTCTTCTGCAATTGAAAGAGCATTACAACCTGACAAAGTGCCTTTGGCTGTTTATGAAAATTTAATACAGACAGTTCATAAAAACCTAGAACCTTTGCATAAGTATTATGCACTTATGAAAAAAACTTTAAAAGTTGATAAATTAAAACCTTATGATGTTTATGTTCCACTTGTTGGCACTGTTAAAAAAGTTACTCCTTATGATGAGGCTGTAGAGATTGTTACAGAAGCTGTTGCTATCTTGGGTGATGAATATGTTTCAACATTAAGAAAAGGTTTGACGGAGCAACATTGGGTAGATAAATACGAAAATGTTGGCAAAAGATCTGGAGCTTTTTCTGCAGGTGTTTATGATGGCTATCCCTATATATTGCTAAACTACAAAGAAGATGTTTTGCGAGATTTGTTCACACTCATTCATGAAGGTGGGCATTCTATGCACAGTTGGTATTCAACGCATAATAACCCATATCCTTGCTATGGTTATACAATCTTTGAGGCAGAGGTAGCATCTACATTTAACGAAGAGTTATTGTTCCGTTATTTATTAAAAAATGCAGAAGATGATAAAATGAAAGCTTATCTTTTGAGTATGCGTGCAGGGGACGTTTTAGCAACTCTTTATAGACAAACAATGTTTGCAGAGTTTGAAAAAATTGCTCATGATTGTGTTGAAAAAGGTCAACCTTTAACTCTTTCTGTTATTAGAGAAGAATATGGAAAGTTATTAAGATTGTATTTTGGTTCTGAGATGGAATTTGAACCAAATAGTGACTTAGAAGCTTTGCGCATTCCTCATTTTTATAATTCTTTTTATGTTTATAAGTATGCAACAGGTATTTCTGCTTCTATGGCTTTAGCTGAAAGAGTAAGCTCTGGTGGAGCTAAAGAAAGAGAAGATTACTTTAATTTCTTAAAGTCTGGAGGTTCAAGATATCCAATTGAAAGCTTAAAAGTTGCAGGTGTTGACATGGCCACAAGTGAACCAATACAGGCTGCATGCAATAATTTTGCAAAAATAGTGACAGAACTAGAAGAAGCACTAAAAAAGATATAAGTTGTTATGTATAGTTCATCTGCAGAGGAAAGGTTTCTTTCCTCTGCTTTTAATGGTTCACAGACTTTTAAGTCTTTTCTAACGCCAAACATAAATAGAAGAGATTTTATTATTTCTTTTTTAAAAGAACATAATGTGCCTTTTATACCTGTTTCTCTTTCTACCGGTAATCATATAGTCGTTCATTATCAAAAAAAAAATTATAACAAATGTTATAAAAATAAACTTTTTATAGCTCATTATGATAGAAAAGATGGAACTGAAGGAGCGAATGATAATTCTGCCGCATGTTTTATTTTGATGAATTTTGCAACATATCTTTTGACATGTGATTATGAGCATAATATTAAAATAATTTTTACAGATTCTGAAGAGGTCGCGAGTGCAGGTTTAGAACTTCAAGGTTCCTATAAATTAGCATTGGGTTTGAGGCAATTAAACATGGCAGAAGCTGATGTTTATATTTTTGATATGTGCGGAAAAGGAGATACATTGATTTTTTCCCTTGCGGGTATTTATGGTAGAGCAAAAGAAAAAACACTTAGTTTGATGGAGCTTCACAATAAGGCTGTCTCTCATGCAAAAGAAATGGCTGCAAAACATATGTCTTTAATCACACCATATAGTGATAATGCTGGCTTTATTGCGGCAGGTCTTAACGCACAATTGGTAACCGTTTTGCCATCTGAAGAGGCTATCACACTTAAAAAAGCTATTGAAGAACTCAAAGAGGAACCGATTTATCCTGAATTAATCGATGTTGTATTGAAAAATAAGAGAATAGAAAAAGGTTCTCCATTAGAGAAAATTATTCCACATACATGGCAAAAAATGCATACAATTTTTGATACAATAGACAGTTTAACTGATTCTTCTTTTACCTTAGTACATAATTACATGAAAGTATTGGCAAGAAAAATGGAAAGGTATTAAAAGATGTTAATAGTATTTTTCTTTGTTAAAACTAAAATCCTGTTACTCATCAGAGCATAAAAACAATCAAATATTTAGAAAACCTTTTGTTTTTGAGGCAAAGTTGTAAAAATCATTCATATATTTAAAGTAAGAAACAAATCTTTTAGATTGGAGGTGTGATATGAATGGTTTAAACTCATTGATTATTGAAGGAAACATGGTTAGAGACCCTGAGTTTAAAGAGACAGTTAAGGGAACTAGTTTTTGTAGTTTTTCAATAGCTAGTAACAGGACATTTACACAGAATAATGAAACAACACAAGAAGTTTCGTATTTTGATGTGGAGGCATGGACTAACATGGCATTACTTTGCAAAGAAAATGGTGCAAAGGGGAGAGGAGTGCGAGTTGTTGGTAGACTAAAACAAGATAGATGGATTGGTAAAGATGGCAAAAATTATAGCAAGATAAAAGTGGTTGCAGAGCATATTGAATTTAAACCTAAATTTACTGCTAATAAGAATAAAAAACAACAAGCTATTTATAATGTCAAATAGTTTCCTGTACAAAATCGCTGATTAATTAAGAATTAAAAACTTATCTTGAGGAAATCAAATTAATCAGTGGTTTTCTAATAGCTTGAATTTTGAACTTTCCTTATGCTACAATCTTTGCATTATGCAAGTAAAAGTTAGATATGCACCCTCTCCTACAGGGTTTCAGCATATAGGCGGGGTCAGAACAGCTTTGTTCAATTATCTATATGCAAGGGCTAATGGTGGTAAGTTTATTCTGAGAATAGAGGATACCGATCAAACTCGATATAATGTTGAATATGAGAAAAATCTTTATGATACACTAGAGTGGCTTGGTCTTGAATGGGATGAAGGTGGAGACAAAGGCGGACCTTCAGGACCTTATGTTCAGTCTCAAAGATTTGAATTATATAGGAAATATGCACTTGAATTGGTTGAAAAAGGGTTTGCTTACTATTGCTTTTGTGATTCAGAGCGTCTGGAGAGAATTAGAAAAATACAAACAATGAACAAAATGCCTCCAGGATACGATAGGGAATGTAGAAAACTAAGTGAAAATGAAGTTAAAGAAAAGCTTGAAAAAGGTGTTCCTTATGTAATTCGTCTGAAAGTACCACTTGAGGGAAGTACTAAGTTTAAGGACTTGATTTTAGGCGATATTGAATGGAAAAATGAAGATATCAACCCTGACCAAATCTTACTAAAGAGTGATGGTTTTCCTACTTATCATCTAGCAAACATTGTTGATGACCATCTAATGGGAATTACTCATGTTATGAGAGCTCAAGAGTGGTTGCCGTCTACTCCCATGCACGTGATTATGTATAATGCTTTTGGTTGGGAAGCTCCGACATTTTGTCATTTACCTATGGTTATGGGGCAAGATGGTCAAAAACTTTCTAAAAGGCATGGAGCTACGAGTTGTAATGAGTTTAGAAACTCAGGCTATCTAAAAGAGGCAATCATTAACTATGTTGCAATGCTTGGGGCATCTTACGAAGACGGAAGGGATTTATATTCACTAAAAGATTTGTCTAGGCTTTTTGATGTATCTCATTTAAACAAAGCACCAGCTGTTTTTGACTATAAAAAGCTTGATTGGTTTAATGGACAATATATAAGACAAAAAACTGATGAAGAACTTTTTGAGCTTACATGGCCATTTATTGCAAACGTTCTTTTCAAAAAAGTTGAAGAAGAAAAGGAAGAGATAGATGGAGTTAAACCTGTGGTTTTTGCTGATGAAACAGATATTGAGCCCACAAAGGAGCAAAAAGAAATATTGATGGAGGCTATGCCCTTAATTAAGGAGAGACTTCATCATTTAAGCGAAGCACCTGTAATGTTAAAGTTTTTGTTTGAAGATATTCCTACTTTAGCGAAAGAAGAGTTAATTCCAAAAAAGTTGGATGCTAAAACGACACATGAAGTTTTGGATGTAGCTAAGGAATTACTGACAAAGGCTATTCTCTTGACAGAAGATGAGGCTTTTTTACTTTTCAAAGAAAAAAGTGAAACTATGGGAATTAAAACAGGTGACTTTATGATGCCAATTCGTGTTGCAATAACAGGAAGTAAGGTGAGTCCCCCTCTTATCGGTTCAATCAAAATATTAGGTTTAGAGGAAGCTACTAGAAGAATCAAAAAAGCAATGAATACACTTAATTGATTTTATATTTGGCAAGTGTTATAATGGAGATGTTAGAGACATTGTTTGTAAAATGTAGGAGGTTTTCTACATGACTAAGAGAAGTACTTTAAGTTGTTTGTTATTTTTGCTTTCTTTAACTCTTTTTTCTGAAGGATTTAAGCTTTCAGGGGGAGTGGGCTTTTCCTACATGAATCACTATGCCTTGTCTAAGTATAAGATTGATACTGCACTTTCCAATATGTTGGAATCAGAGCTTGGTGTTTTAGGAAAAGGTGAGGCGATTGTTGAAAATGCTACTGCAAAAAAAATGTATAATTCTATGATGGCAGGGCTTGATTTGAAGTTTGGTAGAGATTTCACATACAATGAATTTGGTGGCTATGTTTCAATTAATGTAGGTTTTCCATTTAATGTTTCTATTAAAACTCCATCTCCTATGGATCTCATATTGCATGCTACTACTCTAACTAAGCTCAATTCTTCTTTAATTACAGACACTCAAGCTGGTTTTTATATAAGCCTTTTTTCGAGTTCACCTGTTCAGCTCTATATTGGGACAGGACTTGCATTCAGTTGGGCAAAATCACAACGTGACCTGCCAATAACATCTCTTTCAAACATAAAGAAGAGTGACGGCACTCCTATAGATACTTCATTGTTTGATAGTATTAGTGAGGTAAGCATAATAAAGATGCTAGGTGTTGGCACAGATATAGGTTTGACATACTATTTTTCTGATAGTATTGGACTTTTCTTTGCTGTGCATAACTCATTTTATTTTTATGACTTAGGTAGTGATTTAAACCTAACGGGAAAACTCAAAAATGGTAATACTTTCACTTATAAAATAGCTAAAGATGGAAAGCTTGCTAATAGTGATACTGCAAGTTTTGGAAAAAATACCATTGCAAATAATTTTGGAGTAAAAGCTGGTTTTTCATTTAGGATATAAATAAGGCTTAAATCTAGCAATGAAAAAACTTTTATTAATTTTTTTTTATGTTTTGATATTTTCGTTGCTTTTTTCAGCTAAAAATTCTTTTTCAATATCTCCTGTTTTTATAATGCACTCTTTGCATACAAAAGTTCAACAGGATGATTCAAAAACTACTGATGACTATAGAAAGATTGTTTCCTCTGTTTCTGATGACATTTATAAGGCACACTCGTATAGTTTGGGGCTTTCATTAGATTTAAATGCAGATTTTTTGTATTTTTCTTTTCAATTTGCTTTTCCACAAAACAGTCAAACTAACTTTCCTAATTTTACAACAAACTTATTAAAATATCGCTCGGTTGTTACAGATTTGCAACTAGGTTTAACTTACAAGACATTTAACAATAAGCCTTATAACTTACTATTTCAGTTAGGACTAGGTTTTGGTGCAACTCATTTTAATATGACTGGAAATATAGAAGGAAAGGGAAAAATATTCTATACTAAAACAGACATGATGCTAGGGCTTGGTGCAAATGTTGTCTTTACTTACACATTTAATAGAATTGTTGGATTATATTTTAGCTTGGGAGACATGCTATATTTTATGAATATAAGGACATATAGGCTTTTTGAATTAGAAGACCAACAATTTATTTTTGAAGAAAAACTTAAAAGCGAAAATTTTAATGCAGTAAATACTTTTGCAAATAGTTTTAGTGTAAAGGTAGGTTTATCATTCTTCTTCTAATATAAGGTGAAGCCTTATTGTGGATATTTTCTAAAAGGAGTTATTTTATGGATGCTACAACAAATGACATTCGCATCATTGCAATAGCAGGGCATGGACAATCAGGAAAGACTACATTACTTGAACGCCTTCTTTTTTCTACAGGTACCATAGATAAAATGGAAACTGTAGAAAATGGCAAAACTGTTTCTGACTATACACAAGAAGAAATAGAAAGAAGATTTTCTGTATATTCTTCTTTTTCATATATTCATTTTAAGAATAAATTAATAAATATTTGGGATACTCCTGGACTTTCAGGTTTTGTAGGGGAAGTGATTTTAGCATTTAGATCTTCTGAAATGGCCTGTATTGTTTTAGATGGTAGAGTTGGAGTCCAGATTGAAACTATTAAATTTTGGCGTAATCTTAATAGTAGAAACAAAGCTCGTCTAATTTTTGCAAATAAGATGGACGATGCAAAATCAGACTTTGAGCATTGTTTACAAGATGTTAAAAAACAATTTGCTGTAGATGTTTTCCCTGTAACAATTCCTTTTTATGAAGAGGATGTTTTCAAGGGAGTTATTGATATCCTTCATGGTGTTGCATATATAACAGAAGATGGAAAAGAAAAAGAATGTCCTATTCCTGAAGTTTATAAGGAAATATACAAAGAAAAGCTTGAGTTATTAGCCGCAGCTAGTGCTGAAGGTGATGATGACTTGATGATAAAATTTATTGATGAAGGTGAGTTAAGCTCAGAAGAGATCGCAAAGGGTTTAACTCTAGGCATAAAAGATAATAGAATTGTCCCATTTTTTGCAGGCTCAGCATTAACAGGTGCTGGCATTACATCATTATTGAGATTTATTGATGAGATTGTCCCTTCAAGTGAAGGTATCCTTGAGCGATGTTTAGATAAAAATGGAGAGGCTGTATCTATTAAAATTGATGAGAAAGCTCCTTTTTCTGCCATGGTTGTTAAAACTTCTAACGATCAATTTTCAGGCAAACTTTCTTACATTAAGGTGGTGACAGGTTGCTTAACACCTGATAGCGAAGTGTATAATTTGCGAGAGGAGAAAAAAGAAAGAATTGGAAAAATATATAAAAGTATTGGCAAAAAGATTGTTGAGGTTTCTTCTTTGCCTGCAGGAGACGTAGGGATTATTTCAAAATTGACATTTACTAAAACAAATGACACTCTTTCTTCTTCTCAAGATGTATTGCCCTTTGTTAAGCTAAAGACTCCTGAACCTATATATTCTATTGCAGTATCTGCAAAAGAGAAAAAGACAGAAGATAAAATTACAGAAGCACTTTACAAAATCTGTGATGAAGACATGACAGTTTCTTTTATATTTAATCCTGAAACAAAACAAAATGTTCTTTCAGGTATGGGAGATGTGCATACAGGAATTATTCTTTCAAAGGTTGAAAAGCAAACAAAAGTCGAAATTATTACTACTACACCTCGTATTGCATATAGAGAAACAATTCAAAGAAAGGCACAAGCAGAATACACTCACAAAAAGCAATCTGGTGGGCATGGTCAATTTGGACGTGTAGTGCTTTCCATAGCTCCTTTAGATCGTGGAGAAAAATATAGCTTTACAAATGCAGTTTTTGGAGGAGCAATTTCTAAAGGCTACATACCAGGCGTTGAAAAGGGTGTTTTAGAAGCTATGCAAAAAGGTGTTTTAGCAGGATATCCTGTAGTTGACGTGGCAGTTACTGTACTTGATGGAAAAGAACATCCAGTTGATTCTTCAGAAATGGCATTTAAAATTGCAGGAAGAAATGCCTTTAGGAGTGCCATGAAAGAAGCAGGTCCTGTTTTATTAGAGCCTATAATGAATCTCACAGTGTATGTAGAAAGTAGCTATTTAGGTGATATCATGAGTGACCTCTCTTCAAGGCGTGGACGCATTTTAGGACAGGACACACTTAGCAATGGGATAGAAGAACTTAGAGCTCAAGCTCCACACAAAGAGCTTTTGCGTTATGCTATTGACTTACGTTCCATGACAAGTGGCACAGGTTCTTTTGAGATGTCTTTTGATCACTATGACTCAATTTCTGGCAAGACTGCAGAAGAGGTGATTGCTAGTGCAAAAGCCTTTATGGAAGAAATTGAAGAAGACTAGATTTAAGTTTTTTAAAGTATGTTTGGAGCTAAAAGCCCCAAACATACTACACTTTCCTAAAATGCCTCAAGGCAAATCTTTTTGATTGTTGCAATTTTACTTGCGATTTCTGGTTCAAGCAACGTAACATCAATTTTTCCTAACAATTGACGACATTGTGTGTATTCTTTATTGTTGAAGTATACAGCCAATTGTTTACAAAGGGCTTGCAAATCTATGTTAGAGTTTGTGGATATGTTTTTATAAATTAAATAATAGCTTTCACAAGAGCCTTTTCCTTTTAGAATTCTATTAGGTCTTTTGTATAGAGGAAGAGCTCCTTTTAATAAGGTAGCTGTGTTACTTGATATTGTGCAACCCATTGGAGTAGTGTTAGCTTCTAGCCTAAATGCAGTGTTTACAACATCACCAAATACATCAAAAATATATTTATGTTCGCCTACAATGCCTCCTGTTACAGTTCCTGAATCGATTGCGATTTTAATCTGAAAAGAAGAGCCAGTTTCTGCATTAAGCCTGTCTAATGATTTTAGAATTTCTATTGCTGCCTTGCATAGTTTTTCTGCATGTAAACTCTCTCCTCTAAGCCCGCAACAAGCCATATACCCATCACCTAATGTCTTTATTCTTTCACAACCATACTCATCCATAATTTCATCAAAGCGTGTAAATATCTTATTTAATTTGGAAATTATAACTTCTGAAGAATTCTCTGTTGCCCATTTTGTAAAATTCAGTAAATCTGCAAACATAATACTAACTTGAGGATAAAGACGAGGTTTAGATTTTCCTGTTGCAATGAGTTCTTCTATTACAGGTGTTGGTAGAATATTTTTTAATAATCTATCACTTTTCTCTTTTTCGTCTGCAAGTTCCTTAGTTTTTTCATTGACAATAGCATTAAGTTCTTTCGCTTTTTTACGCAAGCTATTTAATTTAAATTGTATGCCTACTGTGGCAGTGCCTACAATCAACAAAATCAAAAACACATAGAACCATATGGTTTGATAAAAAAATGCTTCTTTATAAAAGGAGACAGAAAAACCATTCTTATTGACTATTCCATCATTATTTGTAGCTCTTACTTTAAATGTGTAATTGCCCGGATTTAAATTTGTATAGGCAATATCTCTCTTTGTGCCACAAGAAACCCATTTGGCATCATATCCATAAAGCTTATATTCAAAGTTTACACGTTCTGGAACTGTATAGCTTAATGCAGTAAACTTAAAACTAATACGCTTTGAGTTTGCAGGAACTATTAATTTTTCTCCTGTTGTTTCAATACTTTTTCCGTCGATTATTATGTTTTCAATAACTACAGGTGGAGGAAGATTGTTGGAGATATCATAACGAGGGTCACATAATGAGACACCTTTTGAAGTTGGCACAAATAGTTTATTTTCAGCTGTTAAATGTAGCCATGAGTTGGCCACTAATTGACCTGTTATTCCATCTAGTTTGTTATATCTTATTATGTCTTTTGAAAGCCTGTCTTCTTGAACTGCTTGTATGAAAGTGTCGAGAGGAACTAATAGCAACTCTTGAGGAGCTATAATCCATACATTGCCAAAAGCATCTGGAATAAAGTTAAATATCTGTTCATCTGTATACCCTATTGAAGTATTTGCAGAATAAAATTTTTCATCTTTATACAAAGTGAGACCTGCACTTGTAGAAAACCACAAGTTGCCACTTCCATCTTCTGTAATCCTAAAAATGATATTACCATCAAGCCCATTTTCATTGTTATAAAAAGCATCTTTTGTAAAAGATACTTCACCATTCTTTCCAATGTCAACACTAATTTTTGCTACTCCTCCGCCATCGGTGCCAACCCATAGTTTTCCTTTACTATCTCGCAATGTAGAAAGTGTAAAAGTATTTGGAAGTATGTTTTCAGGTATATTAATCACCTTATTGGAAAGGTATAGAGCAGGTCCTGCTGTGGTGCCAATCCACAAAAAACCTTTTGCATCTCGATATGAAAATCTAACTCTGTTGTTTGGTAAACCTTCTTTTTTTGTGATGGTTCTAATATCTCCTTTTTTAGTAAAGATTAAAAGTGCATCATCAGAATATGTTGAAAAATAAAGAGAGCCATCGCTTTCTTCTCTCACTTGCCTTACCCTTACTCCGTTCATGCGAGAAAGGAGTGAATTGATCATTTCTTTTCGCTCATTTGGAATATCAGTATTGATTATGCACGCTACTCCATTATCACTAGTACTCCAAATATTTTTGTCTTGATCTTCTAAAACTGAATTGATTGATTGTGAAGGCAGGTAGGCTGCTTTTGTGATGTCTAAAAATTTACCTCTACTAAATTTTCCAACACCAGAATGCTTCATTGCAAGCCATAAGTTTCCTTCTCTATCTTGGCATAAAGCTGAAACAACCTTATCAGGTAGACCTTTTTTTTCAGAAAAAAGATCATATCCATCTTGTGTAAATCTACCCAATCCTTTATAAGTTGCCACGAACATAGTGCCAGTTTTTAAACGAACAAAGCCATTCACACTAGCAGAGTGCATACTTTCATAATTATATATTTTTTCGATTTTGTCATTTTTTATATGATACATGAGTCCTGAAACAGTACCCAACCAAATGGAATTATCAAAGTCTAAATAACCAGCAGAAAAGATTTCGTTGTTTGCACCTGATAAAAACGGAGCGTCCATCAATGTTCCATTTTTGATAATCTTAATTCCACTTAAATTAGAACTTACCCATATCGTGTCTTTTACAGGTAAGATCATTGTAATATTGCCTAAAGCACTATTAATTTCTTCTGATAAAGAGACAAACTGCCCTTCATCATTAAAGTATGCCAAACCACTTGCTGTACCAACCCAGAGTCTATTGCTATCATCAAATTTCAACGCACGTATTGAAAAGTTTGGAAGACCTGATTCAACACCATAATGAATAAATTTCTTATTTTTATAGCAATATAGACCTGAGGCATTTGTTCCAATCCACAAAGAGCCATTGTTACCTTTGCACAAAACACGTGGAGAAAGACCGGTAAAGCCATATTCTGCTTTAGTAAACTTAGTGAAAGTTAGACCATCAAAGCGAATAAGTCCATCATAAGAGGCAAGCCACATATAACCTACATCATCTTGCACAATATCCAAAATTGTATTTGATGGTAATCCATTTGAATCTGTCCAGAAAGTTCTGACAGCTCCTGCTAGGTCATCAAGCAGAACACCTGAATTAACACTAAAAACCAACAGGTAAAAACACAACAATAAGCAATATTTTTTCATAATTATCCCTTAGAATTTTCTTGACTATCTTGAAAATGATTTTATAATAGTCAAGACTAGTTAGTAGATTGCGTGATTATAGACTATTATAACATTTTTAATATATTTTTTAAATATGGGTAATTGTATTTTTTATAAAAGTATTATTTATATATATGGATGATATTATGAAAAATAGTTCTTCTAAGTATGTTTCAGTGAAAATATTTTTAGCAAACTGCTATTTGTCTAACAAGCACTTCAAGAATTTCTTTTCAAAAATTTTATCTAACATTAGAAAATGTAATTACTGTACATTAGCTAATGTTAGGATTGTACATTAGCTAGTGTTACGGTTGTACATTAGCTAATGTACTGCCCCTAAACTGTACAGTTTACACATGCGAAACTGTATTATTTAGGGATCGCAAACTGCATTATTTAGCTATCGTAAACTGTACAGTTTCGCATAGTAAGAATTTACAAGATACAAACATCGAATGAGATTGTAATTTAATATAGCTTCCTTATTGCAAGAGATTTTATATTTTTTATATACTCATGTTAGTTGACGTTGTGTTTTTAAGGAGGCAACCTAAGTGAAAACCAAAGAACTTCTTAAAGTGGAAAATGTTGGAAAGAGTTTTGAAGGCAATGTCGTATTAAAAGATGTGTGTTTTACGATAAATGAAGGTGAAATTGTAGGGCTTGTCGGAGAAAATGGTGCTGGGAAATCAACCTTAATGAATATACTTTTTGGTATGGAGGCGATTCATGCAACAGGTGGTTACGAAGGAGCAATCTACCTTGAAGGTCAAAAGGTTAATTTTACAAATCCTATTCAAGCGTTAAAAGCTGGTTTTGGAATGGTTCATCAAGAGTTCTCGCTAATCCCAAGCTTCACAGTAACAGAGAATATGCTTTTAAATGCTGAAAAAGTAAAACCAAACATTCTTTCAAAAGTCTTTGGTAAGAAAGGTAAGGCCTTGGAGACAATTGATAGCGAAAAATGTTCTAAAGAAGCTCAAAAAGCTATAGACATGCTTGGAATAAAGCTAGATGTTAACGCTTTAGTTGAAGATATGCCTGTAGGACATAAGCAATTTATTGAAATTGCACGGGAGATAAGTAAAGAAAATGTTAAGCTTATCATAATGGATGAGCCTACTGCTGTTTTAACGGAAAGTGAAGCTGAAGTTTTGATGAAAGCAATGAAAGCACTTTCTGAAAAAGGTGTTGCTATAATATTTATTTCTCATCGTTTAAGAGAGATTATTAATGTTGCAGATAAAATGATTGTTTTGAGAGATGGCGTTATAGTACAAGAAAAAAATCCAAAAGAAATAACTGTTAAAGAAATTGCCCGCCTCATGGTAGGACGAGAGCTTAGTTTAGAAAAGGAAAAGAAAGAAAAAAGAGAAATTAACGATGATGTAATAATGGATATCAAAAACCTTTATGTTGATATGCCAGGTGAAGTGGTTAGAAGTGTTTCTCTTTCTATTAGACGTGGTGAGATTTTAGGAATTGCAGGACTTTCTGGACAAGGAAAGCTAGGCATTCCTAATGGCATTATGGGATTATACGGAGCAGGTGGTACTGTCATATATAATGGAAGAAATATTGATGTAAGTGATCCTCGTTCTAGTCTTAATTGTGGAATTGCCTTTGTTTCTGAAGATAGGCGTGGAGTAGGTCTTTTACAAGATGAAAGCATAGATTGGAATATTACATTTAATGCTATGCAGCTCCAAGATAAGTTTATGGATAAGTTTGGATTTATCAAAATACGTTCAGATAAGAAAATGAAAGAAATATCAGAAGAATATATCAAGCGTCTTCAAATTAAATGTACAGGGGCTCAGCAAAAAGCAAGACATCTTTCTGGTGGAAATCAGCAAAAAGTTTGCTTAGCAAAAGCTTTTGTTTGCGAGCCTTCACTTCTTTTTGTATCAGAACCAACTAGAGGTATTGACATTGGAGCTAAAAAGATTGTGTTGGATGCGTTGCAAGATGTAAATCGTGAAAAGGGAACTACAATAGTGATGATTTCTTCTGAATTGGAAGAGTTGCGAAGTATTGCAGATAGAATTGCTGTAGTCCACGAAGGCAAAATATTTGGCATATTGGATGCTACAGAAAGTGTAGAAAAATTTGGACTTATGATGTCTGGTGAAAGTATTGAATAAGGAGGAATGAGTGTATGATTGATGCATTAAGAAAATTTGGAATTGCACGCATTATTATAGCATTATTTTTAGTCTTGCTTTTTGTTGTAGCTCCTTTTGTTGGAGTTGAAATTGGTCGCTCTCTTACAGATGTTTTGACACGTTTTGGTATGAACGCCATTTTGGTTTTAGCCATGATTCCTATGATTCAGTCTGGTTGTGGCTTAAATTTTGGTTTGCCTGTGGGTCTGATTTCAGGAATGCTTGGTGCAGTTATTTCATTGGAATTTCATATGTCTGGCTTTGCAGGCATTATGTTTGCAATTTTTATTGCACTCATCTTTGCAACTGTCTTTGGGTTTCTTTATGGTATGCTACTCAATAGGGTGAAAGGAGATGAAATGATTATTGCCACATATGTGGGTTATTCGTTTGTTGCTTTTATGAACATTATGTGGGTTACTTTGCCATTTAAAAATCCATCTTCTGTGCAAGGTTTTAAAGGAGAAGGATTACGAACTACTATTGCCTTAACTGATTATTGGGATAAGGCTATAACTAATATATTGAAATGGGACGTAGTTGGAAACTTTTCATTTCCTACTGGTATGTTTTTGGTCTTTGCACTTCTTTCTTTTCTTGTTTGGATTTTCTTTCGCTCTAAGATGGGGACTGCTATGACAGCTGTAGGTTCTAATCCAAAATATGCAAGAGCTGCAGGTGTTAATATTGATAGAATGAGGCTTTTGTCTGTTGTCATTTCATCTTGTATTGCTGCTGTTGGTATGATAATTTACGAACAAAGTTTTGGTTTTATACAAATGTTTAATTCTCCTTTGAGTTTTGCCTTTCCATCTGTTGCAGCCATTCTTCTGGGAGGAGCATCGATCAACAAAGCCTCTATTGTAAACGTAATTATTGGAGCCTTTTTGTTTCAAGGCATTTTGACTATGACACCATCTGTTATAAATAGTGCAATCAATATTGATGTGAGTGAGGTTTTACGCATAATAATTTCCAATGGTATGATTGTTTATGCCCTAACTCGTAGCAATGTACAAACAGCATAAGGAGGGAAAACTATGGATTCTAAGTATTTACTAAACAAAATAAACAAACAAAATATATACAGCACACTAACTAATTCAATTGTCCCAATAATGTTCTTTGTGATTATTGTAATTGCAATTCCACTTTCAAACTATTCAGCTGAATATTTGGTTAGCCAAGTGGTAACTCGTCTTGCACGAAATGCTTTTTTGGTGCTTGCATTGCTACTTCCTATTATGGCAGGTATGGGAATCAACTTTGGTATGACTCTTGGTGCTATGGCAGGTCAAATTGGGTTAATTTTTGTTACAGACTGGCAGATTGGTGGTGTTACAGGTCTTTTTTTGGCAATGATTGTTTCGACCCCTATTTCCATTTTGTTAGGTGCTTTTGCAGGGCATGTTTTAAATAAAGCTAAGGGACGAGAGATGATTACTTCAATGATGTTGGCATTTTTTATCTCTGGTGTATACCTTTTTTTCACCTTATACCTTTGTGGTTCCTTAATTCCATTTGTTTCAAAAGCTAGGTTAATTCTTTCACGTGGTTATGGCGTTCGTAATGCTTTAAGTATTAGTGCGGTGCATGGCTTTGATTATGTTTTTGATAAAATAATAGGGAGAAGTCTTGCAATAAAAACTGTCCATTTTCCAATTTTTACATTTTTGTTGATTGCATTAAATTGTCTTTTTACTATGTTTTTTAGGAAGACAAAGCTTGGGCAGAACATGAGGAGTGTGGGGCAAGATATGAAAGTATCTCGTGCTGCAGGTGTCAATGTTGAGAAGGTGAGAATTCAAGCTATTGTTATTTCAACAGTTTTGGCAGGCTATGGTCAAATTATATACCTACAAAATATTGGCACAATGAATGTATATAACGGAGCAGACCAAGCAGCTCTTTTTGCAGCGGCAGCTCTTTTGATTGGTGGAGCTACGGTTTATAAGGCTACAATTCTTAATGCTTTGGTTGGCACTGTTTTATTCCATTTGATGTTTATTGTTATGCCTGCAGCTGGAAAGAACTTAACAGGACAAGCAATGGTTGGAGAATATTTTAGAACATTTGTCTCTTATGCTGTTGTAACCATTACTCTCATTTTGCACGCATGGAAGAGAGCAAAGAATAAGGAAAGAGAAAGGCAAGAGATGAGACTTCAAGCTCAAGAAGAAAAATAGGAAAAACTATGAAAAAATATGAAGTGATGAAGGCGTTAGTTGATCTAGGCATTGTGGCTGTTATCCGAGGAAAGTTGGCAGATGTATTGAAACAAACAATTTCTGCAATTAAAGCTGGTGGTATCAATGCGATTGAAATTACCACAACAGTACCCAATGCAGACTTACTTATAGGCGAACTTGCAAGTGATGAAGACGTGATAGTTGGAGCAGGCACTGTTTTGGATGCTATAACTGCCCGCATTTGCATTATGAGGGGGGCTAAATTCATTGTCTCTCCTAGCTTCTCAGCCGAAGTCGCCAAAGTGTGCAACCTCTATGATGTGCTTTATGTCCCCGGTGTTGCAACGCCACAAGAAATAACTCTAGCTATGCAAGCAGGTTGCTCCCTCTTAAAGCTCTTTCCTTCTTCCGCCTTTTCTCCCAGCATCATCAAAGACTTACAGGGACCTTTTCCGCAAGCCTCTTTTATGCCTACAGGGGGCATTTCGCTTGAAAACATAGGCGAATGGATTAAAGCGGGATCTAGCTTAGTTGGCGTTGGCGGTGTTTTGACTAAAGGAGCTAAGACAGGCGACTATAAAAATGTTGAAGATGTTGCAAGGCAATTCGTGGAAAAAGTGAGGGAGGGTAGAAGGTAGATTAGGGGATGGGGGAATATTATTTAGATATTTATTCTGTTGTTTTTGATAAATTATATTTACTTGGTAATTATTATACTAAAAACATGATAAAAGAAGCTAAAAATCTTGAATAATAAACATTATGGAGATATAATAAAAAGTATCTTGGTTTTAAGGAGTTTGTATTCTATGAGTAATTTTAGTAGTATTCCCCCCTCCTCCCGACAGAAGATAAATAAGCGTTTTTCTATTCGTTATAAGTTGCTTATAGTCTTTGGTATTCTTATAACTGTAGCTGTTTTTATGCTGGGATTTTTGGCTATGAATATAGCAAAGCGTGCCGTAATAGAAAAAGTTGAAACGCATTTAAAGGACAAAGCTCAGGATACGGCTCAAATTGTTGATGGAAGAATGAAAGCATTTTTTCAATTTATTGAAGGAATTGCGCGAAACCCTATATTACAAAGTTCTGATGTTTCTTGGAAAGAAAAAGCTACTTACTTGATGAAAGAAGCAAAGTTTAATAATGATATTAAAAACATATTTATAGTTGA
>JBQNBL010000012.1:0-67530 GCA_052169955.1 Treponema sp.
AGCACTTCAATGCCCTTTGCCTTATAGCTTTCTAGGTGTGGAGAGTTGCGACATGTTTTTTCATCTTCACCTGTAATATAATAAATTGCCTTTTGCTCTGGCTTCATTCTTGAAATATAGTCATCAAAACTTACCCATTCATCTTCTTTTGCCCCTTCAAAAGTACTCTTAAAACGAATAAGCTCTGCAATCTCATCTTTATGTTCAAAATCACTATAAAGCCCTTCCTTTAGAGGTCTATTAAACTCACTTATAAAGGAAGAATATTTTTCTTTATCGTTTTCTGCAAGCTTTTTAAACTCTGAAAGGAGCTTATTTACAGAAGCGTTTCTTATATTGTTTAAGATTTTGTTTTGTTGCAATATTTCACGGCTAACGTTTAACGGCAAGTCTTCTGAGTCGATAATACCTCTCACAAATCTTAAATAAGTTGGGAGAAGTTCTTTATCATCATCAGTGATAAACACTCTTTTAACGAAAAGTTTAACTCCTGGTTGATAATCTGCATGGTACATATCAAAAGGAGCTTTTTTAGGAATATAGAAAAGTGTTGTATATTCTTGAGTTCCTTCTGCCTTTGTGTGAATGTAAAACAGAGGATCTTCATAGTCAGAGGAAAGGCTCTTATAAAAGCTGTTATAATCTTCTTCCTTTAACTCTGATTTTGGTTTTTGCCAAATAGCTCCCGTGTCGTTGATCTGGTCTGTTTTGTTTGTCTCAGATTTAACTTCACCCTTTTCTCCATACTCTTTATCTGTGTAGTGAAGATAGATTGGAAAAGCTACGTGATTTGAATATTTTTTTATAATTGATTCTAGTCTCCATCTAGTTGCATATTCAGAATCTTCATTATTTAGATGAAGAACAATTGCTGTTCCACAACTTGCCTCAGGCACACCTTCAACTATTGGAAAAGAAGTATCATCTACTTCTTCAATCTCGTAAGCCCCTTTTCCATCTGATATCCATTTATAGACTTTATCTTTACCTGCTTTTTTTGTTATTACGTCTATTTTTGTGGCAACCATAAAGGCTGAATAAAAACCTACGCCAAATTGTCCAATTAAACCAGAATCTTTTTTATCTCTTTCTGAAAGCCCTTCTAAAAACAATTTAGTTCCACTTTTTGCAATCGTACCCAAATTGTTTTTTAAGTCTTCTTCATCCATTCCAATTCCTGTGTCTCTAATTGTTAGCGTGTTCTCTTTTTCATCAAATAAAAGATCAATACGTGGATTAAAAGCAATTTTTTTGTAATCATCATTTGATACATTTAAATACTTTAACTTATCCAACGCGTCAGAGGCATTAGAAATAAGTTCACGTAAAAAAATCTCTTTGTTTGAATACAAAGAATGAATAATAAGTGAAAGCAATTGGTTCACTTCTGTTTCAAATTGGTATTGAGCCATCTCAAACACTCCTGTAATTTCATTAGAAATAAAGCTATAATTTACGAAAAAGATTATGATAAGGCAATAAGATTTTTGAAACTTGGAAAGATAATTAGTAGATGTGTGGTTGCATCCACAACCACACAAGTGTGACATTTTACTATTTTTTATTAAATCTGATTATATGGCAGTAATGGCAGCGATAGTGGCAAATATAATGCCAGGGGAATTTGCTACTACAATAGGCCAATCTTTTTTCTCTTGAAAAAAACCATAGCTTACCCACAAAATACAGTTTATTGATGCAACCATAGGTTGTAAAAAATCACCCTTATTTCCATTTATGTTGTTAATAATCTGTGAAAAATAGGATATATACATAAGCATAGCAGTACATGTTGCTATCCACCCCACAATTTTAAGTACTTTCTGATTCATAATCTCACCTTAATTAAGTAAACTTTTACGATTATTTTAAGTGTATTGTTATAACGACAATACACTTAAACCTAATCTATCTTTATACTACTACAAAAAAGTCAAATATACAACGTTTAGTTTTATACGCAAATATTCTTATTAACTTGGAAAGCGGTCGTATACACGACCGCAACATGTCAGAGGCTTACGCCTCTGCGATGAGGGGAAATTCATTGGGTTGCAACCTCATTCGAGGTTGCAACATGTACAGTTTCGCATATGCAAACTGTACAGTTTGCGATGCCTAAATAGTGCAGTTTCGCACCCCTAAACTGTACAGTTTAGGGTCAGTACATTAGCTAAGGTACAATCATAACACTAGCTAATGTATTATTATAACATTAGCTAGTGTACGATCCTAACATTAGCTAATGTACGGGGAATTTATAGTCTAATGACCTCTTTTTTCATAACATAAGGAACATTCATATTATACCATTTTTTCAATTAAAAGTGTTTTAAAAATGATTTTTTTTACAATTTTATTGATAATGATATGGAAATATGAAAAAGCTTGTTGTTAACTTCTATTTGTTTCATTGCTAACGTAAGTTTGTTAAATTTCAATATATTTTTTCAAATTAGGAGTTGCTATGAAGAAGTGTTTAATTAATTTATAAAAAGATATATAAGATTTGATTTAGATGTATTTCGATATATTGACAGTTAAGTTTTTTTTGTTTAACATAGCAGAACATCATGGCGGCATAGCTCAGTTGGCAGAGCACACGGCTCATATCCGTTAGGTCATAGGTTCAAGCCCTATTGCCGCTATTTTATCTTTTTAAATCAATCAACTAAATAAGGGGCTTCTTAGAGATGTATTATCTTAACGAAGAGAAAAAAAACGAAGGCAAAAAGAAAGAACACCATTCTGATGCTTTGATGAAGAAATTTACAGAAACACGACAAATTATAATTTCAGGTGAAGTTACAGAGGAACTCGCAGAAAAAACAGTGACTCGTTTGTTGGTTTTAGAAGCTGATTCTGCGACAAAGCCCATTTATGTTTATATAGACTCTCCAGGTGGCAACGTCTACTCTGGCTTTGCAATTTTTGATGTGATTCGCTTTATTAAAGCACCCGTTAAGACGATTGGGATGGGTCTTGTAGCTAGTGCTGCTTCTATTATCTTGTTGGCAGCAAAAAAAGCAAATCGCTTTGCACTTCCAAATAGTCAATATCTAATTCATCAACCTCTTTCTGAAATGAGAGGTGTTGCTACAGATCTTGAGATTCATGCAAGAGAAATAGAGCGTATAAAGGCTAGAATCAATTCATTAATCGCGAACGAAACAGGAAAAAAAATAGAACAAATCTTTCAAGACACGGAGCGAGACTACTGGCTTAATGCCGAAGAAGCTAATGCCTATGGTTTGGTTTCTAGAATTGTTGAAACACGTAAAGAAATATCTACAAAATAGCACTATTTGGACAATTGATTAATTGCTAGACGAAAAATCATTTTAAATATGAGAAACTAGATTGTTCGATGCTTTTAAACTTTATTTTTTATTAAATTTCTCTTAAATTTAGTTTTTGGACTTTTATTTTATTTTGTGATACACTGTTGCAATTATCTCTGAAAATATTTGAAAAACTTTTAGAGATGCCATTATAAGTATAAAACTGTAGAGGTTTTTATGAAAGGCTTTAGTTGTAACAAGGTGTTTTTTCTTGTTGCTGTCATTATTTCCATGCTTTGCATGGCTTGTGTTAATGACAGGGATGATGTGCCAACAGCACAGATTGAGTTAGGGATTGATTCAAATGAGATGGGAATGGTTGGTTCTGATCTTGAAAGTAACATGCTTTCAGTTAGCGATTTTACGTCAAAAATAACAGGTAGCATTGAAGAGCTGAAAAATGATTTTTTAGTGCAAGAAAAAAGTATTTCTGAAACGAATGCTGCTATAATTCAAATAATTGAAAATTTACGTCTTTCAAGCGAGAGTGTTGAAAAACAAGTTGTGGCTGTTGAAGATGCTTTTTCTTCGTTTGACAAAATGAAAAGTAGTATTGAGGTTGTTGATGGAAATGTTAAAGAAACACAAAGTGCTATTGAGAATCTTTGTATAGCTACTAATGATGGAAGACAAACAGTTAATAACTGCTAATGATATCTCTCAAGGTATTAAAGAGGCTTCTGGAGATTTATTTGAAGCAAGTGCGGTAGTGCAAAATATTGCAAGTCAAACTAATCTTTTGGCAATGAATGTAGCTATTGAAGCAGCACATGCAGGGGAGGCTGGCAAAGGTTTTGCTGTGGTTGCTTTGGAGATTAGGCATTTGGCAGAAGAATCTAATTTGCAAGGAAAAAAGATTTCTACAACGCTTAAAAACCTTGTAGGTGAGATTGAAACGTTGGCTAATGCTGCCTCTAACACTGTTGAAAAATTTAATTTTATCTCTGAATATTCAAATAGGGTAAAAGATTTGATTGCAGGTGTTGTTGAAGCTATGAATGAGCAAGAAAGAAATGGTAACCTTATTTGGAATTTGATTAAAGATATAAATGAAATAACAACTAGTGTAAAAACTAATTCTAATGAAATGCTTATCGGAGGGGAGAAAATTATAAATGAGACATCTCGTTTACAAGAGCTTACTTTAGAATTAAAAAATAGCATGCAAGAAGTAGATTCACAAGTAGAATTAATTAATGACGCAACACAAGATTCTTTGAGTATTGCAACAAAGAATAAAGAAAGCATTGATAGGCTAGTAGTTGAAGTAGGCAATTTTAAGACAGAATAAGAGGTTTTTATACAAATTGATGTTGTGATGTGGCTACGTATGTAGTCACATCACAACAAACTTTTTCTAGCATTTTGCATAGACTTTTCTGTTGCCTTGTTTACCAATTTCTACGATCATATTAAGTTTTTTGAAAAACCATACTATGTAGCTATTATGTCGTTTATAACCTTGCTTTTTTATGTCTTCTGTCGTAAAAGTTTTAGGAAGTTTAGATAAAATTGATGAGAGTAATGTTGGAATAGTTTCATACACTTCTTCACTTATTATTTTAACCAATTCTTTTTCTACAATTCTTGGATTTTTATACCTACTTCTACCTTTTTTGTCATCAATTTTTGTCGTAATGCTTTCTATGTATACTATCCTAATTTTTAATTTTTTTTCGTTTATTAAATTATTAATTGATGATATTTCTCGACATATTTGAAATATAGAGCCATGTAACGGGCTTAAACGAATACTTTTTTCATTTCCATCTTTATCTAGTGTTCTTATGTATGTGTTTATTGAAATTGGATATACAATTTCTACCACGTATTCTTTTGTTAAGTCTTCTAGCTTCTTTTTCATATTACGAAAATTGCAAGTTTGGATTTCTATAATTTTATTATTTTCACAGAAAATATCACAAACATAATTACCTACTGTGCATTCTTTTTTAGCATTTAAAGGGCAATAAATGTGTTTTAACTTGTTATGGAGAGAGTTTTCATTTAATGTTTCTATCATAAATATTCACCAGTAAGCTCATTAAAAGAAAGTTGCTCTAAAGTATAGAATGTTTGCTGTATTCCATTTTTTTCTTTACATTGTTTTTTTGCAATATAATAACAAAGTGTGTTTGCATTTATTGAGTGTTTGAGTAGTACTTCACCATAGATGTTGACTATTGCAGATATAGGAATCTCTTTCTTTATTTCTACAATGTCACCTTCAGGGTATATTAAATAATATTCATAAAGTGTCATATGGTAAGATATTATATAATTACAAGATGATTTTTGCTATTAGCAAAAACTATACTGATGATTTAATTAATTTTCTAGACAATTTTTAAAAACATGATATAATTCTGTGTAGGCTTCTATTAGTTTTGTAATAGAAGCGATTTTTAATCAAATATGAGAGGTTATAACCCTCAAGATTTTATAGGAGGTCTTTTATGAGACTAGGTAAGTTATTAAAGCTATCTAGCTTTGCGGTGTTCCTGCATCGACTCAATACAAAGCTTGGAGTAAAGAAATAAAGGTAAATAGGGCTTCGTCTAGTGGTGGGGCTACAGGGAAGACACCTAAAAAGCTAATAGTGGATGGTAAAGAGTATACAACAGTTACTAATCTTCCAAAACAGACTCCTGGTGCTATAGCAAAAAAGATAGTTATTAACAATGATTTTTTAGTAACAGGAGAATGTGGAGACTAATTCACAGCTTCTAGAAAATAATTAACCTGCATTTTGCTTATTGCAAGGTGCAGGTTTTTTATTGTTTTTTATATGTTCAAAATCTTTGAGCCAAAGTAATTGAAAAAATGCTAATAGCAGAGTAGCGAGGTATTTTATGAAACATGTTTGTATTCCTTACTTTGTTATTACGATTTTATTTTTTTCTTGCACTAGCATGGAAGAAATGCCAAGATTTGTTAGTATTTTTACAGGTGAAATGGATAATGTTAAGTTAGTTAGTTATACACAGGATAAAGAAAACAATATCGAACTTAATTTTGATAAAAATATTAAGGACATTTCTTGCAATGTATTCAAAGACGAAGATGAGACTATATCTGTTGCCAATAGCATAGAAAAAATAGGCGAACAGGAGAATAAACGTTTTTTAGTATCTTTAGAAAATCAGAGAGCAGTTGAAATAGGAGAAGCTTTTTTTGTTAAAGGTGAGGTTAAAGACCGTTTTGGCAATTCCTTGCTTTTCAAGCTTAATTTTACTGGTGCAAACTATAATCCTTGTATTCTTAAAATTTCAGAAGTTCGTCCACTATATTCAAAAAAACCTAAATCGGAGTTTATAGAAATGGTTGCAATTAAAGAAGGTAATTTAAGTGGCATAAAAATACTAAATGTTGGTTCAAAAAAAGAACCTGATTATACATTCCCTCCAGCTTATGTAAAAAAGGGGGAGATTATTGTGTATCATTGGAGATGTTTTGATGAAGAGGCAAAAGATGAAATTAATGCTAATATAGTCTCGCATAGTCCAGAAGCCTCTAGCTTTGCACGTGATTTTTGGGGGCATTATAAAACATTACCCAAAAGGCGAAGTAATGCAATAGTTATAGAAGAAAATGGTATAGTGCAAGACGCACTTCTTTATGCTGATGCAAAGAATCAAGAAGATGAATGGCCTTCGGAAAATATTTTACAAGCTGCACAAAAAGCATTTGAAAGTGGAGTATGGATGCCTTCAGCTGAAATAAAAGATGCAATACAATATCACATCACACCTAGTGCTTCAGTTGGAAGAAAAATAATTCCAATTGAGAATAAAAGTAATGCAAAACAATGGTATCTGTATAAATCTAAATATGTAACATTAGGTAAAAGAAACAAATAATAAAAATATTAAAAAGTTGGTAGGATTTTGCCTTTCTAGTGTTTACATCATCTTTAATAAAAACTTAATTTCTTTTATAATCATTCACGTTTTAAATTTAATGTTTAGTTGAAACACTTAGGGGGTGTATTATGGATATTTTGAAACAACTTGCTGGTGGTGTAATAATGGATGTTACTACTCCAGAGCAAGCTAAAATTGCAGAGGCTGCAGGTGCTGTAGCTGTTATGGCTTTGGAAAGAATCCCTGCTGACATAAGGGCAGCAGGTGGTGTTTCTCGAATGAGTGATCCAAAGATGATAAAAGAGATTATGAAAGCTGTAAAAATACCTGTTATGGCAAAGGTTAGAATAGGTCATTTTATTGAAGCTCGAATCTTGGAAGCTATTAAGATTGACTTTATTGATGAATCTGAAGTTTTATCTCCAGCTGATGAGATGCACCATGTTGACAAGAGTCAATTTAAAGTGCCTTTTGTTTGTGGAGCTAGAAACTTAGGCGAAGCATTAAGACGCATCCAAGAAGGAGCTAAAATGATCCGCACTAAAGGTGAGGCAGGAACAGGCGATGTTATTCAAGCTGTTAAGCACATGAGGCAAATTATGAAGGAGATGAAAGAGCTTACAGTTTTGAGAGAAGATGAGCTTTACGTTGCAGCAAAGAACTTTGCGGTTCCTTATGCTCTTGTTGAATATGTGCATAAGAATGGAAAACTACCAGTACCTAATTTCTCTGCTGGTGGAGTTGCAACTCCAGCTGATGCAGCTTTGATGGTGCATTTAGGAGCTGATGGTGTTTTTGTGGGAAGTGGAATATTCAAATCAGGCGACCCTGCAAAGAGAGCAAAAGCAATTGTAGAAGCAGTAAAACACTATGATGATTATGAAAAAATTGCTAAGGTTTCGGAGAACTTAGGGCAAGCTATGGTAGGTATTAATGAAGAAGAAATTAAGACTATCATGAGCGAGAGAGGAGTTTAGTTCTTTTGTTTTTAAGCATCCAGCAAACTATGTGTTTGATGGATGTTTTTATTTTTAGGGGAGTTATATGATTAAATCGAAATGTATGGCACGGGGGGGGTACTTATTACTTTAGTCTTGTTGCTTAGTTTGTTTACTTCATGTAATCAAAGTAATGATAAGCCTAAAGTTAAAAGCTCCAATGCTAATGTCATATTTATTTCAGTTGATTCGCAAACTTTTGATCTTGATAAAAGTGATGAAGTTCAGGAGTTTTATGTTGACGAAGAAAAAGAAGAAAGTGAGTTGCTTTCTAAAATAGTTGTGGTTTTTGAAGATGCAGGTGGTAAAAAAGAAATTGTGGGAGAGAACGAAAATGTTTTTGAAACAAAACCTCATGAAGAGAAAACTTACACAATTAATACTTTTGCAGAAGATGGTACGCAAGGTAAAAGCTATAAAGTTAAACTTATTCGTTTTATCATAGATAAAACAATTGAAGTTAAGGCACCTGTTGCACCTTTCAAGTCTGGGTTAAACATTACTTTTAAGCCTGATTACATGGCATTGGGTAATGGACGCACAATTGACTTTGACACTTTCAGAATTGCAAAATATGAAGTTACCTACAAACTGTGGAAAGAAGTTTATGATTTTGCAACAAAAAATGGTTATAAATTTACATGGGTAGCACCTACTTCAGACGTTAAGAAAGAAGACTTACTAAAGCCAATTGTAAATATTAACTGGGCGGATGCGTTAATCTGGTGTAATGCTTATAGTGAATATAAAAACTCACATGATTTAGATTTCTCACCTCTTTATGTCAAAAGAGGTTCTGAGGAAGTTTTAAAAGATGCAACTGATTTCCCTACATTAACAAGTAGTGTAGATATATTGCTAAATAAACAAGGGGTTCGCCTTCCTACTGAAGTGGAATGGGAAGTTGCTGGTCGTGGAGGAGATTATACAAAACCAGAATGGAGTTATAATTTTGCAGGAACAAATGAAGAAGCAAATTTAGGCGACTATGCTTGGTTTGGTGGTAATGCTAGTGGTAAGTTTCATAGAGTAGGTGAGAAAAAACCTAATTCGATTGGACTACATGACATGACTGGAAATGCAGGAGAATTCTGTTATGATTTTATAGACTTCGTTAAGCCGTTTAAGCAGGAAGGGATTGTGATTAATCCTATAGGTTTTAGACAAGGAAATGTGCCTAGTCGTGGAGAAAAAGGTGGTAATATTCGTAAGGAAGCAAAGTTTTTAAAACTAGCAAATAGAAACACGAGCATTCTTACGCTACAAATTGAGGATAATGGATTTAGGTTTGTTGAAGCAATGAATACTCGTCCTTTTACCTATGAAGAAGAACCAGCAGAGTGTGATGTTGTAGAGATTGTAGTAGGAAGTGTAACTTATACAAAGGCTAATTTAGCTACACTTGATGGAGCTAAATTGAGTGTTACTTCAGACTCTGTTGCTATCAAGGTAACATATACTGGAGCAAGTGATAAGGCAAATCTTAAAATAAATGATGGTGACGTTATTTCTTTTGCAAATAACATTGCTACAACAACTGTCTCAACAAAGAAAAAGACTAATTCGATGAAACTTGTAGTAAATGATTTTGGAAAGATGAGCAAAAGTTGGGAGTTTACAATTGAAAATAGTAGTGGAGAGGGGAATCCACCGCCGCCACCACCACCACCACCTCCTCCTACTCCCGGTACATAAGATTTTTAATTACACGTTAATTTAAAAAACTTGTTTCTAAGCTCCATCAAAATATATGTTTGATGGAGCTTTTTTTACATTAATTGTTTTTGCCATTCACTGATTTTTTGTAATGCCGTAAGTGGTGTAATGTTATTTAAGTCTTGACTTAATATATCATTGATAATCAAAAGTTCTTCACCAAAAAGAGAAGGTGTGATATTGGCTTTTAGCTTTTTTTCTTCAGGTTCTTCATTTTGCTCGTTGTTAGAAATTACTTTTCCATTAAATGAGGTGTGCATATGAAGAAGATTTTTTGCTCTTTCAATCACTTCTTTTGGTAGACCTGCTAGAGCTGCAACATGAAGTCCATAGGAACTTTTAGAAACCCCTTCAACTACCTTTTTCAAAAAGACGATTTTTCCTTCGCTTTCCATAATATCAAGCTTTAAATTTTCCAAAGCGGGGTGTTCTAGCTTAGTTAATTCTCTATAATGAGTTGCAAATAAAGTTTTTGCTCCAATTTTATTGAGTAGATATTCAGAACAACTTTGTGCTATTGCCATCCCATCTTCTGTCGAAGTGCCTCGCCCCACCTCGTCCATAATCACTAAAGATTGATTTGTTGCAGTTTGCAATATATATGATGTTTCTATCATTTCAACTAAAAAGGTAGACTCTCCTCTTGCTAGGTTGTCAGATGCACCCACTCTACAAAAAATCTTATCAACAGGGCTGATCAAAACCTTGTCAGCTGGTACATAAGAGCCAATTTGGGCTAGCAAGACAATCAAAGCTGTTTGTCGTAAAAACGTGCTTTTTCCTGCCATATTTGGACCTGTAATTATTGCAAAAGCTGGTAATTTTTGTCTCAACTCAAAGTCTTTTTTTTCATTCGTCTCACTACTTAAAGAAATACTATTTGGAATAAACTCTCCACTAGGTAAATGAACTTCAACTACAGGGTGTCGTCCATTGATGATAATTAAAGATCCATCATCAGTAAATTCAGGTTTTTTCCAATGATTATTAATTGCAACTTGTGCCAATGACTGAAACACATCTAGTTCTGCAATTTCTAAAGCCATCTTTTGCAAGATTTTGTGTTCGCTTCCAACTTCTTCTCTAATTCTAATAAACAATTCTTTTTCTAAATCTACTAATGCTTCTTCTGCTCCTGTAATTTTTGAGACAATCTCATCAAGTTCATCTGTGCTAAAGCGATCAGAGTTTGAAATTGAACGTTTTTTAATAAAACAAGGAGGTACCTTATCCCAATAGCTTTTTGAGACTTCCAAAAAGTATCCAATCATCCTGTTATATTTGATTTTTAGATTTTGTATTCCTGTTTTTTCTCTTTCTGAAGTTACATATTTTTCTAGTATGCTTTGAGCATTTTCATGCAACATAGCAAGGCGATCAACTTCTTTATTAAATCCTTTTTTTATCAATCCACCTTCTGTAATTGAAACAGGACATTCTTCATTTATTGAACTTTCAAGTAGGTTGTAAAGCTCATTAAGTCGGTTAAGTTCATTATCGTTTAAAGCAAAAAAACTTAAGTTGTTTTCTGAAATTAATGAATGTAAATATTTAACCTTGCTCAAAGATTTTGTTAAAGATAAAAGTTCTCTAGGTTGTGCTTTTTGCATTGTAATACGGGAAGTTAAGCGTTCTACATCAGAAATTGAAGAAATTGAAGAGCGGATTAGGTTGAGAGCTTTTTTATTTTCTATCAAAGAGCTTACTTTATTGAGTCTTTCATTCAGAATATCTTTTGCCCTTATTGGTTGTTGCAACATACGCCTCAAAAGGCGTGTTCCCATAGAAGTTTTCGTTGAATTAACAACTTCAAAAAGTGTGTAATTTGTAGTGTTGTCGTTTAGATTGTAGATGAGTTCTAAGTTTTTGCGTGTGGAATGGTCAATGCCGACAAAATCACTTTCTGAAATATGAGTGATACTTGAGATGTGTAGTAAAAGACTGTGGGAAGTTTTTTCAAGATATTCAATAATCACTCCCGCAGCAGGAAGCTCTGGCGATGTTTTTTCAAGCCCAAATGCTTTAAGAGATTCAGTTCCGAAAAGATGACATAGTTTGTTGAAGGCTTTTTCGGCATTAAAGGAAGAATCTGGTATTGTGTTTTTTAATACATGTGGATATTCAAGTTCCAATCTTTTCATAATACTTTGATTTCTTTCTAAAGATTGAGGAATTAAAATTTCTGAAGGTGATAGTCTTCCAAGTTCCTTAAAAAGTTCTTTTTCTGTGTCTTTTCGTAAAAAAGACATGCAAAAGAAACTACCTGAACTCACATCTATGTATGCGATTCCATCATAATAGTCTTGCATATTTTCATTTTTTTTAGAAGCACAATATATTGCTAAAAGATAATTATCTTTTCCACTTTCAAGAAAGTCATCTTCAACTGCAAGAGCTGGAGTAATCACCTCTGTAACTTCTCGTTTAGTTAACTCACCCGGTAGAGGTTCTGAAACTTGCTCACATATTGCAATTTTTTTTCCTGCACGTAAAAGGCGAGCGACATATACTTTGTAAGCATGGTATGGAATGCCACACATAGGAACATTGTTGCGTTTTGTTAGAGTGAGATTAAGAATACGGCTTACTTCTACAGCTTCATCAAAAAACATTTCATAGAAGTCTCCAAGTCTAAAAAATAAAATGGCGTCTTTATATTTTTCTTTAATGCTCAAGTATTGCCTCACCATAGGCGTTTTAATTACTCTATCTGACAATTTGCACTCCTTAGCATTTCTAGGTATTTAATGTATCAAATTATATAACCAAATCTCTAATAAGTACAATAATAAGCTCAAACGTTAAAAAAATAAAGATTTATTCTTGCAAATGATAAAGATCAATAAATCACTTTAAAGGTGATGTTATTAGGGAATAATATCAAAAGATATTGTATTTTTATTATTCTTATATTAACATGAATGAAATCTTCAAGGTGTATTTTTTACCTGATGATTTAAGGAGTTAGTAGTTTAAAATGAATAGTGTTTATCCCCCCCCCCCACAACGAGAGAGGTTATATGCGTAAGGAAGAAAAGATGCGTTTTTCAATACGCATAAAATTAGTTTTAATTTTTGGTGCTTTAATTGCTGTTGCATCTTTTACGCTTGGAATGTTATCAATGGTGCTTGCGAAAAAAGCGGTAACAGAAAAAGTTTCAACACATCTAATAGACAAAGCTACAAGCACTGCAGAAATTGTTGATGGTAGGGTTTCCTCATTCTTTCAGTTTATAGAAGGAATTTCAAGAATGCCTATTTTAAGAGACCCATCTGTTTCTTATAATGAAAAGGTGAAACTTCTTAGTAGAGAAGCTTCTTTCAACCCACGAATAGGTGAGTTTAACTTGTATGATTTAACTGGAGTAAGAAGAACAGAGACAGGTGCAGTTGTTGCGATAGGTGATAGAGAGTGGTTTCAAGAAGCAAAGAAAGGTAATCATTTTCTTACTGAGCCTTTGCTTTCACGTAGTGTTAATAAATGGCATCTAATTTTTGCTGTTCCTGTATACAATGATTATCATGAAGTAGTGGGAGTTTTGAACGCAACGGTAGAAGCAAAGCTTTTGTCCGATGATATTAGAGATATTGTAGTAGGGCAAACAGGTGGTTGCTATATTTTAGGACGTAAAGGAGTAATGGTAGCACATAGTGATTTAAATATGGTTACAAGCCAGTTTGATGCAATGAATAGTAATGATGAGGCTGTTTCATCTCTCAGGGGATATCTAACTAAAGCTTTTAAAGATAATAAGACTGAGGTTGATTACTATACCTATAAGGGAATTGCATATATAGCATCACATGCAACAATGAAATCAACAGGATGGAAAGTGATTATAAAAGCTCCTGTTGAAGAATTTATGGGTACAATTAAAGCTTTGCGTATTTCTATGTTTGTTTCAGGTTTCTTAATTTTAATTTTTGCTCTTGGAATAGTTTACACTGTGGCTTATAGAATTGTTAAACCTATTCACAACACTGTTTTAGCATTGCAAGGAATTGCTGAAGGAGATGGAGACCTAACTGTACGTCTTCCATTAAAAGGCAATGATGAAATGACAGATCTTTCCTTATATTTTAATCAGACTATAGAAAAAATAGGTTCATCAGTTAAGAATGTAGAACATAACACTCGCATAATGGAAGATATTGGTTCAAGTCTTGCAAGTGATATGTCAGAAACAGCTGCAAGTGTGCATGAAATTAGTTCAAATATTGATGGCGTTAAGCAGCAAGCACTCATACAGGCCACTTCTGTTACAGAAACTGCCAGCACTGTAGAAGAGATTATTAGAACAATAAAGCAACTTAATTCTAGTATAGAAAACCAAGCGGCAAGTGTTGCAATGTCTTCTAGTAGCATAGAGGAGATGGTTGCAAACATCGCAAGCATAACAAACACGCTTGAAAAAACTGATACTGTAATCAAAGAGTTAAGCTCTGCCACAAAAGATGGAAAAACAACGCTAGAAGAATCAAACACGGTAACACAAAAAATAGCAGAAGAATCAGGCTCTTTAATGGAAGCTTCTAGTGTAATTCAGCACATAGCTAGTCAAACTAATCTTCTTGCTATGAATGCTGCTATTGAAGCAGCCCATGCAGGAGAGGCTGGAAAAGGATTTGCTGTTGTGGCAGATGAGATTAGAAAACTTGCAGAAGAATCTGCAACTCAGGGAAAGACAATCACAGCAACACTCAAACTTCTTTCTGGTGAAATAGAAGGCTTATCTGAATCTTCCAAGATTGTAGAAACAAAGTTCAATGTTATTTTTAGTTTGGCTGAAGAAGTTAGAAAGATGAGTGCTAGCCTTACAGCTGCAATGCAAGAGCAAGAAAATGGTAGCCGTGAAGTGCTAACAGCAATTAAAGATATAAATTCCATCACTAATGAAGTCCAGCAAGGTTCTGCAGAAATGCTACGAGGTGGTGAAGGTGTTGCAACTGAAATGCAAAAGCTTGATGGACTTACACGTGTCATCACTGATAGTATGAATGAAATGTCTGCTGGAGCAATTGAAATTAGTAATGCAATGCAGGAAGTTTCTGATGTGGTGCAACAAAATAAGATGAGTATTGCAAGCCTTGTACAAGAAGTTTCAAAGTTTAAACTCTAGGTTTTATTGCATACAAAATCAAAAAGCAGGGGTATCTATCCCTGCTTTTTTTTAAAATAGCAACATTTTTATCAAACTTTATTTTAGCTTAAAGTAAATAAATTGCAACAATTTTCAAAAACAATATCACAAAGTTTTTCAACAGGCACACTTAAGTACTCACTCGCTTTTTGATATGTATGCTTTATGTATAGTGAAGTATTAGGTTTACCTCTCAAAGGAACAGGAGTCATATAAGGAGCGTCTGTTTCTAAAAGTAGACGCTCTTTTGGAATGCTAAGCATTAAAGATTTAATTTTTTCAATTGCTGTATTTGTTTTTGCAAATGTAATGTTGCCTGGAAAAGAAATGAACCAACCTCTTTCTAAAAATGTTTTAGCTTCTTCTTCTCCATAAGAATAGCAATGAATTACCCCTTTATTCCAGCCAACTTTGTCTATGCACTCAAGGGTTTCTTTATATGCATCTCTTGAGTGAATGATAACAGCAAGATTATATTTTTTTGCCATCTCTAGTTGCCTAATAAAAAGCTCTTTTTCGCCTTCAACGTCAAGTGTACCTCCTTCATTAATCATGGGAGCATCTTTCCCATTCCAATAACGGTCAAGTCCACACTCGCCAAGTGCGAAAATTGGTTTGCTTGAAAGGTTAGCATCTTGAGCTTCTTTAATTCCTATTTTAATGTCATTTTCAAGCATTGCAAGTGAAGCATCTCTATTTTTTATAGTTTCACTATGAGGCCAAAGTCCTGCAGAAAAATGAATAAAAGAAGGGATAAAGCCGTCTGAAATATCTTTAACACACTTCATTCGCTCCATTAAATCACCAGGTTCTGTGCCAATATCCATTACAAACCTAAAAGCTTCTTCTTTTAATGAAGACATCATGTTTTCTGGATTTTCAATTTTTTTAGTTGTACTTAAAATATGTGTATGTGAATCTGTAAACATATTGACCTCACTTTATATTTTTTGTATTATACTCAAGTCTTTTAGCTGAAGTGGTGGAACAGGTAGACACTAGGGACTTAAAATCCCTTGGCAGTAATGCCGTACGGGTTCAATTCCCGTCTTCAGCATTCTTATTTGATCTTATCAAATCAATTATTTGTATAGTTTTCTTTATCCATTTCGCTAATGAAACTCTCTGATATTGCTCCTTCAAGAACAGCAGAAACATTCGTATAACCCATTTCAAGTAATTCTTTAGCTCCCCATGTTGAAGTTATGCCTGTGTTGCAATAAATTACTATTGGTCTATTTTTATCTTTAGGAAGAATGTCTATATTATTTGGGATTTCGCCTATTGGAATGTTGACAGCATTCCTAAAATGTTCTGAATTGTATGAAGTCTTAGTTCTATAATCTATAAGAAAAAAACTATCACTATTGATGCTGTGCCTAACATCGTATACACGTATTGTGTTAAAATAAACAAGCTCATAGTTATATTCATCTATACCTTTAGCATTATATATATTTTGAAAGCCATATTTTACTAAAATTTCCGTTGCAGGAAAGCTAGAATCAGCATTTTTTCCATAGACATATATGGGTAAGGCCTTCAAGTCCATTATTTCAGTAATACGCCTTTCAAGCTCTGCCTTGGGAATGTTTATTGCATATTCTAGATGTCCTTCCTTATACATATGAAAAGGACGCACATCAAGGATTAGATGTTTATCTTTGTCTTTGCTAGTGTTTACCCTCACCATTCTAGCACCAGAAATATCTTCTACATACACAATTTTACTGCAGGAAACAGAGATTAGTAAAATAAATAGTAAAAATAGTTTTTTTATTCGCATACTGGAATAATTATAAAAGTTTAATTTTTGATAGTAAAGAGGGTAAAGTTGTTGGAAGCTATGTTATTTTTAATTTAAGAGAATTTAGTTGGAATGTAGTTTGTGCATATCTATGAAATATACAGTTCTTCATATGTAAACTGTATTACTTTGCATAATGAAACTGTACAGTTTTCGATCACTAAATAATACAGTTTCGCATCTATAAACTGTACAGTTTGCGACCCATAAACTGTACAGTTTATGGGCAGTACATTAGCTAAGGTACAACCATAACACTAGCTAATGTACGAGCCTAACATTAGCTAAGGTACGCATATTCAAGACTAGGGAGAAATCTTCCAGTGTAGAAGCTGAGACTATATCAGATTATTCTAGCATTTTCTTTTAAAGAATAGCAAGAAAAATATGTAATTTTAAGATTTTAGAAAAAACGGTTAAGGCTTTAAAGGCGAAGCTAATAGTTATTATATTTAATTGAGAGACTGTAATAATTAATCTAAAGATAATATTAACTCGGGTTCTAACGAATCGAAAGCACCCATTACTTTAACATATTACAAGAAAGCTTAAAGAAACAAAAAATTATAAAGCTAGAATGACATGACGAACTTTGCAATTTCTTCAACATCATTTTTGATATTTAGATGCCTTATGTTTTCTTGTATTTCTTCCATAGAGCTAGATAATATCTCTTCTGATTTTACTACAGCGTCATAAGAAGATGGAAGATAGTAGCCTACTTTGTTTAATTTGACAAATAGCATGTTTCCAAGTTCTTGACCTCTTACATAGCTACAAAGAATGAGTGGTTTTTGCAAGGATAGAGTTTCCATAATTGTTGCAGGTCCACTTTTAGAAATAACACAATCTGAAATATTCATCAAAGCAGGCATAAAAGAGACGAATCCAAAAACATGAACGTTAGATGCTTCATAATAAGACACTGCAGCTTCAATTAATTTTTTTAATTTTTTATTTTTCCCACATACGACTAGGACATGTCCTTTGAATTTACGCCTTAGGAAGAGAAGAACAAGACGTAAGGCATTGCGTAAACCTTCGCCTCCACCAGCAATTAGAACAACCTTGCTATCTAATGGAATACCTAGATCTTCTCGTATTTTCTTTTTTGCCTCTACAGTGTATGGCTCATTAAATTTTTCAGAAAGCATAAGAGAAAATCTATGCACTTTGTCTTTATTAAATTTATATTTTTCTATAGCTTCTTTTTCTAATTTTGACGAAAAGACTACAAGATGTGTATCTTTTTCAAAAAACCAGCTAGGATGAGCTGTGAAAGGATCCATAACAATGGTTACAAGCTTAATTGAAGGATTAACTATATTAATTGCTTCTCTTAAGTGAGGAATAAGAATTTCGTGTAAGCACACAATTCGAGTTATATCTTCCTTTTTTAAGAAATGTACAAAACGTTTTACAAAAAATCTTCTATAAACAAATCGACAAAATTTTAACATAATTTGATATGATGTAAGTCTATAAAAGAGTAGATAAAAAAGGGAAAGATAGTTTGAAGTGAGAAAATAACCTTTTTCAAAAAAAAGAGATGAAAGAAAAGCTCTTTTTTCAAAAGGATTATACATAACGCACTTAGCATCAGGATAAATAGAAGTTATTTTGTCTTTTAATGAATTTGCTCCTGAAGCATGCCCACCACCTGTCTTCAAATAAAAAAAAACAATAGTTTCACGCATATACTATGCAAAACTCTATAGCAAAAAATGAGATGTTGCAATATGGTGATCTTTAGTATATTACTATTCATGTCTATAGAATAAAATATCATTTGATTTTTTGTTGACTTGATTTTTTTAATTTTTACCATTACCATTTTATCCCGTTATGAGTGTACTAATTGCTTTGTTGTTTCCACTTATTGCTATGTTATATACAATAGTGGTGCATAAAAAAGATTTTTCCATAGCAAGTTATATATCAGGAATTATTTCTGGCTTGTGTTCAATTCCTTTTTGCTTAATGTTGAAGATGGAATTTTACACGTCTTCGAATTTCCTTTTATATTCATTTTCATTTTTCTTTTTTTATTTTTTGTTACCAAGTGTTTTTGGGCTTCTTGCATATTATCTTTTTAACTTTAAGTCGTTCGAAGTGAAAACATTGGCAGTTGCACTATCTGGAATTTGGACTGTGTTTTTGTTTTTTTCTGTATATGAATTTGTTACTATTCCAACTAATATAATCTATGTTATCCTTATTCTGTCTTATGCTACATCAGTTCTCTTTTTTGATTTTGTAGTAACTGTGTTTTCCTTTCTTTCTATAATACCACGTTTGCTACTTACATATGCACTTTCTTTATCTTTTTCTTTTGTTTCCTGTCTTTCTTTTGCTTTTTGGCTGTTCAAATACTCAGCTCTTTTTTATATAGGACTTCCTGTCATAGTCATTTCTATTCTACTCATTTTTATGCTGATTCTGGCGTATAGCAAAAAAAACTCTGCTGGTGATGCTCTTTTAGATTAAAGGATAAGTAAACATGATCAAAATACTAATAGGTTTGTTAGTCTTGAGTGTAATGGTTTTTATTCATGAACTAGGACACTTTTTAATGGCTAAACTTTGTGGAGTGGCTGTTGAAAGTTTTTCGATAGGCTGGGGACCTATCATATTGAGAAAAAAAATTAAAGGCACTGAATATAGAATTTCGTTAATTCCTATAGGGGGATATTGTGGAATGCGAGGTGAGAAGGCTTTTGTAAAAGCTTTGGAAGAAAACTTACCTACAATTCCAAAAGAAGAGGGTGGGTTATATAGTGCTTCGCCTTTTAAGAGAATATTAATTGCGTTTGCTGGGCCTTTCGCAAATTATATTTCGGCTGTTTTATGCTTTGCAATAATTAGTGCTATGGGGGCTATTTATTACACATATTCAAATGCAATAGCTCCAATACACTGCTATGATTCAAGTGTTACAACTAGTGCAAAAGAAGCAGATTTGCAAATTGGAGATAAGATTATAGAGATTGATGGGAAAAAAACTAATAACTTTCGTGAAATAATGCTTGAAGTGATGGCATATGCAGACAAACCCATGATGTTTAAAATTGAAAGAAACGGAACAGTTTTTGAAAAAGAAATGACACCAAAGTTAAACCCAAAAACAGGTTCGGGACTCATTGGTGTTTATCCTTTTGTAGAGTTAAAAATTGAGAATGTGTCTCCAAATGGAGCTGCTAATAGTGCAGGTTTAAAAGCAGGAGATGTAATTACAAGTATTAATGGTAAAAGTGTGCGTAATACTATAGAATTGAAAGAAGAACTGGATTATCTTTATGATAGTCAAGTTGAAAAAGTCATTGTTGTGGTAGAACGTGAAGGAAAAGAGATAAAAAAGGATATTTATGTTGTGCGACGTGAAAAAAGCGAAGTTGATTTAGGGCTTTTTTTCCAAACTGAAAAGATTGTTGTAAAAGGTACTGGTTTTTTTGCTAGCATAGCTACAGGTTTTCTTAAAACACATGAGACGATCTTGCTTACGTTTAGGAGTTTTTCTTTGTTATTCAAAGGGATAGATTTAAGGCAAGCGGTTTCTGGACCATTACGTATTACGCATATAATAGGGGAGGCAGCTCAAGAAGGTTTTAGAAGTAGTGTGGCTGAAGGTTGGATGAGCCTTTTATCATTTGTAGCTATAATTTCTATTTCACTTTTTATTATGAATTTGCTCCCAATTCCTGTTCTTGATGGTGGTTTAATATTTCTATCATTCATTGAAATTATTATGAGGCGTGAAATTTCTCCTAAAATAACATATCGCGTACAGTTTATAGGATTTGCTTTTATAGCTTTAGTTTTTGTTTTTGCGATTGTTACTGATGTATTGTTTTTTATTGGATAAATCGAAATATCTAACTTTATATTTTTTAATAAATGTTTTAGAAGCACTTAAAAAAGCTATTTTTAAGGAGGAAGTTTTTATTGAAAATGTGGACATTGAATCTATTTTGCCTCATAGAAAGCCTTTTTTATTTGTTGATAAGCTACTATACAATGGCTACGATGGGAGTGCAAGTCTTTATACTTTTAAGAAGGATGAATTCTTTTTTGCAGGACATTTTCCAGACTATCCTATAGTACATGGTGTGATTTTAGTTGAAACAATGGCACAAGCAGGTGGCATGGCTCTTGTTCAAAGAGGAAGCATTCCAAAGCACAATCCTTTCTTTTTAGCTTCAATAGTTAAAGCAAAATTTAGAATGCAAGTGTTGCCAGAAACTACAGTAAAAATTGAAATCAAAAATCTGAGAGTCTCAGAAAATATGATTAGGCAATCAGGTAAGATATATATAAAAGAAGCAGTTGCTACAGAAGCCGAGTGGATGTGTTTAATTAGGAAAAACAAAAATGATGATAAAACCAATGGTTAGGAACAACATTTGTATTAATGCACACCCAGAAGGTTGCAAAAAGAATGTTGAAAATCAAATTGAGTATACGTGTAAATACAAACATGACAAATCTAATAAAACTCCTAGAAATATTTTGGTGATTGGCTCTTCCAATGGTTATGGACTTGCAAGCAGAATTGTTGCATGTTTTGGTTATGGTGCAAACACTTTTGGCGTTTCACTAGAAAAGGCTGGCACATCTAATAGGACAGGCACACCGGGGTGGTATAACAATCTAGCTTTTGAAGTTGTGGCAAAAGAAAAGGGAACATTTCATTACACAATAGAAGGGGATGCTTTTTCTGATGTGATAAAAAAAGAAGTGATTGAAAAAGCAAAGGCTCAAAACATAGTTTTTGACTTAATTATTTATAGCATGGCAAGCCCTATCAGAAAAGATCCTATAAATTATACAAAGATGGCACTATAGGCAGAGCAAAAGATGATTTAGAAAAACATTTACCCTTATTGAATGATAAGATAAAAGACCTTGAAGGTAAGGCTTTTGTATGCGTTAATAAGGGCATAGCAACTCGCTCCAGTGCAATAATTCCTGTAATTCCTCTATATTTATCTTGCCTTTTTAAGGTGATGAAAGATTGTGGCACGCATGAAGGAGCAATAGAGCAAATCAATAGGTTATTTAGCGAGAAACTATATACAAATTCTTCTATACCATTGGATAGTAAAGGACGAATTCGTCTTGATGAAAAAGAATTAGACGAGGATGTGCAGAGAAAAACATGTGAATTGATGGATAGGGTTGTTAAGGAGAAGAATATATTTTTGTCAGATATTGAAGGATATAAAAAAGATTTTTTGCAAGCTAGTGGCTTCTCTGTGGATGGAATTGACTACGAGAAGGATATTTCTTTATAAAGCTATAAGGTGAGTATACAGGCTAACGTTTTGGGACTATGCAGTTAAAACTGAAAAAGTTAGCGTTTCTGGAGTTATATTTGATCTAGCAGCTTTCTCTTATTATTTCATAGCTACTAGATATTTATCAATTTCACCTTATAGGCAAATTTATTTATTATCTTGGCTCTCTCTACCTTTATGAGTTCCACAGTAAAGTCTTTGAATAGAGAGTTTAATATTGAGTATGAAATATGAGCAACTTGTATTTTATAGTAAATTGCATTGCATTCTTCGTGGCAAATATTCGAAACAATATTTAAATCTATACCTAAGTTAATTTTAAATGTTATATCCATAGCTTCTTCAAGTTCTAATATTTTTGCCGTTTTTGCGATGGCAACAGCTTTTATAATCATATCTGTTGTTTTGGCTTTATTTTTTAGGTATAGCTCAAGACGCATTTCACGTTCAAGATATATTAGTTCGAGAAGTTTATTTCTAAAGTTAAATATTTGTTGTTGCTCGTTTCCACCAATAGAATTTTCATTATATACATAATAAAGACCTCCCATAGAGCCTTTTGAGTTGTTTGTATAATGACCACTGGCTGTTAAACCTGCATTTTTAAAATCAAGTATAAGGTTTGAGATTTTTTTTGTTGCAACTATGCCCGGAATAGAAACTAAAACCCCTTCTCTTATCCCAGTGCCACAATAAAGAATATTTGATGTGATATATCCTATATCTTCATCAAAGGCAAAATCTAATTTGCTTGCAAAAAATTCTTCAAGCTCAAATACTTTTTTGCATAAGTCTTTAATTTGAAAAGTGGGACTTATCGCTTTAAACGTTAGGTGTTCATTGAAATTTACTAATATGGCGATGGAACTATCATTATTAATAATGATGTCTTTTTTTATTTTTTCATTAAAACTTGTTGGCAGTAAATTACTTTCCTCTAATACCTTTTGTGATAGTATGTTTAGGTTGTCGGAACTAATTATTTTGTAATCATTTTTAGTATTTATGCTATCAACTACATTACGAATAGTTTTTATTATATCTTCAGATTGGCTTATATGAATTAATTTGTTTGGAAAGGTAAAACCTTTTATGCAACGTGAAATAGAAAACGTCGTATCTATTACGACATCGCTACATTTTTCATCATATAGTTCATTAAGATGCACTTTCATATCTTACCTATCTTTTTAATTTCTTTACTAAAATAAAGTGCTGCTTCATAATCTTCTATTTCTAATGCTTGATCTAAAAGTTTTTGCAATTTATCTTTTAAAATATTTTTGTTTTGATTTTCTTGCTTAGTTTTTTTGTGTTCACCTGTGTAGCCTATGTTAGGTAGTTTTTTCCACAATATATTTACTATTTTTTCTTTGAAAGTATAAAAACAGTCTGCACAACCTAATTCATTATTTTTGATGATTTCAAATAGAGTAGTATTGCAAGTTGGGCAATATATTGGTTTTTTAGCTTCGTGGATAACTTCCCTATTTGCTTTCAGTGCAAGAAGCTCTTCTAGCCCATATTTCTTACTACATTCTTTGCAAACATGCACTGTTTGATAAAAAAATAACTTACATTTATCTAAAGTGAAACAATCATTTTCTTCACCACAAAATGTACATTTCATCTATCTTTTCCTCATAATTAGCAATGGTTTTTCTCTACCTGCTTTAATGCTAGGAACTAAAGAAACAATCATTGACAGAAACAACGTAATAACTGCTATAAAATACAATTCATAAAAGTTAAGAGAGATGGGAATAGTTTCAAGATAATATGAAGGATCTAATAAATGGACTTCAGAATAGGTATTACCCAAAAGTATTGAAGCATAATAATATAGGTAGTTTATAATACTTTCCAATGCTGATAAAATGCCATTAATATGAATTGATATTAATATTCCTATTGGCATACCTATTATTAAACCTAAAAAGCTTGTGATTAAACCACTGGATAAAAAGCACATCGTGATGAATTGAGGGCTTGCTCCATTTGCTTTCAGTATTGCGATTTCATGTTTTCGCTCCATAACTAGCATAATCAACGCTTGGGAGATATTTATGGAAGCTACGAGAGTGATTAAAAAAACAATAAATAGAATTAGGTTTTTGGTGGTTGTAAAGGAATAAAATGTTGCTCTATTTAGTTGCATCCATGTGTAAGATGTAAAAGTTGAAGGCACTCCTTCCCAAATTGATATTTTTGTTTCAAGGTTTCTTAAAAAGGTGTTTAATTTGGTTTGATCAAATGGGTCTTTTGTTGAAATAATTAAAGAATTCATAGAAGAATAGTTGGAAAGAATCTCAATTCCTTTTGATAGAGGAATAAATATCCATAGGGCATCTAGTTCTTGATAACCGGAAGAAACAATTCCAGCTACCTTAAAAATAGTCAATTTGGGAATTGTTTTGCCATTAGTCGATTCTCTTAGTGTCATTAATCTACAGACATCTCCAACAGAGAGATTTAATTTTTCTGCAATTTTTAGTCCTAGAATTATGGAATTTTCTGCTCCTAAGGAAAGGTCGCCATCAATTACATTTATAAGCTTTCTAGCTTTTTCATTTTTAATAAAAAAATCTTTTTCAATTGCACGAATTACTCCACCACTTCTTGCTTTTTTTCCTATTAGTAGGCCTTGACCTTCTCGTTGCACCCATGCATCTACAAAATACGGATCTTTTAATTCTTTTTTGATTTTTGCTTTAAGTCCTAATTCATTTTCACAATTTGGAAAATATGAAGAAGGTTGCATGTCAATCACTTGAACTTGTCCAGTACCTAATTCGATAGTTCTAGTTGCAATTCCTGAAATCATGCCATCAGAAACTACTAGCACAACGATAAGTGGAATTATGCTTATTCCAATTCCAAAACTAGCTCCTAAAAGGCTAAGTCGAGCGTTGGAATGACTTTTATTAGAACCTATGCCGATAAAGCGTAATGCAAATATTATGGACAACATCATAGTTTTTTTAATTTCCCTGCTTCTAAACTAAACCACACTTCTGCCGATTTAGCAATTTCAATGTCATGTGTTACAAGAATGAGAGTTTTTTTATGTTTATCCACAACAGAAAACAATAATTCTTTTACTAACTGTGCATTGTTTTTGTCAAGATTGCCAGTAGGCTCATCTGCTAAAATTAAATTAGGTGAATTGATTAAAGCTCTTGCAACTGCAACTCTTTGCCTTTCTCCTCCAGAAAGCTGCGAAGGATAATGATCAAGTCTATTTGCTAGTTTTACATCATCTAATAGTTCTATAGCTTTCGCTTTTGCATCATGTTTTTTTATTCCTGCAATTAAAGCTGGCAACATAACATTTTCTAATGCAGTGAAGTCTCTTAACAAATAGTGAAATTGAAAAATGAGTCCTAGATAATTTATGCGATAATTAGAGAGTTCTTTTTCATCTAGTTTGTGTACTTCGTAGTTTTTTGCATAAATCTCTCCACTATTAAAAGCATCAAGACCTGCAATTATATTTAGCAATGTGCTTTTGCCAGCTCCTGATTCACCTGTAATTACTATCTTTTGAGGAGTGGATATTTCAAAATTAAGATTGTCTAAAATAACTAGCTTTTCATTAGTTGTTTCAAAAGTTTTAACTAAATTAGAAAGGATTAGAATTTTATCATTCATAGCGTAATATCTCCGCAGGTTGTATTTCAGTCATTTTTTTTGTAGCAATTAAACTTGCAAATGTAGCAGAACAAAGACCAAACAAAAACACAAAGAATATTTCTAAGAAAAAGAGCCTTACAGGCACTTTATCCATATAAAAATATGAAGTGTTAAATATTGCAAAAGCATCTGCTCGAGTTCCTTCTATTAATATAGAGCCAACTCTCATAATTAGTGTGACTATGCTTTCTATAAACGAAAATATTTTGTTTATGTTAAGTGATAATAATAAACCCATAATAAGCCCAAAACACGAACCCAAAATCCCTGTAATAAAACCAGAAAGAACAAAAATGTTTTTAATGTCAGTTGGTTTTGCACCCATAGAAAGTAGAACAGCAATTTCTTCTCTTTTTTCGTATATGGCTCGCCTCATCCCATTATAAATATTTACACCTACAACTAAGAATATTAAAACTATTAATAACATCATAACATTTTTTTCTATTCTTAATGCACCAAAAAATGCTCTATTATATTCACGCCATGAGAGAGCTTTTATTTCATTATTTTTTTTCGTTATCTCATTGATATAGACCATATCTTTATTTTCGTTATTAAGTTTCACATTTGCAAAATATGTAGAACCTTCACCAAAAAGTAACGAAGAATTGTTTAAATCTATAAAAGCAAAGCTGGAGTCTATTTCATAATAACCCGTCTTAAAAAAACCTGTTACCAAAAGATTTAGATTTTCGGGGAAAAGATCGGTTTCAATTGTTCCACTTGTTGCTAATACTTGCACATCATCACCAACTTTTATTGATAGTCTTTTTGCAAGTTCATAACCTAAAATAATTTTGGGAGCTTTTTCATCACTGAAGCCTTCAATATCGAATTTTCCTTTTTCTATCTTAACTGTGTTTTTAAAGCCTGCGTCTTTTAGTAGCACATCTTTTTCTATTGAGCGTATCATTGCGGTGCTTTGGTTTCCTCTCTTTCCTTGAAGCAATACTTGCTCTTCCCTAAAAATTACAAAACTTTTGTGCTTAGATGTTTTTTCTATTTCTTCTAAATCATTTTTTTTCCCTTCTAGTCTTATATGAGCTGAGCTTACTTCAAGTACTGTGTCTATGTAACCTCGTTGAAAACCATTCATAACAGCTAGAACTACAATCAAAACTGTAGCTCCAAAACCAATACCAAGAATAGGAAACAAAGTTGCTATTAAAGAAGAGCGAACATTAAAGCGTTTTAATGCAAAGAAAAGCCAATAGTTTTTCATTCTAAGGCCTCTTCAAAAACAGATATCTCATTTTCAGCATCAAATATATGAACAATTTTGACACTTTCTTGATATTCAATAAAAAGTGTTTTCATTCCGTTTTCGAAAACAGTTTCAGTTGTAATTTTCTTATCAGCATACGTATAGATTTTTTTTGTGGTTATTCCATTTTCTGTTGATATTTCTTCTTGTAATCTTCCTTCATCATCAAGCTTTTTCTCTTGTGACGAATAGATATCACCCATTTCTCCTTTTCTTTTTTTGTACTCTGTGCGTCCAATTTCCATGCCTTTGTCATCAAAAGTGAGTTTTATAATTTTTTTGGGTTCTGTGAGAGTTGCACTTAATTTCTTACCTTCTTCATTATACTCAAATTGGGATTTTGAAATTAACCTTTTTTTATTATAAGATGCAACTGAAACAACATTGCCATTTTTATCATATTCTTCAAAATACCATGACTCCCCATTTGCAAGAGTGAGACCACTAGATTGAATTGAAGAAAACTCAGTTTCTTCTTCTTTAGCTTCTTCTTTCTTTGTCTTTTCTGATGGGGTTTCTATTGAAGAAATTTTTTCAACAGTGGATGATGAGGTGGTAGTATCTTCTTTTTTTGCTTCGATATATGGGATAGTGTTGTTTGTTGTTTCTTGAGCTTGAGAAGGGATAAACTTTTCAGGTGAATTAGCTAGACCTTCTTTGTTTGAGGTTTCTTTTAATAAAGGAACTTCAGCTGGTTCAATTATTGCATTTTTTCTTGTTGTAGATTTTTCAACATCTTCAATGAGAACACTTTCTTTTTCAACTTGCACTGTACTTTCTAAAGAAAACAATGCTATTGCAATAGCACAGAAAAAAGCAATGTAAAACTTTCGTTTTTCTATTTTTTTCATTATTTTTCTCCAACAAAACCTTCAACATATTCATCAGGGGAAAATGGAGCAATGTCTTCATATCTTTCACCTGTGCAAACGAAAGAAATAGGAATGCCAAGTTCTTTACTAATGCTAATTGCTCCACCACCTTTTGCAGTTGAGTCATACTTTGTGAGAATGACAGAGTCAATTCCAATACTTTCGTTAAATGTTTCGGCTTGTCTAAAGCTATTTTGTCCTGTTGTTGCATCTACAACTAATATCTTTTTATAGTTTTCTTTTTCTACCTTTGAACAAGCAATACGCTCAATCTTTTGTAATTCTCTAATTAAGTTTTCTTTGTTGTGCAATCTGCCTGCAGTGTCAATTAAAACCAATCCCTCACCTTTAGCTTTAACAGCTTCTATTGAATCGAATACTACTGCAGCAGGGTCTGCTCCATGTTTATGGGCTACAACTCTAACGCCTATAGTAGAACCATGATATTGAAGTTGTTCTATGGCGGCTGCCCTAAAAGTATCAGCTGCTGCAATCACTATTGGCATAGAAGGAGCAAAAAGTTTTGCCATTTTTGCTATTGAAGTTGTTTTTCCAACACCATTTACGCCTAAAATTAAATATACATTTATTTCATTTTTATTGGGTTTTAGTTCTAAAAACTTTGTGTATGAAATTAAAATATTTTTTAGAGCTTTGTTTATGTCTTGCACATTGTTGATTTTTTTTTCTTTACATTCTTTTTTTAGCATTGTTTCAACTTCTAGTGCTATTTTAGTGCTAATGTCTCCCTCAATTAGGGCTTCCGTTAGCTCTTCAAAAAAATCATCACTAGGTAATTGATATAAACCAAACATTTTTTTCAAACTTTGAGCAAAACTCTTTCCAATCATTATAATCTCCTATGCTATAAAAATATTTTCAAGTAAATCGATACATACAACGCATGTAATATTATTTTTTTTATAATATTTTGTCGACTAGGTTTTAAGCTATCTAAGATGTTGAGAGAATATATTATAAGGAAGAATAAACATTATCTTCTCATATGTGAAACTGTACAGTTTCGCATATGTAAACTGTACAGTTTGCGATGTCTAAATAATACAGTTTCGCTATGCTAAACTGTATTATTTAGGGGCAGTACATTAGCTAATGTACAATCCTAACATTAGCTAATGTAGAACCATAACACTAGCTAATGTACAAGGATAACCTTACTTAAAGTACTGATGTTTATGGGCTAATATGAGTATGGATATTTTCTATAAATTATTTTGTTCTGATTATATCATTTTCTTAATTTTTTTTCTCTTTTAAAACATGTTTTTAATAAAATATTGCATGTTTTTAGTTATTTATACTTAAAGGTTGTGCAATATAAATGAAGAAGCAACGAAACTATTTGATAAGTTGCTGGAAGTTCAGAAACTCAATTTTAATCCTTATATAATATTTTCTAAATAAAAATTGTTAAATGCCGAAAGTGTACATGTACATGTAGAAAGTTTCATCAAGGATGGCTTTTATAAGCTATGTTTTTTACACAAAATCCTTATGACTTTTTATTTAAGGAGCAATGTTTTATGGATGCTATGGATATAACTAATTTACCGTCTCCTCCACCTGAGCGAGAAAGTAAGGTAATTAAAGACGAATATATTGAAGAAGCTGTAGATTCCGTAAGTAATGAAGATGTAGATGTTTCTTTTGAAGACCTTATGTGTAGCATGTTTGATGAGGTTATGAACAGAAAGGACGTATATGTTGATGATGACTTGGCAAATTTAAATGTTGAAGCAGAGGTTTTGTTAAGTGGAGAGATTACTGTTGATGAAGATGTTGATTTTCTTATAGAAACTAAAGGAAAAGAAATATTAAATAATGAAATAAAAGATGAAAAATCTTTTCTTACTTTGGTAGAAGATTTTGTTGTTCAAGAAGAAGATATTCCAGTTATTGAGTGTGAGTTAGAGCTTTCTTCAACTAAGATTAAAGATAAAAAAGAAGCAAAAAACGTAAAGGAAGAACTCATTGAAGAAAAAAGTGAAGAGAAAGAAGAAATTGTAGATGTTTTTCCAAAAGAAGAACATAAACATGCAATTCCTTTAGTTAAAGAAAATGTTGATAATGCTCAAAAGGTTGAGATTAAAGATGAAGAAAAAGGTGACGTTGAATTAGTTGATAATATTATAGCACAAAAACCAAAGAAACAAATAAAAAAACTTAACATAAGTGTTGAAGATTTAAGAACAGCTACAGAAGCTCAAGTAGAACATGGGTCAATTTCAATGGAAGAAGGACAGTCTGGTTCTTTTGATGGGCAGCTTTCTTATAATGACAGTAAAGATATCTCTTCTTCTCATTCGGTTTCTTCTAGCCAAAAAGCCGAAATGAATGAAAGTGCAAATAGTACTCAATTTTCTTCTGTATTGGCAGAACAAATTAAGGCTAACTCAGCAGAGTTAGTTCAAAGAGGGAAGATTGTTCTGCGAGATGGGAATGTTGGTGAGATACGCTTGCAATTAAAACCTGCTTACTTAGGGGTTGTTAGGATTAACCTGAAGATGACAGGGGATAAGAAAATGCAAGGTGAGGTAACAGTATCTTCTAAAGAAGCTTATGATGCTTTTGAAAATAGTATGGAAGATTTGGTTTCTTCATTTAAAGATGCAGGCTTTGATACTTCTGGATTTAATTTGAATTGGAAGGATGGAAGGGAAGAGATTGTGAGAGAAGATTTGAGGGGTAAGTATTTTTCTCCTGAAAAAACAGTGCTTGCACTAAGAGAAAAATTAAATGTTACCGAAAATATATACAAGTTTGGTCAAGCTGAAAACGTTAATGTCTTGGCTTAGGGTGGAGGGAGAACTATTATGAATGTAAACAATGTTGGTTTTGAAAGTGCTTTTCAAGGCTTGTCGTTTGAGATGAGTGCTGAAGAAAAGGCTAGAAAGGCTTTTGAAGTTGATTTAATTAATAAAGAGACTTTTGGGGAAAGAAGGCTTCCAAAGCAGGAATTGGGAAAAGATGATTTTTTGCAATTATTGATTGCTCAATTGACTCATCAAGATCCAACTTCACCTATGCAGGATGCTGAGTTTATTGGACAAATGGCACAGTTTTCGTCATTAGAGCAAGTAACAAATATGAATTCAAACTTCTCTAAATTAAACGAAATGTTGTTAGGTTCTTCTGCTACAACTACTATTGGAAGTAAAGTGGAGTTGCAAGCTGGAGATGGAAATATTACAGGATATGTTACAGCAGTGAAAAGAGGAGCAAATCCTGAAGTGATGGTTGATGGAAAGTGGTATTCTTGGTCAGCCGTGCAAACTATTTATTCTAACTAGTTAATGAGAGGTGAATCATTATGATGAGGTCATTATTTTCAGGCGTTTCTGGAATGCAAAACCATCAAACAAGGATGGACGTTATAGGAAATAACGTTGCAAACGTAAACACAACAGGTTTTAAAAGAGGAAGAGTTAATTTTCAAGATCTTATTTCTCAGCAATTGAGTGGAGCTGCAAGGCCAACAGAAGAGGTTGGGGGTATTAATCCAAAGGAAGTTGGACTTGGTATGATGGTAGCAAGTGTTGACACGATACACACTCAAGGTGCTTTGCAGACAACAGGAGTAAACACTGATATTGCAATACAAGGTGGTGGTTTCTTTGTTTTAAAGTCAGGAGCGAAGTCTTTTTATACAAGAGCTGGTGCTTTTGGAGTTGATAGGGATGGAACTTTAGTAAATCCTGCTAATGGCATGAGAGTTCAAGGTTGGATGGCTCAAGATGTTGGTGGAGCTAGAATAATTAACACATCAGGCCAGACAGAGGATTTGATTATCCCTGTAGGTCAGAAAATCGATGCTAAAGAGACTACAACAGTTAATTATGCTTGTAACCTAGATAAAAGACTTCCTACATTGGCAGAAGATGCAAACGAGGCAGATGTTTTGAGATCTAGCTGGGCTACAGAGTTTAAGATTTATGATAATTTCGGAGAGACTCACGAGCTTAATATGACTTTTGCAAGAATTCCTGATACAGTTAACCAATGGAGAGCTACTGTAGTTATTGATCCAACAAATGAGGCAGGAACAAACACAAGAGTTGGTATTAACGGAACTGATGGAAGAGAGAATACATTCATTGTAACTTTTGATAATAATGGTCACTTGGCGACTGTTACAGATACAGCTGGAAATGCAACAGCTCCACAGGGACAGGTTTTGGTTACAGCTTCTTATGATGTTGTGGGTGCAAATCCAGATGAAGCTGGAAACGTTACAAGACATGAGTTTTCTATCAACTTAGGCGAGATTGGTACTTCAAGAAATACTATTACTCAGTTTGCAGAAAAAAGCACGACAAAAGCTTATAGCCAAGATGGTTATAACATGGGATATTTGGAAAACTTTAAGATTGATCAAAGTGGTGTGATAACAGGAGTTTATTCCAATGGAATTAGCCGTGATATTGGACAGCTTGCAATGGCAGGTTTTTCAAATCAAGGTGGTTTGGAAAAAGCTGGAGAGAATACTTATATAGAATCTAATAACTCTGGTGTGGCAAATATTACCGTTTCAGGTGTTATGGGAAAAGGGAAACTCATTGCAGGAACTCTTGAAATGAGCAATGTTGATTTAACAGATCAGTTTACTGATATGATTGTAACTCAAAGAGGTTTCCAAGCAGGAGCAAAGACAATTCAAACTTCTGATACAATGTTAGAGACAGTATTGAATTTGAAACGATAATATGGTAGTGTAAAGAGTTTATGATTAAAGTTACGCGACTTAACGGCACTGAATATTGGGTTAATCCACATCAAATAGAGGTTATAGAATGCAAGCCTGATGTGACACTTAGTATGCTTTCAGGCAAGCATTATATAGTTAAGGAGAGTGTTGAGGAAGTGCTTGAAAAAATAGTCGCGTATAGAAAACGCATAGGCGTTTTTAAGAATGAGCTTTGAGAACTTTTTAAGGAAATAATATGGATATAGCATCGTTTATAGGTCTTGTTGGTGGTATTGCCATTGTGTTTTTTGGAGCTTTTTTGGGAGGCTCTCTTGGCGGTCTTATCAATATTCCATCTGTCTTTATTACGGCTGGTGGTTCTTACATGTGTTTGTTTTTAACTTACCCACTTTCCTATACAATAGGTATTTTTAAGGTTATGGGGCGGGTTTTTAAAGTTCAAGACTTTGGCGAAAAAGAACTAGTTCAGAAATTTGTTGCTTTGTCAGAAAAAAGTAGACGTGCTGGTCTTTTGGCTCTTGAGGAAGAAATAGAGGATTTCTCAGATCATTTTATGAGAAATGGGCTTAGAAACGTTGTTGACGGTATAGACGGTGACGCATTAAGAAACTTGATGGAAAATGAGTTAAATCAGCTTGAATCAAGACATCAGGTATGGATTTCCGTTGTTAATGCTTGGGCAACTTTGGCTCCTGGATTTGGTATGTTGGGTACGGTTATCGGTCTTATTGGTATGTTGTTAAACCTTGAAGATAAGAGTGCACTAGGTCCTAACATGGCAACTGCTCTTGTTACCACTCTTTATGGCTCATTGATGCAGAACTGGCTTTTTGTGCCTATTGCAAGTAAGTTGGCTTCTCAAAATACCATGGAAGTGCGTACTAAGGAGATGATTATTGAGGGAGTTTTAGGCATTCAAGCTGGAGATAACCCTCGTATTATTGCACAGCGTCTTTTGACCTATTTGAGACCTCAGGATAGAAAAGTATTAGAGGCTGAGATATTGAAGGATTAGTATGGCTAGAAAGAAAAGTAAAGATGCAGGTGGTGCACAGTCACTTTGGTTGACTACGTATGCAGACATGGTAACTCTTATGTTGTGCTTCTTTGTCATGCTTTTTGAACCTGCAGAAATTGATATTACTTCTTTGCAAAATCTTTCCGCTTCTATAAGCGGAGATCCTACAGGTGGTGGAACATCTTTGTCACTTGGAAGATTGGCAGATTTAGGAAATAATATTTCTTCTTTGCCATCTATGGAAAAGGGAAAGTCTTTAGGAACAGCCTTAAAAAAGGCCGTTTCTGTATTTGCACCAGATATAAAGACTAATAAAATTGCTGTTACAAGTGATGAACGTGGTGTTGTGATAAGTCTTGCATCTGATGCTTTTTTTCAACCGGGGAGTGCAGACTTAAACATAGAAGATACACGAGAGACGCTTCTAAAACTTGCTAATTTTTTATCTGATGATGGACTAACTGATAGGAAGTTTAGGGTTGAAGGGCATACAGATTCTGCTCCGCTTGATGCAAGAGAAGAACATTGGGCTAGCAACTGGGAGCTTTCTTCTTTACGTGCAATTAATGTTTTGCATTATATGACGGATTTTGGTGTTTCTGAAAAGAGATTTTCTGTTGCAGGGTATGCTGATACGAAACCCTTTGCTTCTAACGATACGGCTGAGGGTAGAGCTTATAATAGACGTGTAGATGTCATTATATTGGATGATGCACATTTTTAAGTCAAGCTTTTAATGATAATGTGGAGGTTGTAATGAGTGACGAACATAGAATGATGGATGATGATGATGATCAAATTGGAGTTGAGGCAAACGCTAAACCTAAGAGAGGTGGTGGGATAATTTCCACTATAATCAAATGGGTGGCACTTGTGATAGGGGCATTGATCGTTATTGTAACTGTTGTTGTCATCACTGTTAAAATAATGGGTGCTGGTGGATCGAGCCAAACAAATGTTCCTGTTTCTGAAGAATTTAGGGACAAAAGGGATCCATTGCAGTATTCTCAGATTATAGATGCTCTTAGAGTGCATACAAAGGATGCAGTGCCTGCTTCTCTTATGGTGCAAGTGGCTTTTGGTTATACTAGCAATGATAAATCAACGCCACAAGAGATTTCTGCTAGAAAGGTAGAAATTACAGACTTTTTGCGTTCTTATTTTCAGAGTAAAACAGTTCATGAACTCAGACAAGAAGAAAAAATTAAGATAGAGATTCGTAATGAGATGAACGACAATGTTCTTACAAGGAATAAGATTAAAGATGTTCGCTTTACTAAATACGAAATAGTAGAGCAATAGAGTGGGATAAAAATGACAGAAGTTCTTTCACAGGATGAGATTGACCAGCTTCTTACAGCGATAAATACTGGAGATTCTGATACTGATGATTTTAGGTCAGTCAATGATACACGTAAAATAAAAATATATGACTTTAAACGTCCTGATAAGTTTTCTAAGGAACATATCAGAACTGTATCTATGATGCATGAGACGTTTGCACGTCTAACAACTACTTCTTTGTCTGCACAGCTTAGGAGTATGGCTCATGTTCACGTTGCAACAGTAGAACAGTTGACCTATGAGGAGTTTGTACGTTCTATTCCGACACCTACAACTCTTGCTGTGATCAATATGGATCCTTTGAAAGGAAGTGCAGTTTTGGAGATTGACCCTGCTGTTACTTTTTCGATTATTGATCGTCTTTTTGGTGGTAAGGGTCATGGTACAAAAGTTCAACGTGAGTTAACAGAAATTGAAAACTCAGTTATGGAAGGTGTTATCGTTAGAATTTTGGCAAATATGAGGGAAGCTTGGACTACAGTTATAGATTTGCGTCCTCGTTTAGGGCAAATTGAAACAAATCCTCAGTTTGCTCAAATAGTTCCTCCTGCCGAGATGGTTGTATTGGTAACTCTTGAAACGAAGGTGGGAGATGAAGAGGGAATGATTAACTTTTGTCTTCCATATATTACCCTCGAACCTATTATATCCAAGCTTTCTACACAGTTTTGGTTTTCATCTGTTAGAAGAAACTCAACCAGTCAATACATGGCGATTATCAAGGACAGACTTTCTACTGTGGAAGTTGATGTTGTTGCAGAGGTTGGTTCTCTTGATGTACCTGTTAGAGATGTTTTGAATTTGCGTGTTGGGGACGTGGTGCGTCTTCCCAATGTGCGTGTTGATGACCCTTTCAGACTTAGTGTTGGAAATAAGCCTAAGTTTTTCTGTCAGCCTGGCACTATAGGAAAGAAAGCCGCTGTTCAGATTTTGGAAAAAATAGAGGACATAACTACTGACGATTTTGAAGAGTTATCCTCAGAAGGAGACGAATTACTATGAGTGACGGATCAATATCTCAAGATGAAATAGACGCATTGTTGTCTGGTGGCAACTCTTCTCCTGCTCCTAGCAAGGCGACGGTTATTCAAGCAGGTTTTGACGGACTAGCAAAGTTTACCAGTGGAAATGCACCTAGTTTTTCTGCGAAACTTGCAACTGCTACTGGGGCAAGTGCAAACATTTCGATGATTGCACTTGAAGAGAAAGACAAGGAATCTTTTTTGAAGCGATTACCTGACATGGTAGTTGCTACTTATATAGACTTTTCTGGAATGATGCAGGGAGGACATACTTTTGTTCTTTCTGAAGCTTTGGCAAAGAAAATAATAGAGCTTGAAAACCATGAAAAAGATGTTGAAATTGATGAGATGGGCTTATCTATTATTTCTGAAGGGATTTCTCAGTTTGTAGGAGCTGAGGTTACTGCCTTGGAAGCAGCCTCTCTTAAAGGTGTTGTTTCTAATACACCTAATTCAGTGCATGTGCCAAAAGCTGCTCTTAATTTACCATTAGCTAATTTTATGTCTATTGCTTATAATGTTAAGTTAGCAGACGAAGATTATGAAATGTGGGAAGTTTTTGTAAGTGATGTGGCAAATAAGATCGAGGAGACTATTAGTGGTCCTAAGGTGGCACCTCAAGGAGCTAGTGTTGCTCCAAATATGATGCAAGGTATGCCTCAAATGACAGGACAGATGAATGGAGGACAGTTTATGATGGGACAGGGTGGTATGCCAGTGATGAATAACCCAAATGTACAACCTGTACAATTTTCGCAATTACAAAACTTTACATCTCAGGCTGAAGCTGGAAATATCGGTCTTATCATGGATGTCTACATGGAGATGACTGTTGAGCTTGGGCGTACGAAGAAGATGATAAAAGAAATATTAGGCATGGGAGAGGGACACATCATTGAGCTTGATAAGTTGGCTGGTGAGCCTGTTGATATTTTGGTAAATCATAAGCCTATAGCTAAAGGTGAAGTTGTAGTTATTGAAGAGAACTTCGGTGTACGTGTTACAGAAATATTGTCTCCTTTAGAACACATAGCGGATGTATAGATAAAATAAGGGTGGGGGGCTATGAAATCTAGTTATAATAAACTAGGCAGGTTTGTCTTAGTATTATCTGTATTTTTTTCGATATTTGGCTTTCCTTTTGTTTTGGCTTCGGAAGAAGGTAATCCTACTAACGAAAGGAAGCTCGAATCGTTTTCAGAAAATTCTCCTATTGATATTACCGATGACTCTAGCAATGTAAGTGGTGCGAATTCGCCATTGATGGAAGAGTTTACATTAAGAAATGGTTCTGAAACTGTTTCATATACTTCCCATGTTATTCGTTTAATTTTATCACTAATTTTTGTTGTTTTTTTGGCTTACCTTGTGATACGCTTTATGAAGAAGTCTAACTTGTTTGTGGTAAATGATGATGCGTATCTAAAACTTGTAGCTGGGTTGAATATAGAGCAAGGAAAAAGTATTAAGGTTTTTACTCTTGGAGAGAAGGCTTATATAGTTGGAGTTACTAACAATAATATAACGAAGATAGCTGAGATTGAAGATAAGGTTTTGATTGATGCAATGAATTTGAAAGCATCTGAGACCTCTAAGGTAGAAGTTTCAAGTTTTAATAAAGTATTCTCTAGCTTTTTCCCAACATCAAAGAATGCAGAAGAAAGAATATTTAGTGATGATTTCTTAAAAAATCAGCAGGAAAGAATTAAAAATATGGATATAAAAACTGAATTGGAGAGGAAAGAATGAAAAACTTTGCATACTTAACTGAATTGTTTTTTGTTTTTTTGCTGTTTATGACTCCTATATACGCTCAAGAAAGTTTTCCTGAAGGTAGTGCTTCTGGTAACACGGAAATGGATGCAACTCGACCTGCAAACAGAGTACCTTTTATTGATTTGAGTATTAAAGAGCCTAAGACAAATCAGGATGTTGCTTTTTCTGTCCAATTGTTGCTTTTAATTACTCTTCTTGCCATAGCACCAAGCATTTTGCTATTAATGACTAGTTTTTTGCGGCTTAGCATAGTGCTTGATTTCGTTAAGCGTTCTCTTTCTTTGCAACAAGTGCCACCAACTCAAGTTTTGAATGGTATTGCTCTTTTTTTGACCATTTTTATAATGCGACCTGTTTTAACTGATGTTTATAACAATGCCTTTAAGCCAATGTATGATGGAAATATAAACTTTGAAACAGCATACAAAGAAGCAGAAAAACCTCTACGCATTTTTATGTATAAACAAATGGCACACGACCCTTCAAGCGTTAGAATGTGTATGTCCATAGCTAAGTTGGAAAAACCAAAGACACTTTCAGATATCCCTACTTATGTTTTAATTCCAGCTTTTATTTTACACGAGCTTACAATAGCATTTCAGATAGGAATATTTTTGTATCTTCCATTTATTATAATAGACATGATTGTGGCAAGTATCTTGATGTCTATGGGTATGATTATGTTGCCTCCAATTCAGATATCAATGCCATTTAAATTGATTTTGTTTGTTATGGTTGATGGTTGGAGTCTTTTGTTTGGGAAACTTTTTGAGTCGTTTCTGTAGAAAGTATTGCTAGTTTAAAAAGATAATTTTTGAGACTAGGTGGGAATAAAAATGAGTATTGGTGCAATTGTAACATTGTTAAGAGAAGGGATTTTTGCTGTACTAGTATTAGCATCTCCTATATTATTTGCCACCTTATTGGTTGGTCTAGTTGTTGCAATTTTTCAGGCAACTACTTCTATTCAAGAGCAAACTCTAACATTTGTCCCCAAAATTATAACAATTTTGCTTATGCTAGCTCTTCTGGGTAGTTGGATGTTTAGTTTCATGGCTAGCTATACAGTGAATATATTTAACTTAATTCCGCTTCTTGTTAGGTAGATTTCATGGGAACTCCTTTTGATTTTATATTAAATAAAGCTCCCACTTTTTTACTCATTGTTGCTAGAGTTGCAGGGCTCGTCTTTACAGCACCACTTTTATCTACACGTGCAGTATCTCGAATTGTAAAAATTGCATTGGCTGGTTTTATAGCATTTCTTTGTCTATCCTATTATCCAGTTAATCACTATGTAGAAATTTTTAATTTTCATTATCTTTTACTGTTGTTAGGTGAAGTGCTAATAGGAATACTAACAGGCTTCTATGTGTTAATGATATTTTCAACTTTCAGTACAGCAGGTCAATTTTTTACATATCAAATGGGTTTTGGTGCCTCTGAAGTGTATGATGCACTTTCTCAAGTTGAAAATCCTCTTATGGGTCAATACTTCAACTTTATTGCTGTTGTTATATTTTTACAGATTAAGGGTTTTCAAAGACTTTTTTTTACAGGAATTGTTGAGAGCATAACAAAAGTAAACTGTTTTGTCTTTTTAGAAAGTGAAAAGCCAATACTTAACCTACTTTTTAAGAGTATGGCAACGCTTTTTTTGAATGCAATTATTATGTCTATGCCAATTATGGGAACCTTGATTTTAATTCACGTAACTATGGGGCTATTAACAAAAGCAGCACCTCAAATGAACTTACTTTCTGAAGGTTTTCCTATAACGATATTAGTAACTTTCTTTTTGCTTACTATAATGTTTCCATTTCTCATCAATACCTTTGATGAAATTTTGAAATCAGGCTTTAACTCTCTTCATTATTTGTTCATGGAATTGGGGATGAATAAATGATTAAAGAACTGCTGAATATTTCTTGTATACTAGGGAAGATATTTTCACATAAAAGCAAAAAAAAAGAGAATAATAAAATTGAGCTTGGTAAGGGGATTCTTTCAACCACTTTTATCGATTTACAGTGGTTTGCAGCAGAAGATGAGGGTAGAACTGAAGATCCAACTGACTACAAAATTAGTGAGGCAAGAAAAAAAGGTCGTGTTGCAAAAAGTGGTGATTTAAATTCTAGCATTGTTGTTTTTATCCCAACTCTTGTATTGTTTTTCTTAGGTGGTTTTATATTTAGATCCTGTATGGAACTTGTTTCTTTCTTTTATGAAAGAAGTACAAAAGAAGAACTTTTTGATGGTAGATGGTTTGGAGTATTTATAAACTATTTTTTATGGCTTGTGCTTCCTATAACTATTTCTGCCATGATAGCAGGGATCGTTTCTAACATAGTTCAAAATAGAGGATTCATTTTTTCCTCAGAACCAATAAAACCAGATTTTAATAAGATAGTTCCGAATTTTGCTCGTTTTTTTAAACGTGCTTTTTTTTCTGCAGAAAGTTTATTTAATTTAGGGAAATCTATTTTTAAGGTTGTTGTAATTTCTATAATAGGTTATTCTATAATAGCAATGTCTATTCCAAAAATGGTATCGCTTTTGCAAGTTAATTTTGCAACAGCTATAGGTTTTGTTGCAATTGAGGCTTCAAAGATTTTGTTTTTTTCTTGTTTGTTTTTGATGGTGTTTAGCATTCCTGATTACTTCTTTCAAAAAAAGCAATTTATGGAATCTCTTAAAATGAGTAAACAAGAAGTAAAAGAAGAATATAGAATGTTGGAAGGAGATCCAATAATTCGAGCAAGAGTAAAAAAACAGATGCAGGAGATACTTTCAAAAAAGACAGTACAGAGCATAAAAGAAGCAGATGTTATAATTACAAACCCAACACACCTCGCTGTGGCTATTAAATGGGAAAGACATATGATGGAAGCTCCTATGGTTACAGTGAAAGGAGAAGATAATGTTGCAAAGCGTATAAAACGAATTGCAAGAGCAAATGGTGTTCCTATAGAGGAAAATAAACCATTAGCTAGAAGTTTATATGCAACTGTAGAAGTGGGGCAGATGATTCCCCCCATCTATTTTAATGCAATTGCCGTAATTCTTTCTAAAGTTTATAGCATGGACGAACAAAAAATGAAGGAGATGACAGGTGACCTTATTTAAAAATCAACAAGAATTTATAGGAAAATTATCCAATGTATATCTAGCTGCAGTGGCGATATTCTCAGTTTTCTTATTGCTATTACCTCCCATGCCAGCATTCTTTCTTGATACATTAATGGTGTTAAACTTGATGTTTAGCATAATGATTTTGTTGGTCATTCTTTTTGAAGAAGATCCAACACAATTTACAGTTTTTCCTTCTATGCTTTTGATTGTAACTGTTTTTGGACTGGGAATAAATATTTCTTCAACAAAGTCCATTTTGACAGAAGGAATGCGTTTTAATGGAAAGATGATTAACGCCTTTGCTTCCTTCGTTATAGGTTCAGGCAATGCTTCAAGTTCCAGTCTGGTTATAGGCTTTGTAATATTTATTGTTTTAATTGCAGTGCAAGCTTTTGTTATTACAAAAGGAGCGTCTCGTATTTCTGAAGTTGCTGCTCGATATGCTTTGGACTTTATGAATACAAGAAGTATGAGTATTGAAGCTGAAATAAGTTCAGGTGCTATAACAGAGGCAGAAGGAAAAGAAAAAAAGGCTGCATTGGAGCGTTCTACTAACTTTTATGGAGCTATGGATGGTGCTAGTAAGTTTGTTTCAGGTAACGTAAAAATAGGCATTTTTATAACAATTATAAACATTGTGGCAGGGTTGATTATAGGTTCTGGAATTAATAGAGAGCCTTTCGCTCAAGCTTTAAGGGCTTATACACGCTTTACAATAGGTGATGGACTTCTTTCTCAAATTCCTTCTCTTTTAGTTTCTATTGCGACAGGTCTTTCTGTAACTAGGTTTGTTGCTGTAGGAGATTTTGCAAACGATATAAAAAAGCAGTTCAGTCAATCTGCAAATATATTCTTTATTACAGCTGCAACATTGCTGGTTATGGCTGTTTTGCCGGGATTTCCTCATGTGATATTATTGGTGATTGCAATTATTATGGCATTGATTGGGCTTAGATTTGTAAGAGTCGCAAGTAACCAAAAAGCTACTCTAAAATCTGGTGTAGCTTCAGAAACACAATCTGCTTCAGTAGGTGGGCAGGGAACAAAAGAAGCTACAGAACCAATTATCCCACTAGATCACCTTTCTTTGGAAATTGGCTACACTTTAGTCCCTCTTGTAACAGAGAAAAAAGGTGCTGATTTATTAAAACGTATCGGTGCCATTAGAAAAGAAATTGCACTTGATTTAGGTCTTGTAGCTCCAAATATTCGAATTATGGATAACATGAGTTTGAACCCAGATGAATATTGCTTTAAGATTCAAGGTGTGGAAGTTGCAAGAGGAAATATACTTGTAGGTTCTTATTTAGGAATAAATCCCGGTAATGTGCAAGAGGAAATACCCGGAATTAGAACAAAAGATCCTACATTTGGGCTTCCTGCTATTTGGATTGCAGAAGAAAATAGAGCAAAAGCAGAAATGCTTGGCTACACTGTTGTTGATCCTTCTTCAATTATAGCAACTCACTTAACGCAAGTGATAAAACAATATGCACACACAATCTTAACAAGGCAGATGGTGCAAGATATTTTGGATTCTGTTAAGAAAAAGGATACTGTTGTAGTTGATGAAGTTTTGCGAGTTAGTAACTTAGGTGTTATCCAAAAGATTATGCAGGAGCTTCTTAAAGAGCAAGTATCAATCAGAAATACTTCTGCTATTTTAGAAACAATATCAGATATCTATCCAGTTTGTAAAAATGTTAGTATCACTGTTGAAAATGTTAGGCAGACTTTGGGAAGACAAATTGCTTTGCAATATGCAGACGAAAATAAAGTACTTCATGTAATGAAAGTTGATAATGAAATCATACAAAAATTAATAGAAGGACGTGTGGACTTGGTTACAGGGCCCATGGTTTCAATAACTCCTGATGCACAGCGAGCTTGGATATATTCATTACAAAAATCATTTATGACATTCCATCAAAATGGCTACATGCCTGTGCTTTTGGTTCAGCAAGAGGCTAGAATATTGGTTAAAGTTTCTACAGAAAAAGAGTTCCCATCTTTAGCCGTTTTAGGCTATCCAGAAATTCCTACCGATGTTCAAGTTGAAACGTTAGGTGTGGTCAAGATATAAGCATATTAAAATAACTTGATTTTTAAAGCAGGAATATAAGCCTCTACATAAAAAGTAGAGGCTTATTTTATTTTAAAATTGAAGTTTACATGGTGTTTCAAAGATATATAATCCCATCGTTGTAAATCATACGTTTCTGCTATGTGAAACTGTACAATCTAAAACCCTTAAATAATACAGTTTCGCATATGCAAACTGTACATTTTGCGATGCCTAAATAGTGCAGTTTGCGACCCTTAAACTGTACAGTTTAGGGTCAGTACATTAGCTAATGTACAACCATAACACTAGCTAATGTACAACCATAACATTAGCTAGTGTTAAAGAACATTTTTAGATTGATGGACGCATTTAATATAAGTAACGTAAAGTTGCGTCTTTATTAATTGAATTTGAGAACATTACTTATACACTCTCACTGTGTAGTACAATATCTTTTATTTTTTTTCTTGCCTAGTCTATTTGTAACGAAAATATTTAGTATATTTTTCCTAATTACTCAAAAAAAGTTGTCTCTTGAAGATGGTAATGTATATCTATACAATGAAAATATGGTGTTTATTTAGTATGGCAAAGATAAAATTTAATGTGTAGCCCATAGTGGAAGGGTAATAACTTTCCAATTTGAAAGGCACATACAATTGCAATAGGAGGAGCATATGAAGAGGTTTGTTTCCATACGGTTTAAGATGATGCTATGGCTTGTAATTTGTATTGTGTCTTTAAGTGTCGTTATTTGTGCAATAATTGGCTTACAAATGCACCGTTCTACCCTAAGAAGATATAATCGGTTCATTTCAAGTGAACTTTTTACTATAGACAAAGTATTAACATTGTTTGTTGATAATGGAATAAATATAGCAACATTTCTATCAAAACAAAAACTATTGCAAGAAATAGGTGAAGGGTACTTGCCAAATTTTACTAAGAACGGGCTTAATGATTTATCCGAAGAGAATAGACTTTATTATAGAGATGTAAATGACCTATTGTCTTCGATACATGACACATATCCAGAAATTGTGGAAGCTTATGCTGGCACAAAGTGGGGAACGTTTGTAGGTTTAAATAAATATGATCTTAAGGGGTATGATCCTCGCACAAGAACGTGGTATAAGGATGCTATAGCAAAACCTGACGAAGTTATTTTAACTAAGGCGTATTTTTCTCAAACAAATGAGCCTGTAATAACCTTTGCAAAGGCAATAAAATATAAAAATGACATCATAGGTGTTATAGGACTTGATGTTTCTCTTACTAATTTAGCTTCTTTTATGACATCAATCAAAATAGGAAAAAGTGGTTATTGTTTGTTGCTTCAAAATGATGGTACTATCTTAGTAGATCCGAATCATGCAGATGTTGTTTTTAAGAACACAAAAGATTGTGGTATTCCTTCATATATGACAATAGGAACAACTGGAGAAGAGCCTTTTAATCTTGAAATAGATGGTGTGCTATATCAAGGTCAAGCTTATGATGTAAAGGCTTTGAATGGCAAGGTTGTAGCCTTTGTGGAACGTAGCGAATTGCTTGAGATATTTAATAGGCTATTGTTTAGCATGTTGATAATTACTTTGGGACTATTCGTATTAGGTTTTATAGCGAGCTTTATTCTTTCCAAACTCTTAAAAGGATATTTTTCAAGAATGGAAGCTGTGTTTAAGAAGATTGCAAAAGGAGATACAACTGCTAGAATCAATTACAGAACTAACGATGAAATAGGTCTTTTGATGGGCTATTTTGATGAGTCTATTGAACACATGAGTATTGTATTGGGAATTCTTGCTAAAGAAACAGATCAAATGGAAAAAATAGGAACTACATTATCGGTTGATATGGATAAGACTGCTACTGCAACGCAACAGGTAACAAATCATGTGAATGGAATAAAAGATGAAATTTTAAGGCAGGCATCTAGTGTTGCTGAAATTTTAGCTACTGTGGAACAATCTATCAACATAATAAAGCTATTGGATTCTAGTATTGAAAGTCAAAATACAAGCGTTTCTAATGGAGTTCATCAGATGGAAGGAATGACGGTGAGTATAAAAACTATCACTGAAATGCTTGCAAAAAATAATCAATTAATCAAAGATCTTTGTGAAAAGACAATACAAGGAAAAGATGGTGCTAGAACAGCTAACGAGGTTGTAGGGCAAATAGCTGAAAAATCCGACTCACTTTTTGAGGCAAGTCTTGTTATTCAAAACATTGCAAGTCAAACGAATCTGCTCGCCATGAATGCTGCAATTGAGGCAGCTCATGCAGGTGAATCTGGTAAAGGTTTTGCTGTTGTTGCTGATGAGATTCGAAAGCTTGCTGAGGAATCCAATATGCAAGGAAAGCAAATAGCAAATGTTCTAAAAGAGACTATTGAAGTAATTAAGCATTTGATAGAGGCAGGGCATGGAGCTGAAAGTATTTTCGATGAGGTGTATGAATTAACAAATAATATTTCTTGTCAAGAAGACTTAATTGAAAAAGAATTAAAGGATCAAGCTGAAGGTACAAGTATAGCCTTAGAGATGATGAAAGATATAAAAGAAGTTGCTTTAGGGATAAAAGATGGTTCAACAGAGATGTTGGAAGGGAATGAAGCAGTTGCAGATGAAATGAAAAAACTTGATTCTTTAACTCGTATAATTAGTGATAGCATGAGTGAAATGTCAAATGGTGCTGTTGAAATAACAAATACAATTATTGAAGCTAATGATATAACTCAACAAAATAAAGCAAGTATCGATAGCTTAGTTTCTGTTATGGATAAATTTAAACTTTAATCTTTTGGAAAAGCTCCATAGATGATTTAAGTCATTTATGGGGCTTTTTTTTTGAGTTATAGGTTAATTTTCTTAGAAGTTTCTTATTCCTATGCCTTGAATCTTGCATGCCTACTAGCCGATAAACGTGGTTGTGAGGCGACTTTTTTATTTCCTATTCTTATTTTTTATTTCTCTTGATGTGTTTTCTCAAGATTTTGATTTTTATACAAAGGATTATGAAGAAAAGTGGGTTCCATTGTTCCCTAAAGCTTTGTTCATTTCTACGACTGAGAATTCTGTCTCTCACTTTCCTGACGCTCTTTTTGTTCGTAATGTTGCTGACTTTCCACAAGATTATTTTGAGAGTACAGGGTTGAAAAATAGTCATCTTCTATATTATGTACAAACTCTTGAAGAAAATGTTAAGGAAGAGGAAAAAAATCCTAATGCTTTGCAGTCTCCACTACTAAATAATGATATTTTTGCTCTTTATGGAAAGCCCGGAGCAGGTAGTATGGGAATATTGGGGCAATATAAACTTGAAGATCTTGACACTGTTATGGAGAAATTTGTCAAGATGTATGATGCAGCTAATGGGAGCAAGAAAGTTATACCAGCATTGTATATCATATATGGAACTGTTTGGCCAAAAGGAGAAATTGGTGTTTTAGACAAGAAAACAACGGAGCGTTATATTGAATATGCTGCAAAGAAAGGGTGGTATATATTTTTGGATGATCAAATTGGTAGATACACAGTTGAAGAATCTATGAATAGAATCTTACCTTTTTTGAAATATGATAATGTGCATCTTGCGATTGATCCAGAATGGAAGACGCTTACTCCAATGGAAACAATTGGTTCTGTTACAGCAGATGAAGTGAATAAAGCTCAGAAAATGATGAATGATTACATTATTGAACACAAATTAAAGGGACGAAGAATGTTTGTTATTCATCAATTTAAAGATATGATGATAAAAAATAGAGCAATGGTAAAAACTAATTTTGAGAGAGTTCAACTCATTCATTGTTCTGATGGTTTTGGACATCCGCGTTTAAAAAAAGAAACATATTCCTTCAATGCTATTGCAAAGAATATGCCAATAAAGAGTTTTAAGCTGTTTTTACCAACAAAAGTTTATGGTGCTGGCTATGATGAGCCTCTTATGAGTCCTAAGGATGTGATGAGTTTAAATCCTCGTCCGTATTTTATAATGTACCAATAGCTTAAAATAATTAAAGCCTTGACATAAGGTTTGTATTTGTGTTAAATTCAGCCACCAGTGCTGATTTAAGGAGCGATGGCCGAGTGGTTGAAGGCGGCGGTCTTGAAAACCGTTGTACTGCGAGGTACCGGGGGTTCGAATCCCCCTTGCTCCGAATGGAGTGGTGCGAGAGTGGCCGAATCGGGCTCCCTGCTAAGGAGTTGTACCCTTACGGGTACCGAGGGTTCGAATCCCTCCTACTCCGTTTATAATGGACGAGAGGAATTGGCTTGTTCTTGGGCTTAGTCTCTGCGTCCATTTTTTTGAGGTTATAGCTCAGCTGGATAGAGCGTCAGATTGCGGATCTGAAGGTCGGCAGTTCGAACCCGCCTAGCCTCATTTTTGAATACTGGTATTCTTGCATTTGTTTGGAAAGATGCGAGAGTGGCTGAATCGGGCGGTCTCGAAAACCGTTGTGCTTGTAAAAGTACCGGGGGTTCGAATCCCCCTCTTTCCGCATAGTTATTAGTTTGTGATGTAGGACTGTTTTTGGAAGTGTTAGAAGCTTGACCACTATTTGGAGAGATGTCCGAGTGGTCGAAGGTACACGATTGGAAGTCGTGTGTGCCAGAGATGGTACCGAGGGTTCGAATCCCTCTCTCTCCGTTCCGGGAGCTATGCAAAACATGCCTTTTGAACCCCGTCAGGTCTGGAAGGAAGCAGCGGTAAATTGGTTGTGTTTGTGCCGTAGTTTTCCCGGTTTTTTTATTCATTTTTAATTTATTGCCTTTAAGCCTCATATTGAATAAAAATTGTTTATTTGATAAATTACATACATGGACAATATCAAAAAGGAGCTAAGCTCCATTTCATTTCCATCTGATTTTACAGATGATGAAAAAGCCCTTGCAAAAACTTATTTCCTCAAAAAGCTTTCCGTGTTGACACATGGATTTTATGGTGGAAAGTTGCAAACAGTGCCTAAGTGTGGGCTTTATGGTTTTGACTGGTTTGGCGTTTGGTACACTCCCGGTGTATCAGCCATTTCTACTTCTATTCGTGATGATAACGAAACATCTTTTTCTCTTTCAAACAGAGGTAATCTCGTAGCTGTTGTAAGCGATTCCACACGTGTTTTAGGTGATGGAGATTGTACACCTCCTGGTGGACTTGGTGTTATGGAAGGAAAGTGTATGCTCATGAAATATCTTGGTGGAGTTGATGCATATCCGTTATGTATTGATTCACGAGTTCGTGAGGATGAGAATGGAAGAACGTCAGTAGCAGTAGGAAAAAATGATCCTGATAAGATTATTGATTTTGTTAGAATGTTAGCTCCTTCTGTTGGAGCTGTTAATCTTGAAGATATTAAACAACCTGAGTGTTTTAAAGTTTTGGATACACTAAGAGAGGTTTGTGATATTCCTGTTTGGCATGATGATGCACAAGGAACTGCTTGTATTACTCTTGCAGGTCTTTTGAATGCACTAAAGTTGGCTGATAAAAGGATGGAAGATTGCAAGATTGTTTTGTTAGGGGCTGGTGCTTCTAATACTACCATTGCTCGCCTTATTTTAGCTGATGGTGGAAAACCTGAAAACATGATTATTTGTGATTCACGTGGTGGTTTACATTCTGGTAGAAAAGATGTTGAAGCAGATCCTCGGTATTATCGCAAATGGGAACTTTGTTTAAAAACAAATCCAAAAAAGATTGAAAGTTTTGATGAAGCAATTAAGGGGGCTGATGTGTTGATAGCTCTTTCAACACCTGGACCAAATACTGTAACAAAAGCTCAAATAGCTTCAATGAACAAAAAGGCTATAGTGTTTACATGTGCAAACCCTATTCCTGAAATATGGCCACATGAGGCAAAAGAGGCCGGGGCATTCATTGTAGGTACTGGTAGAGGAGACTTTCCAAACCAAATTAACAACTCTGTATGTTTTCCCGGTATTTTGAAAGGTGCTTTGTTAGTACGTGCAAAAAAGATATCTGATGGAATGGCAATTAGATGTTCACATTCTATTGCAGACTATTCTGAAAAGAAGGGGATTAATCCTGATAACATAGTTGTTACTATGGAAGATGAAGATGTCTTTGCACAAGAAGCAGCTGATGTTGCAATGCAGGCAATTAAAGAAGGCTTAAACCGTGTAACAATGACATGGGAAGAGGCATATAACGTGGCAAAATCAGAGATTAAACAATGTAGAGCTCTCACAAAAACACTTATGGAAAAAGGTTTTATTGAAGAGCCTCCAAAAGAAATGTACGACGAAGCTCTAGCTTATGCAGTGGAACAAATAAAAAAGAATAGAAAGTAAAGCATTCATTCTGAATAATTAAAGCCTTCAAGTTTTAACGGACTTGAGGGCTTTTTTTGTGACAACTCTACCTATATATAGGTTGTAAAAGATAGTTAATGATCGTATTCCAAAAGTTTATGTTACACACAGAACCTAACTTATGTGTTTGTAAAACACATAAGTACTCTGCCATTGCAAAGTAAACTTGCCAAGATTTTTCAATAGAAAATAACAGTCTGGGTAACAAACTTTTTGTATAAATTGTTTTATTGGGGTATTCAGTTTGCACAAATAAGTTTGATAAGTGAGGAAAATATTCATTTTTATTTATGGAGGTATAAAATGAACAAAGGATTTAGATTTTTTTTAACGTTGATAGCATTAATTTTGGTAATGCCTATATGTTCGGCTCAAAAAAAACAATCTATTGGAAAAAATAATAAAGTGCTTGTAGTCTATTACTCACAAACAGGTAACACTGAGAAGGTTGCAGAAGCTATTGCAAAAGAACTTAATGCAACTTTATTTGCGATAAAACCAAAAATACCGTACAAAAATGAAGATTTAGATTGGGCAGACCAAAATAGCAGGGTTTGCATAGAGCATAATAAAGGATTTGATAATGTTAACGTGGAGCTTGAAAGTACGACAATAAAGGATTTTGATTCTTATGACATTGTTTTTATAGGTTACCCTATTTGGTGGCGAGAAGCTAGTTGGGTTATAGATAGCTTTGTTAAAAATAATGATTTCTCAGGCAAGAATATTTTTTGTTTTTGCACATCTATATCATCAGGTATAGGCGAAAGTATGAAAAGGCTTGAAACACTTAGTAAAGCAGGAAATTGGATAGAAGGAAAAAGATTTCCAAGTAATTTTAATGCGAAAGATATAAAATCTTGGCTTAAAGGCTTAAAATATTGATGCTTATTTAAGGGGTAAGATTTATTAAAAAATTATCAATTGTTAAATGCTCCGCATCGATGCTTACGTTGGCATTGCCTAGCTTTAATCAGCAGTTCCTTAATACCTATATTTTATACCCCCTTGAAAATCGCATTGTTTAACTATATAGTAAGTGCCTCACAAGGTGATCTTTGCTGTATTTTTTCAATAAGAAGCACCTAGAAAAAACTTAAACCTTTTTAGGAAGAGGGGGATTTTACTGATGGATATTTCGCTTGCTTTGTATGCAGTGCTTGGAGGCGGTGTTTTAGCTTTATTGTATGCTGCTTTCAAAACAACATGGATTTTCAAACAAAAGGTTGAAAATGAGACTTTAAGAGAAATTGGTGGACACATAAGCGATGGAGCTATGGCCTTTTTAAGACGTGAGTATCTTACTCTTTTGCCATTTATTGCATTGGTTGCTATCTTTTTAGGTTTTGCAAACCAAGGTGTGTTGAAATTTCAAGCAGCTGCTTTCTTGCTTGGTGCTATTGCTTCTATGATGGCAGGTTTTATTGGTATGAAAGTTGCAACATCTGCAAACGTTCGCACAACTCAAGTTGCAGAGAAAAAAGGTCTTAATGGAGCTTTGCAAGTTGCTTTCTCTGGTGGTTCTGTTATGGGTATGAGTGTTGTAGGCTTGGCTTTTATAGGGCTTTTTATTGTTTTGTTTATCGCAACAAAAATGCTCGGAAATGCTGAAGACACTTTCGCAAAGTCTATTTTGCCACTTGCAACAGCTTTTTCTTTTGGTGCTTCTTCCATTGCTCTTTTTTCACGTGTTGGTGGCGGTATTTACACAAAAGCTGCTGACGTAGGTGCTGACTTAGTTGGTAAAGTTGAAGCTGGAATCCCAGAAGACGATCCACGTAACCCAGCAACAATCGCAGACAATGTTGGAGACAATGTTGGAGACGTTGCAGGAATGGGTGCTGACTTATTCGAGTCATTTGTTGGCTCTTTAGTTGGAGCGATGATTTTGGGCTTGACTGTTCAGGTTTCTGGTGTGGGCGGAGATGCACTAAAAATGCAACTCATGTTGCTACCTCTTTTGATTGCAGTTGTAGGTTTAATTGCATCAGTTCTTGGAACTTTCTTTGTTCGTGCAAAACCAAATAGCAACCCACAAACAGCTCTTAACATAGGTTCTTTTGGTGCTGCTATCTTAGCAACTGTTGCAGTTTTCTTCCTCATCAAATACATCTTGGGAGACGCAACCTTTAACGGTGGCAAGGTGAATGCTTTGCGTGTTTTCTTTGCTACAGTAATTGGGTTAGCTTCTGGTTTGGCAATCGGACTTATAACTGAATATTATACAGGCACTGGTAAAAAACCTGTAAACGAAATTGTTGAAGCTTCTAAAACAGGTCCTGCAACTACAATCATTTCTGGTCTTGCAGTTGGAATGAAAAGTTCTTTCCCAGTTGTCATCTTAATTTGTGTTGCTATTTTTGCAAGTTTCTTCTTTGCAGGTCTTTATGGTGTAGGCATTGCAGCAGTTGGAATGCTTATGACTCTTGGTATTCAACTTTCTGTTGATGCTTATGGTCCTATTGCAGACAATGCTGGTGGCTTAGCAGAAATGAGCGAGCTTGATAGTGGTGTTAGAAAGATTACTGATAGCCTTGACGCTGTAGGAAACACAACAGCAGCAATTGGTAAAGGTTTTGCTATTGGTTCTGCAGCTCTCACAGCTATCATCTTATTTACATCATTTAAGGAACAAGCAGAGGTTTATATTGCAGACATCACCAATATTTATGTTTTGGTTGGTGTAACTCTTGGTGCTGTAATTCCTTTCTTGTTTTCTTCTATGGCTATGAATGCTGTTGAAAAGGCTGCTCAAAAGATGATTGAAGAAGTTCGCCGTCAGTTCCGCGAAAAGCCCGGTATTATGGCAAGAACAGAAAAACCTGACTATAAAAAATGTGTTGATATAAGCACACAAGCAGCTCTTCATCAGATGTTATTGCCCGGTATTATAGCAATTGTTACACCTGTTCTTGTAGGTTTCTTGGGCGGAAGCGAAATGTTGATTGGGCTTTTAACCGGTGTTACAGTTTCTGGTGTTGTTTTGGCTGTGTTTATGTCTAATGCTGGTGGAGCTTGGGATAATGCTAAAAAGACTATTGAAGGACAAGAAGGTGGAAAAGGTTCTGACATGCACAAGGCTGCAGTTGTTGGAGACACTGTTGGAGACCCCTTCAAAGACACAGCAGGCCCTTCAATCAATATTTTGATTAAGCTTATGTCTATGGTTTCTTTAGTTATTGCTCCAATGTTGAAGCTTTACTGGGGTTAATTATAACTTGATTTTGTAATTTACACTGATTTTGAATGCACTAAGGATGGATTAATCTAGCCTTAGTGCATTTTTATTTTGAATATTGAGTATTTATTTATTTAGCTTTTTCCACCACCCACTTGCCAAGCGTGCGTTTGTTTCGGCTAATGGTAGCTCCAATAAGAAAGATGTTTTTGTTGCTTGCTTTATGCTTTTCTGCATAGCCCGTCTCTTTGATTTGATTGAGTGCGTCAATTGGCTTTCCTCCAACCTTAAACTCAAAGATATAAATGCTGTCCGCTGTTTCCACCTCAACATCAGAGCGTCCTTGCGAGGAGTGGACTTCAGTTCTCACATACTCCCCCATAAGACGAAAGATAAGATAGATCGTTGTTTGATAGTTCTGCTCTCGCAAAAACTGCTTATTCTCGGGCAAAGAGTCGTACGGAATGCTTACCATCAATGCCTTTATGAGAGTAAGCACTCGCTCTATGTCCCCTTTTCTCATAGCAACTTCAAACTTATCCACTTTGAAGTCCGTATTAAAAGAATTGGTAGCGTCTATGTATATCTTCATTAACCTTTTAACCATAGCATATTTTACTTCATCGTTAGGATAACCCAAAGTATACCGCCCAACGTAACTTAGACCTTCTTCCCTGTAATCTTTTACAGTCAGATACCCCGTTTGAAAAAGAAGGGGGATTAAGTTTTCCTGACCTATCCTATATTCATTTATGTCATCAGCAGTAATTTGAATGTTCCCCTCGAGGTCTTGAATATCAAAATATCTTTGCTCTAATAATCGAACCAAAAATGTAGGCGTCCCTGTTGCAAACCAATAGTCGCCTAGTTTATTTTTAGCAAACACATTGAATAGGCTAAATGGATTGTATATCCTCTCTTCTTTTTCACTGAAACGATAACCGTCGTATCTGGCTCGCAAAACATCCAGCATTTCATCGTATTTTTGATTATATTTAGTCGCGAGAGCTTGCACTTCTTCTGCAAAATTGCTCAACAACTCTTCTTCTGTTATACCACAAAGGCTCGAATACTCTCTGTCAAAGCTAATATCATAAAGATTGTTCAAGTCAGAAAATATACTCACCTTGCTGAACTTTGTTACTCCCGTAAGGAAGCTTAGATGAATGTAGTCGTTTGAACTTTTTATCACGCTATAAAAAGCCTTGAGCGTGGCTCGGTATTGTTCGTGCAACTCCTCATTCTCTAGCGTAGCAATAAGAGGCTTGTCGTATTCGTCGATTAAAATGACCACTCTTTGATTAAACTTTTCGTATAGGGACTTAATGATATAGGCGAAATTCAAATGTGCGACATCAAACTGTTGTACAAGCCCAAATTGTTTACACCAGTCTTTTATATGTGCATTCAAAACAAGCTTTAATTCTTGACTATCCCTATAATTTCCTGCATTCAAATCCAGCTTTAGCACAGGGTAGCTTTGCCATTCACTGTCAGTTTCTGCCTTGAACTTCTCGATGGCAAGCCCCTTAAAGAGTTCTTTTCTTCCCTCAAAATAGGCTTGCAATGTTGAAATAAAAAGGCTCTTGCCAAAACGTCGAGGACGAGCGAGAAAATAGGCTATGCTAAGCTTCTCCAACTTAGGAATGAAGTGCGTTTTATCTACATACACAAAGTTTCCAAGACGCATAGCTTCAAAGCTTTGGATGCCAACAGGCATGTTTCTTATCTTTTGCATAGCCCCATCATAGCATAGAATGGGGGGAGTTGCAAACAAGAGGTTGAGTGTTGTTTAGGGGCAATGCCCCTAAGACCCTTTTTATTTGCTTTGCAATAAATTGCCATTTATGAAGGCGTATTATGTAAGGGGGAGGGGACACCTTTGTTTGAAGCAAAGGTTTTCCCCTCGCCCCTTACGATCCCCCGCCCTTTCCAAACGTCAACTAGGGGGCAACCCCCTAGTAACCCCCGTCGTTGTTGCTAATACTTTATTACACTTTATATTTTTCAAGGTATGTAGATTTGAACCCCAGTGTTTGCTGGGGCGTTATCTTTAAGGGAGGCTCTCAGTTCGCTCGGGATAAGGTGTCCCTTCCGAGCGGGGAAGACTGTGTTCCCTGTTCGGGGAACGAGGCTTTCCCTGCTCGGGGAAGAGTGCCTTCCCTGCTCGAGAGGTTCGAGTCGCCTTATCTAAAGGTCTTAGATCGCCTTATCTAAAGGTCTTAGATCGCCCTATCTAAGAGGCTTAGATCGTTCTATCTAAGGGTCTTAGATCGTTCTATCTAAGGGTCTTAGATCGTTCTATCTAATGGTCTCGATCCGAGCGTATCAAGGGTCGCGTCCCGCTCGGATCAGACATGCCCACTCGAGCGAGTGGGGGCTTGCCACTTTAAGCACCACTTAAAATGGCAAGGCTAAAAAAGCCTAGTTGGAATCTATTCTTAACCACTGACTAATTCTAGGATTTGGCTTTTCATTATTTGCTTTAACATCAAAGATAAAGTCTGAAAAGTCATGACTTCCCCAAGTGTTATCATATCTTGTTTTAAACTCATAACGTGTCCATCCATTTTTATCTTGAGTGTCAGACTTTTTGTGAGTTTCAATACAATCATAATCACCACTATATTTTTTTGTTATATATGTGAGAAAGCTTTGGTTTGTGTATTCAGGTGTAATTCTCGCATAAAAGTAATGACCTGATGTTCCACGAGCAAGTTCAGCACTTTCGAAATTGCCATTTTGTCTATCATGAAGCTCAAAACTGCCCTTCATAAACTCAATTCCTTCTGGCTCTGCCCAAATAAGAAGGTCGAAGGTGTGTGCTTCCCCTTTTGTGATAGGTCTGTCTGTTTTTGGGTCTATTGGCCAAACGTAGAACTTCTTAGCTTCGCCTGATGTGTGCTTTTTTGTGGAAAGACTTACTGAATCGGAGTATGATTCTTTAATTTCATACAGTGTTTTTTCAAGATACATAGAATAATGTTCAGCAGAATAAGGAGAGCTATTTTCACTTACTGCAAATTTTTTATACATTCGATTAAAATTACCTTCAAAATCAATAGAAACAAATAAAGCATTAGTTCTATTATACACAGCGTTATTAGCCGCCTTGCAATTAGTCCATTCTGTTTTGTCACAGCTCACACTAGTAATTTTGGCAATGTCTTTATATATGGTTATCACTTTGGTTGCCACAACGCTTTCGTCAAGCAAGGACGTGGCTTTTATTCTAAAAGTCTTACCGGAATAGTCCCAGCCTGTAGAGCGTAGTTTAACCTTTCCATCTTCTTTTACATCAACAGCGTAAGATGATAAAACATTAGTACCAGTGTAAGATTCATCGAATTCCCATTTCACAGACTTATCAGGGGTGTCATCAACAAAGTGATTTTGTAACCAGTGGGTATACTTGGACTATATACCAATCGAATTTTTTAGTCAAGCAAGAAATAAAAAAAAATATTAAAGTTTTTTTTATTTCTGTCGACAGGTTGTCCTTGAAAAATTACACTCTTCATATACCCTGTTATTCTTGTATGCAAAAAAAATAAACATCTCGGATTTTGTATCACTCTAAAATTATAAAAAAATTGCCTTGCAAAAAAGAGTAGGGGCATTTTGCCCCTTTCTCTTTTTAAACAAATACATATACATATACAAATACATATACACAGAAACAAAATGGAACAAATGGAACAAGTGTTCCAAAATATCGGCTGTATATAGACTTATAGCCTGTGATTTTTTGGACTTCATTTTTACAGCATTTTTGGTATTTTTTGATAAAAACACATATTTTTAATGATTTTTATGTTTGGAACAAACGACTTTTTGTTCCATTGTGTTTACGTTTGTGTTGTGTTTGTTCCATTTTGTTTGAAAGTGTTTCATTTTGTTAAGAATGTACTAATGTTGTAATAATTATGTTCCGAACGTCTAAGCATGAATAAAGAGAAACAAAAATTAAAAATGTTATATATACCAATGTTTGCACGTGGTGAAATTAGCGAGCGTGAATGTGCAAGATGTTGCAACATATCTCATGTTTCAGTTTGGAGATTAAAAAAGCGATATTTGAAGTTAGGAGACGCAGCGTTCATTCATGGAAACACAGGAAGAAAACCAAAAAATAAAAAATATGATGATAATAAAATTGTAGAAGACTATAAAAAGTTTTACGGTACACCATTTATGGCTTTTCGTGATAATTGTGAGGATTATCTTGGCTATTCGGTAGTGCCGTCTTATACAACGGTCTACAATGCCCTTTCATCTGCAGGGATAGTATCACCTCGAGCTCATATTCCAGTACGTGAAAAGAAAAAACATTTACCTCGTATCGAAAGACCTAATGAGGGGGATTTAATACAGATAGATGGTTCGAGACATGATTGGTTTTTAAATGGTAAGAAAATAACGCTACATGGTGCGATTGATGATGCAACTCATAAAGTAGTAGCTTTATATTTTTGTGAAAATGAATGTCTGTTAGGTTATTATAAAATGCTTGAACAGATAAAAAATAGAACTGGTGGGCTACCTATGGCTATATATTCTGACCGCTCACAGATATTCTTTACTACTAGAGGGGCGACAGTGGATGAACAACTTGCAGGTATGGAAAAATCTACTACTCAATGGCAAAAAACATGTAATGAATTAGGTATAGAATTAATAGCTGCTTATAGTCCGCAAGCTAAAGGTAGGATTGAAAGGTTGTGGCAAACATTACAGGGGCGACTGCCTCAAGTTTTCCAATATCTTAAAATCAACACAATCGAAGCTGCTAACGAGTATCTATTAAGCTATGTTGATACGTATAACGATCGGTTTGCTGTTCCTGCTCAGGACTCAGTGTTAAACTGGCAAAAGCCACCAAGAAATGTTAATTTTGATTTTTTATTTGCTGTTCGGATCGAAAGGAAGACTAATACTGACGGTACATTTAAGTATCATGGTTATAAATTCCGGTTGATTGCTTGTCACTCTGCACGTGTCTGTTTTACACTTTGTCTTTCTGAAAGCTACGGACTTAAAGGCTTTATGAACGGTAAGTATTACGATGTTGAACTGTGCGAGCCAATTTGTGATATAGTAGGAGACCCCATGCCAGCTGTAGAAAAAGATTTAATATATCGTTATCTTTTGGCAGACCAACATAATGGAAGTGTTACAATTAAAAAAAGCTCTTAGCCTCTCTTTTAGAGAAAACTACATCATGCCTGTAACAATTGAAACACCAGCATTTATTAGGTCGGGTATAAGACCTGAGGCACGTAAAAAGAGCGAATTTTCAGCATAGTATTTTAATCCTGCAAGTGTAATATGTGACTCTGAATAGTCTATATGGGTTGTTCCATCTTGAAACTCCCTTATATCGACATTTTCAATATAGCCTGCTTTTGAAAGCATTATTATAATTTTGCTAAATCGATTTTCTGAGATTTTTAATGCCTTTGCATTTAATGCTTCGATGTCGAGGTTGTCTGCATCCAGATTGTCATCATAAATCTTTAAGATTTTATGTATAGTTACCAATGACTTCATGCCGTATGTATCGGTTGTATGTTTCATGCTTATATAGTCATTTTAGTTTTTTGATTAAATAGTGCAACCAATTTTAATGGTTTACATCTCAATCTTAAAAGTCATATGGACACCCTGCTCAGTACGTTTAATCTCGAAATGACCTAGACAGATAATATCAAGACCTATGACTACAGGTGATGGCTGGTTTGGTATTATATTGACTTCTATATGTTTATAAGTGTTAGTGCTGGGTATTTTTATTTCAAGGGAAGCCCTATCAACAGAAATTGTATTGCTTGCGGTGGATATTTCTTCTTTTCTTTCTGTAGGTAGTAAATTAAGTCGTGATGCAATTCGTTGGGCTACTCCTGTTTTAGTTGCACCTGTATCCCATAATCCCCATGTCTTCATAGTGGTGTCTCTGTTTCTGATTTCAATAGGAGTAGTTAAATCAGGAAGTTTTTCATCAATATCGATAGATATTTCATTGCATATAGAGGTCTCAGTCTCCATAGATGAAGTATCGGCAAAAATAGAAGAAACTTCATCTATAAACACCTCTTCTTGTTCTAGGTGTGGTTTTATTTTTTCCCATACATCTTTTGTTATTGCTATCATACTTATATAGTCAGTTTAGGAATTAAGCCGTTGAATAGCAGGCAAAAATGAGGTATATTAGCTCATGTGGATAAGACGGAATGAGAAGAATAGATTTTATTTTGTGTTTTTTTTGATTAAAAAGTAAGTAAAAGCGTGTAAAAATACAATTCAAGGGGTACTTATATGGCAACGATGGAGATGAGCGTTGATGTTTATGATAAAATTAACATCATTTTAAAAAACCTGTATACTTGTACGGATAAAACACAAATTGACGATGTTTTTGATAAAAATGGAGTCGTTGACTTATCTGAAAGGATTGAGCTACTCCGTAGATGTATGGCTGTTGAACGTGTTTATGGGACGCCTGAAACTCTTACAGATAAAGATGATTATGATTTTGAATGTGCTGTATTTGTGGAGGGAACATGGCGAATGTTGAATTAGATGATTAAATACTATAGGAAAATTAAATTGACTTTTATTTATAATGGTGCGAAAAATGAAAAATGGATTAGAAAGACATGGGCTTGAAAAATGGTTTTATGAAACTTTCGATGAAAACGAAAGAAAAATATTGTTTGAGTCTTGCCCATCGTTCTTAGATGAAAGAGAGGAAAATTATACTTCGGATGCTTACTTCCTTGCCGATACTTTGCCGTGGTTTAATAAAAAAGCCAATGTTATTGTTTCTATGAAAGTTGTCAGCAAAATAATAGATTTAATAAATAAAGAAAAATCATTTAAAGTTCTTGATTTGCATTTTATATATAATCACTTAATCGCTTCGTTGTATCGCAATCGTGATTTTGAAGGAGCGTTTAGTCTTTGTGTTGATATTTGTAATAGGCAAATTGAAATTGCTCCACAAGTTTCTATTGAATTTAAGAAAACCTCACCGTATCTACCTTTTCATCGAGGCTTTGAACAGCTGGCTATTATCGAGAAAAAAAATAAAAATTGGTCTCGTGTTATTGAAATTTGCGAAAAGGCAAAAGCTCAAGGTTGGGGTGGCGATTGGGATAAACGTATAAATGAAGCTCAAAAAAAACTAAACATTTGAATGTTTTTAAGTTTTCCTGTGTTAGATTAAAAATAAGGTATATCCTTATATAAGGAGTTAGAACATGAGAAAAATCATTTTTTTAATTGCATGCTTATTCTGCACGTTATCTTGCAAGAATACTACTGCTGATAGTAGTGATACACCAGAAACATTGCTAGCTAAGGAAAAAAGAACACAAGCTCAGCCTACAAAATATCAAGGTGATGAGTTTGACGTGTTGATTACTAGTGATAAAAAGGATACAAGAACTTACCCTGAGGAAGTGCAAAATCTATCGCCTAAGTATGAGATTACAAATATAGTTTTGTTCCAGCGTCTTCAATTGTATGACGGTGATTTACTATATATACCGAACTTTGAAATAAAAAAAGTTATAAAAGAAAATACAGGCAAGTTATCATTTATATTGTCAGCAAAAATAATAACGTGGAACTATATAAAATTTAGTGATATGCAGTTAGTGCAAATAAAACTAAATAATGACTTTACAAAGAGTTTTGATTGTAAAGTGCATTATTTACCTGCTCCAGATGGATTGGGTGATAGTTTCCATACGATTAACTGTACTTCAGAAATGTCTATTAAAGATATTCATACAATGAGGTTACATTCTGGTGATGCAAATGTATTGATAAAAACTGCTAAAAATAATTTTAATTTTGTATTGCCTAAGGTGTTTTTTACCTATTTGAATGAAATCTAGCTTATTTTTATAAATCCGTTTTCATCACGATAGAGTATATTACTTTCTGATGGTTTTCCAAACTGGATATTAGGTATTCTAATTTTTTGACTTACTCTGTATTCATAAAACTCAAAGTCATATGGTGATGGTTGCCATCTAAAAGCACGAAGGCGTTCTTCCTGTTCTTCTGTAATGTGTTTTGCATACTGATTTTCCTGAACAACTGTTGACGAAACTATTCCTACTTGCTCACCACTATTTGATAGTAATAAGGCTCTGCATTTATGTTTTCCCAAAGCAAAGCGTGCATATTCTGTAATAACAACTCGAATCACATGATTGCCATATTTACCCTCACCATAAAAAATAGTTTTTACAGTGATAAAATCTTTTGGAAGAAGTTCTAAACAGTTAGCTCCATGTATTATTTTTATGCAATCATGACCTGTAGCACCTTTTTTCCATTCAAACAACTTTTTAGGATTTTCTGTGTATTTTTCATTTAAAACTTGAAAACCTGCACATTTTATTTCACCTGAAAATATAGCTGTTCCATTAGGCTTAATGCTAAATATCTCCTCCCCTTTATTCTTAATCTTTAATCCGTTTGTTCCATCGAACCATGCCTCGAAGTCTTGATGTGTATTCTTGTCTGTATCAATATGTAGCTTTTTGGCTATCAGCCTTTCAACATCAATTAAGGCTGTCTTCAAAAAGCCCCCTTCTATGATTGTCTGCCCCTTGTTTTTCTCACCTGTAATAACCACGTTTTCTGCAGCCATGTTTATTTGTGTGGCTGTTAGGTCAATCTGGCTTGCTAGTAGTGAGGCTTTGACTGCCTTATCCCATAAAAGCTTAATTGCAGTCTTGCTTACATCGCCTCTTATCGAGTAATAATCCGTACCGTCCAGTTTTGCATATACACGAGCTGTTTCTTCTTCACTACTTGCTTTTACGAATTTAGCTCTTGTAGGTGCATCTATCATAGCTGGCAATTCAAGAGACACTGACATACGCCCTGATGCACCACCGCCCTCTACAATTGCCTGTACTGAGCCTGCTTGTACGTCGATTAAGCCTACGAGCTCTTTTTGCATGTCTTCAACTTTAAGCAGTATTTCATCTTCGCTCATTTGAATACTTGCACTTGTGCGGTTATTATCTGCGTCCATACGTGCTATTACTTCATCTAGGCTCATTTCCATATCACGTATTCTGTGTATATTACTAAAGTGTACGCCATGCGTAATAACATTCGCCGCTTCCTGTGCTGCCTTTGAGCCCGATGGATCTACCTTAGTTAGTGCATTGTCTAAATCTTCTCTAGTAATTGTATTAGGTGGTATTGGTTTTGTTGTATTTATAACGTTTCGTGTGATGTTGCTTTTATAATCAGGAATTTTACCAGTTTCATAAATGGCTTCGTGGTAGTTTACCAATTCCAAATTAAAACCGTTGTCACTACGTTTTATTTGGCTAATAATATACGGAGTTGTAATTTTGCTAAACTCACCGTCTATATCTAACTCTCCGAATGAAAAAATATTATTTTCTTCAGGCTTAACGTATGCACTTGCTCTTATGTGTGTTAGGACGGTAAGTTCGTTTGTAGTTCCACCCCCCTCTATTTTTATTGGAAGAGGTTGCACTCCTGTCTCTGTGAAACAGTTAACGATAATTCCATATGTTTTCATGGGGTCGAATGTTAAAGGCTCTCTAGTGTATATTTTCTTCAATATTCCACTTCGCCATTTTGTAGAGGTTATTGTGTAGCCTTTTCCTATTCCGATTTTTAAACTGTCATCTTGGATTAAAATCTTGCTATAAGGTGTGTAAAATACGCCCTCATTACCAACTTCAATAATTGTAGTCTTGGGTCTAAGAGCTTCTATTGCCATGATCCGTCTAGCATATTTTACAATATGGTCAAAAGTAGTAATACCTGTAATGTTGATGTCTTTGATGATACTGTCTGGAGTAATTTCGAGTGGTTTACCATTTACTTCTCTCATAAGTAAATACGTATCTTCTTGATATAAATCGTCCTTACTATTTACGTATTTTATACGAAGACCATCGGTACGTCTTCCAAAAGTCTTTTTATTTTGAATATTGATGATATTCTGTGGGTTGTATACAGCGAGTGCGTTTTCTTGAGGTTTATCGATAGCAATTGCACGGCGACCGTAGATGTCTGTATAAATACACGCCCCTGTAGCTTCCATAATGTGATTAAGAGTAGCATCTTTCTTTGTATTCTGCGTGATTATCCAATCAAATTTATAGCCTTTTTCTTCGCAATATTCATAATATTCACCGAAGCTTTCTAGATCTAATTCATCATCACTGTAACGGCTGGCTGGGTGGCTATCGCTGGTTTCAATCTCCAAAGCCCAAGCTGCAGGGTTACGAGTTTCTGTTTTTTCCTTACTCCATTTTTTGCCGTCCCAAGTGCGAGCTATGCCTTGTGTTATGATATTTATTTTTTTTAGTTTATCTTCATTGATTTTAGAAGCTTTTAATTTTAATGCAAGAATGGTGCAAAAAGCTCGCTCTCTATCTTCTATTATTTTACAAGGAACTAATTCAGTTTTACTTTTATCTGGATCATAACAAGTAGATTGATAAAAAAGGCAATAGCAGTCGTTTTTAATGCTACTATCTCCTGAATTCCCATTGCTTCTAATTCTGATATATATTGCGGTCTGGTTGTTGGTTTTTAATGCTTCATAGTCAGATATGGTAAAATCTTTGTGTGCAACGTATCGTAATTCTTTTGTTGATATACATCTTTTAAAAAAGTTTGTTCTTACTCCATTATTGTTAAAATAAAAATTATTCCAAGATGAACCACCGTCTAGTGAATACTGTGGAGTTATTGTAACTTGCGTTTCTATTTTATCACCATCATTATTCATGGCATATAAGCCGTAAGGAAAACTAATAGCAATATCAACGTCCATAGCATATGGATTTAATGTATATGTTAGATATGATTTTTTACCATCTTTTACATCACTATCACGAGGGATATCATCATTACAGGTTTTTGAGTTTACTTTGTAATTTAAGGACGGTATATCAGTTAATTGGTTGCCATCTTGTGCAATTTCTATACGCCCATCTTCTGTAAATATACCTTCATCTATACTATAAGCTCCCTCTTGCGGTGTAGTATCTTTGAATGTTTTAATTGCTACGTCATCTATAGCGATTTTTTTAATGACCTGCTTATTAAATCCACATTCTAATACCGTGTATATGTACTGGTCTATACCGTCTTTCCCTGTTATTTCATAGAATGGTGAACATAATAGGTAAGGGGTAAAAAAATGTCTACCTATAACATATGGCTGATTGTTTCCTGTTGCTATTGTGTTGCTAGCTCCTCGTAAGAAAGGGCGGTTATCAATTTCTGGTTTGTTTGAAAGCTTTTTCATTCTTTCAAGCTCTTCTTTTGCCTTTTCTGCATCCTTCCTAGCTTTGTATGCGTATATTCCGCCTGCGATACCTGCAGCAACGGCTACGACGGCGATTACGATTGCAGTAACAATAAGAGCTGTAGTTCCGTTAGGGGTGAGCCTTATTGTAACCTTATCTTTTTCTTGCAATAGATAATCTGAGTCTTCAATTTTGCCATTTATTACAATAATAGCATTATCTAAATCAAAATCAGGTAATGCTTCTTGCATGGTTAATCCTGCCTGTAATTCGATCGGTGTTTGTTTATTTGATAACTCTTTATAAAGTGTTGCTTTCATTTATAACCTCAAAAAATGCAATTGGGTGCATAGCTATAAGTGGAGAGATTTTAACGCCTTTGTCTATTGTTGCATGTAGTACTTTACCTCGCTCCACAATATAGCCCACGTGCGTGTTGCCATGATAAATCGAATACACCAATGCTCCCTTTTTTGGCTCGCTTATTTGTCTGACGTTTAAGCCACCACTTATATAGTCATTAACTTTATCAGCTGGCAGGTCTACAATATCACCGTATAAATCTTTCAATGGTGTACCTGCACGTTTGCAACATTCCATTACTACACCGTAGCAATCAAAACCGTTTTTATCTCTTCCAAACTTTTTAAATGGTATATTTAGTAAATCATCGTACTTCAATTATTCCCCCTATTGTTGTATGAATTAAAAATTAAGGCAGGAAAGGTCATATCACCTCTGTCATCCTTGTTTAGTTTCATCTGTAACTTCATTCCATCCCACGTTGCCTCTCCGTATTTATGTTTGAATACGCCCAGAGGTTCTACATCTTCTCCATTGAGTATGCCTATTACTTCAACCTTGAAATAATAATTGTCTTCAAGCATATCTATAATTGAATTGTGTTCTACAAGTTCAACAGTAAGCGAGCTATCGCCACTTGTATTAGGTCTATAGGTGAAGTTGCTTGCACTGTAGATATGTCCTTTATAAACCATACCCTGATTATCGTTAATCAAGAAAATGTGTAGTGTATCATCTGGGGCAGATAAATGAACTAAAAAGGGTAGGTTATAACCGCCACCTTCTGCCAGTTGCTTGTAAACATTCATGTCTTAAATCTCCGTTAATTCGAGGTTCACTTCTTTGTGGCGTTGCCCACTCCAACCTGTAACTTTGACCCGATATTCTTTTATCCCACTTCCTGTTGTAATGTCTTTTAGATTACAAGGAACAGTGCCACTTTTAGCTATATTTTCATACCAGAAAAGAAAATGTTGAAACTCTGTCTTACCGTCTATTTTAGTCGTACCTGTATCTTTTAGCCAAAGATTTACCGAGTGCGTTTTTTTTGGCAAACTGTTTTTTAGATATTCAATTTCTCGACCACTTTTAAATTCTACTTTTTCTGTATTTTCTTTATAGCTTCCATCTTGTCCATAAAAATCGGTATTTACGTGTTTACTCCAGTTTATTGCCATTTTAACACTCCTATATTCCGTAATACTCGCCTGTCATTCCTTGTTGTGCTATGTTTAAGGAACTGCTATAACGTCCATTCTTTAAGCTATCGTTTACACGAGCATCTATCATTATTTCAATTTTATCACGTGTTAAACGAGGCTGGGCTGTTGCAATGTTAGAGGCACTGTTATTTATAACTATTTGTGGTGTAGCTCCTCGTCCATTGCTACCACCGTTGATAAAATCCCATAAGCCTTTTTGTTGGCTCATATTCATAACCATTTCACGACTATTAAGATTAGTAGCTATATTATCTCCATTATAAGACGAGCCACCTACAATGCCTCCCGTGCTAAAGCTAGGTGGGATTGGCTTACTTGCTATTATGCTTCCAATTTGCACAGCTCCAGCGGCTGCAACAATACCACCTGTAATAAGCCCTGTTATTCCACCTTGTGCGATAGCCTGTGTAACACCCTGTGCGATATTAGCTGTCGCTTGTAAAATAGAAGCCATCCATTGTACCATCTGTATTTTGTACTGCTCCTTTGCTGCCTTTCTTTTGCTCTCGGTAATTTTCTTATTATATTCTTCTTCGCTCATCTCCCCCTTACGATATTTTATTTCGAGCTGTGCTTGCTCAGCTGTTGCTTGGTTTTTAGATGTTTCAAGCATAAGGTTGGTAGCTTGGTTCATTATGTCTACACTTTGGTTGACATAACCTTGTATTACACCTAAGAGTTCACTTGCCTGTTGTGCTTTACTTTGTAGATAGGCTTCATCAAGCTGTTTCATTCGCTCGTATTTTTCTTCTTCGGTTAATACTTCACTGTCAGCGATTGCCTTTTTCATCTCCAATAACTCAGCTTGCTTATCTTTATGTTTATCCCACCATGATTTTTCAACACCTGCTATTGAATTTATTTTTTCCTCGACAATAGCACGCTCCGCATCTGCCAGTCCTTTTAATAATTCTTCACGACTTAATATGTTTTCTTGACCTTTTTGGGCTAGCTTAATTTCTTCATCTGTTGCTTCTTTGAGTTTTTGTTTTAATTTATCTAGTGCATCGAGTTCTTTTTGTAGTTGTTCTGTAGGTCTAATTTCACGCTTAATGCTATTTATTGCCTTTGTTGCCTCTTGTGTTAATTTCATTGTGGCTTGAAGTTTTTCTTCTGCATCAGTTGCTTTTTTTAGTGCTTCCTCTGCTTCTTTTAATTGTTCAAGGCGTTTCTGTTCTATTGGATACCCCTCTTTAATTAGTCCGTTTGTTTTAGTTAGTAAATCAAGGTATGAATTAAGATATACATTGTAGCGGTCTTGTGCAGTTACTTCTTTTCCTTTTAGTTTTGCCTCTAGTTCCAAAGCATATAATGATTCTTTTAGTTGTTCATTGCTTTCTTTTGCATAATCATCAGCAGTCTTTTCTGCTTTTTTTTCTTTTTCTGCAATTTTTTCTTCCTCTACATTTATTTGTTTTAGGAGGTCTAAGAATGCCGATAATTCGTCAAAGGTCATATTTTTACCTGTAAGAATGTTTTTAACACCTTGTTCTTTAACATCTGTCTTATCATAAATTTCTTTTTGCTCTTTTATTTGCTTAGTTGTTAATTTCTTCCATTCCTCCATTGCTCTGTTATATCTTTCTTTCTTAGCTTGCTGTTTTTCCCTATGTTTTTCTTCAGCTTCCAAAGCTTTAAGAAACTGCTGTTGATTAGAATTTCTTTCTTGTTGCAGGTTAAGATACTCCTTTAATTGTTCTATAGACTCATCACTTAACCCACTCGCTACATGTTCCATATATTCCTGTATACGTTCTGGGTGAACCTTTTTTAATTCTTCCTCAATATCGTTTACAAAGGCTTTGTTGCTTCGATATATCCCCCCTATTTTCCAAGTTCTACTTACTTTCTGTAAAGCTTCATCAAACCTACTTACTTGTTTTCCCATAAAGTTCCAGAAGCTTATTGCTTTTTGATTCAATGCTTCAAAAAACGGATTAGCTATTTTTCCGATTGACTCCATAAAGTCGCCGAAGGCATTTTTAGCCTGTGTTTCACTGTCTATAGCTTCTTTTGCAAAGTCTTTATATTTTAATGCTATTAAATCTATTGCTTCTCCATTTTTCAGTTGTTCATCAGTTAAGTCTTT
>JBQNBL010000013.1:0-65206 GCA_052169955.1 Treponema sp.
TTTAAGACTCCTGTAGAATACAGGAAAGAACTTATTGGCTAAAAATATTTTCTACATAAAGCTGGCTGAAGTTAAAATAATTACGAGTCCAACTTTTCGCACTAGTCCATGTGTTTTGATGTAGAATGGGGGGCTTTATGGACAATATTATTAGAGAATTACGTGTTGATGGGCGAGATCCGTTATTTGATAAAACTGACATGTTATATAAAGAGTTTCCTTCCGATTTTAGGCAAATTCGTTATTTCACATTATTGATTGTGCAATCTGCTCCTTTAGAGATAAAAGGTGTGAATTTATTAGAACAACAAATCAGTGAAGTTATTAAAAATGCTGTCAAACATGGAAATAAGTGTGATATAAATAAAAAGGTAAAGGTTTGGTATAAGTTCAGTCAAACTCATGCACATTTAATTGTTGAAGATGAGGGAGAAGGTTTTAAAGATATTGAAAGATGGAATGAATTTAACAAAAAAAGACTTGAATATCTGTATAACCAAGATTTTGAACACATTGCTGATTATGTTTCTTTCCGTACTACTGAAAGTGATGATAATGATGGTGGAAATGCACTTTTTGCTGCTCTTGAGTATTGGGATGGTGGATTTTTATTTAATGATGCAAAAAATGGTGTCGCTATGTTAAAAAAATATCCAAAAAAGAAGTGGGGGATAGTAGCTGGATAATTATGGGAGTCGGGAGTGAGAAATAAGTCATTGATTTTTATCTTTTTAAGTAGTACTTCACTTCTTCTTTTTCTTGCTTTTATGTTCTTTTTTTCGTTATATGTTGTAGGTAACTATAATGATTTTTTAGACTCAAACCAGATTCTTATCTTACGTATTTTAGTGGCATTAGCCATAATTCTTTTTTTCTTTTCTTGTGCCTCTTTTGTTTTTGATTTATATTTAGTTATAGCATATAGGTATTTGCGATTTCTTTTCTTTATTTTATTATCACTTTTTTTCATTATTTTTAGTTTTGTCACTACTATTATTAACACCATAATAATAGTTATTGCATAGTTTTATGTGTTTTGTATTACTTTAGAAATTACATTTAGGCTATAGTAAAACTGTGCTGTGTTTTTTGTACTAACTTTGAAATACTCCCCTTGACGTAAATATACTATTTATATAGAATGCACTCCGTCAACTTTCGGGATGTAGCCTAGTGGCTAAGGCATCTGGTTTGGGACCAGAGGATCGGGGGTTCAAATCCCTCCATCCCGATTTATTGCCAAGGGATAGTAGCTCAACTGGATAGAGCAACTGCCTTCTAAGCAGTAGGTAGGAGGTTCGAGTCCTCTCTGTCCCAAAAAGTATTTTGAGCTTCATACAAACTTTATAGCATGGGGCTTTTTTTAAGATGGTTCTTTCTTATTCAAAATTTCTTTTTTTTTGCCTTTTATTTATCTTTATAGGTGGTAGTTTATCTTCTCAAGAATTAGTAAATGATGAGCTTCAGGGTAGCACTTCTTTAGATGTTGAAACTCAGTCAAACGATGATGAGGTAATCGAAAAACAAAGTGCTTCTTCTGGTGCTGAAAGTTCTCCAAAAAAAGAAACGATTGCTTCTTCTGCGTTAAAAATAAAAATAGAAAAGGTTGTATATAAGATTGAAGGTTTAACAAAAAAATATCCATTGCAATTAGCTATCCCCATAGATAAGACACTTGTTTTTGAAACTGAAGAAGATTATTTACACTACCTTGATGATATTAGACTAAAACTAAACAATTTGCGTGTTTTAGAAAGTTCCTCTGTTGCTAGTGAATATATTGAAGTTCAAGATAATTTAGCATTATCGGAAATAACGATAAGTACAAAAGATACATGGAATATAATAGCTCTTCCTTTTCCAAAGTTTGATTCTAATACAGGTTTTGTGGCAAAGTTAAAAGGTAAGGACTATAACTTTCTAGGTTCAATGCAAGTATTAAATTTAGATATCTCCTATATATTGGATAATTCAGGAAAATCTTCAGGTGGTTTAGGCACTAGTTTTTCTTTTCCATTTAAAGCAGGTCCCTTAAATGCTATATACAAACTAGAAACTATATTAAATATAGAAAAAAAGAATGCTAGTTTTGATTTAAACAATACAATTGAATTTTCTTATCCAACTAACTTTATTGATATTTATTTTGGTTACTATCAAGGTTTTTCTTTGAATAGACCTAGAAACGAAAATCAAGGTAAAAAACAAAACATTCAAACAGGCGAAGAAGAAGATAAAGTTGATGAAAAACCTATATATGATCAATACTTTTTTACTACAAAGTTTTTTGTGTATACTCCCATTACTTTGTACAATTTTAGCTATGCTGGTAAGTTAGTATATACACCATATATTTCTTTTTATGGAAACTGGGCTTTCAAGAGATTAAATGAGCAGAAAAAAAGGGGAGTTTCTACAACTTTTTCTCACTCTCTTTCTCTTTCCCGTATTGATTGGAAAAATAATTTTAGGGAAGGTTTTTATTTTAGTCTTGATAATTCATACTACTATAATTTTTTCTTAAAAAACATACCGGAAATTGAATTAAGTTCTACTCTAACAGGTTACTATTCTTTTGTTGATCGTGTGGGTATTTACGCACAGCTTGATGCTTTTTACGTTTTTGCTAAAGAAATATCACAACGTGCAGGAAGAAATTTACGAGGTATATTAAATAAGAGAATTGAAACAGATATGGCTATAACATTAAACTTTGATGTTCCTATTAAAATTACCAGCTTTGATTTTGAAAAGATTTCAGGAGTTGAATGGACAAGGTTTTTTGGCTTTGAATGGTTTATTTCATTTTTTATAGATATGGCTTTAGTACATGATATGCAAACAAATAGATATTTTCACCCGTCAGATGGCTGGTATGCAGGAGGATTTGAGATGATCTTATATCCTCATAGAATGAGAAGTATATATTTTAGAATTAGCCTAGGTTTTGATCTTACAGAGTTAAAGAATGTGAAAGGAATCAATAAAATTGGTGGTATAGCAAAACGAGATAATGAAGCGATATCGGAAATATTTATAGGAATTGGGCTTCACTACTAATTAGATTTTATTGAATGTTTTTCAAGGAGAATAAGAAAATGCACAAGTATGTGATAGAAGGTGGATATCCTGTAAAAGGTACTATAAAAGCAAGTGGAAATAAGAATGCAGCCCTACCATGTATTGCAGCTTCATTATTGACACGCTCTCCTGTTATCTTAAAAAATGTTCCTGAAATTGAAGATGTCAACGTAATGTTTGAGATTGTGAAGTTTTTAGGTGGAACTGTAGAAAAGTTAAAAGATAATGAATATAAATTGCAGTGTGCCGAAATTAAAAACACACATATTCCTGATGAGCTTTCTGCAAAAATTAGGGCTTCAATACTTTTTGCAGGTCCTCTCTTGAGTGCTTCAGGCAATGTATCTCTTGCCTCCCCGGGAGGAGATGTTATAGGGAGAAGAAGACTTGACACTCATTTTTTAGCACTTTCAGAATTAGGGGCTAGGATTGAAATAGATGGGCTTTTACATTTTTCTACAAATAAACTTGTTGGAAAAGATATTTTTTTAGATGAAGCTTCTGTTACAGCTACAGAAAACGCAATTATGGCAGCTGTCTTAGCAGAGGGAGTTACTATACTAAACAATGTTGCTTGCGAGCCTCATGTGCAAGATCTTTGCAATATGCTGTGTTTAATGGGAGCAAAAATAGAAGGAATTGCCTCTAATTTATTAAAGATTGAAGGAGTTAAGGAATTAACAGGTTGTACCTTTACAATAGGTGCTGACTACATGGAAATAGGTTCGTTTTTAGGTCTTGCAGCTGTTACCAAAGGGGATATTCGCATAGAGAAGGTAAAAGGGCAAGATATGAGACCTCTTAAAGTAGCTTTTGGGAAACTAGGAGTGAGCTGGAGTATGGAAGAAGATGTACTAAGTTTTTCTTCTAATAAAAACTTGGTTGTCAACACTGATGTAGGAGGTATGATCCCAAAAATTGATGATTCTCCTTGGCCAGGTTTTCCTGCAGACCTAACTAGTATTATGACAGTTATTGCTACTCAAGCTGAAGGTACAGTTCTAATACATGAAAAGATGTTTGAATCTCGAATGTTTTTTGTGGATAAACTTATAAGTATGGGAGCAAAGATTACGTTATGCGATCCACATCGTGCTGTTGTGGTAGGTCCTAATAGATTGCAAGCTGCAGACTTAATTTCTCCTGATGTGAGAGCAGGTATGGCAATGGTGCTTGCTGCTTGCTGTGCTTCAGGTGTAAGTATTATAAGAAATGTTTATCAAATAGAACGAGGTTACGAGAATATTGTGAAAAGATTACAGAGCATTGGTGTTAAAATAAGACGTGAGGAAGTTTAAAGACTATGGAAGCATCTGATAAAGAAAAACTTAAAAAAAATGGATTTGTTTTCCTTATATTTTTGCTTTTAATTGCAGTTCTTTTTTCTTTGAATTTTTTTACCTTTTTTAAGGACAATACTTTTAAAGATATCGCAATTGATATGCTTACAACATCACCCTTATGTGAAGAATATAGAAATATACATTCTATTGAGACTATTAAAAAACACACTAGTTTAACTTTCCCTTCTGTGCTTGAAGCACAATGGGAAGAAGGTCAAGCTTATATTTTCTTTGTTCGCTTAACTGGAAAGTATGGTGTGCAGACAGCTTTTTTCTTATATGATGAAAGAAAGCAAGAAACTAACTTTTGTGGACTTGTAGGGCAAGATTTCAAAAAATCAGCTAGTTATTATGGAATTAATGATGGAATTATACAGTATTGGTGTGGCAAAATCACTAAATACATACAAAATAATAGATAGCACAAGAGCTATTTTTATGTAAATAGCTCTTTTAAAAATGTTTTTATTTCGGTAAATGCGGAATGATTAAAATTCCACTGTCCAGCTTCAGCTCCTAGCCCTAGTCGATTCTTCATAGGAATTTTTGAAGCAAGGTATACTTGTGATTTAGCTTTATCAACATTAAAAGATTTATTATTTTTATAAAGATTTTGTAAGCATTCTATATAAATATTCATTTCTTTATAACAGCACGTACTTTCAATAGATTTTAAGCACAATGTTTCTAACATACCATTATCTTTATTGTTAGGCATGATAAAAATGCCTATTTTCCTGTTATCAATATTTTCTACTATACCAATGCTTTTAGGTGGAGCTATTTCATTTTGATTTAAGTGGTAACATATACTGTCAAAAGCAGCTTTTGCATTATCATCTGCGTCTCGAATAATTCCTAAGTTTGTTATATTGGAGCAGTCATCGCCAAGATCTTGTTTAATACTTTTAATATGATGAGGAAAATTATTTTTTCCCTCTACTTCAAGAATTTGTACTCCATCAATACTCATATATTTAAATAGAGTATTAAAAAACTCAATTTCGTCTTTCCCTTCAACTAAAAGTAAAAACTTGCTGGTTATTTTTATATTAGGTCGAAAACTCTTAGTTTCTTCTTTTTTAGTTTCTTCCATTAACGCACCTCATAGTTTTTGCTTATGCCAAAAATTAAATCATCATTGTTGTAATGGATTATTTTTGCTTTGTCATCTTTTTTTTCTATGCGATACATTGCAATTTCAGCTTTTTTTTCATTCATATTTTCTTGCACAAATATTAATGCCTTCAATGCTTCATAGGAATGAGTTGTAGCTATAATTTGGACATCCAATTCCTCTGTAAACATGATAATTGCTTTCCACAATACTTCTATACTTGAGTAATGAAGTCCATTTTCTATTTCATCTATTAGTAAAACACTTCCCTGCATTTCATACATTGAAGATAAAAGGTGAAGAATCCTTATAATTCCATCTCCCATTATACCTATAGGAAGGAGTTCTTCTTTACCTACATCAAAGTATATTGAATTATCATCTAAAATTTGTATATCAACTAAGTTAGGCTCAATTTGCCTTAAAATATCAATAAGTCCCTTTATTTTTTTCTTTTTTATTATCGAATGCAAATTCATCTCATTGATTTTTGAATCTATCCATTTTACATTAAGACTTTCTTTATATGTTTTAGAAGATTTTATTATATTTTTTTTAAGACTAATATACACATCTTCTTTATCTTTTCCATTACTGCTAAATGAAATTTTAACTCCATCAATTTCATCAACTTGATTTTGCAATGTTATTTGTTTTGATTTTAATGAATCAAGTGAAACATCAAAAAGATCGATATTTTGCTTTTCATCTTTATAAACTGATATTTTAGCAGAGCGCTTAGTGCCACTGACATTTCCACTCAGCGTTATAGGTTCTTTTAAATTTAAATCATTAAAAATATACTTAAAATCGCTATCATTTTTTAATCTTAAACCTCTATAAAGGTTAATGCTATGTAATAAGCTAGGGTTTGACATACCAGAAAGTACAAATATAGCTTCAAGAATTGAAGTTTTTCCAGAATTATTTTTCCCTACAATCAAATTTATGTCTTTGAGTTCTTTTAATTCTGCCTTATCTATTCCTCTAAAATTCTTGATTTCAAGTTCATTAAATCTCATAGTTGCTCCATAAGTTATCTTTTTATAAAAATAAAAATTACACGCATATTATAACATTATAATATCATAAATATAAAGCATTTTACTTCACTAAAAAATCAAAAACTATAATAAAAAAGAGTTAAAAAAGGGCTTAAAAAACCTCATAGACAATGAGGAAAGTTTTATATACTATATCGCAATGTACAATCCTCAATATATTAGAAATTTTTGCATTGTAGCTCATATAGACCACGGCAAATCTACACTCTCAGATCGTCTAATAGAAAAAGCTGGAATCATAGATGCTAGAAAAATGAGAGCACAGATGACAGATGACATGGATATAGAGCGAGAGCGTGGCATTACAATAAAAAGTCATGCGGTTCGCCTTCCATACAAGGCTAAAGATGGAAATGAATATATCTTAAACTTTGTTGACACTCCAGGACATGTTGATTTTTCTTATGAAGTCTCTCGCTCCATAGCTTCTTGTGAGGGAGCTATCCTTGTAATTGACGCAAGTCAAGGAGTGGAGTCTCAAACACTTTCAAACATGTATCTAGCTTTGGAACATGATCTTGAAATATTGCCTGTCATAAATAAAATTGACCTGCCTGCAAGCGACATAGAAATGTGCAAAAATCAAATTGATAAAGACTTAGGGCTTGATTCAACCGTTGCAGTTCCTGTCTCTGCCAAAACTGGACAGAATATAGATTTACTTTTTGAAGCAATTATCAAAAACTTTAATGCTCCTCTTGGCTCTCTCACAAATCCATTGCAAGCTTTAATATTTGATTCAAACTATGACCCATATAGGGGCGTTATAGTCCAAGTGCGTGTTTTTGAAGGCGAAATAAAAGAAGGTGCTACAATTCGCTTTATGAATAGTAATTCTGAATACAAAGTGGAAGAAGTAGGTTATCTAATGCTTGATTTTGTTAAAACTAATTCATTAAAAGCAGGAGAGGTAGGCTACATCATTGCAGGAATAAAAACTATATCTGACGTGAGAGTAGGAGATACAATCACAGATGTATCTTTCCCTTGTAAAGAAGCTTTGGCAGGCTTTAAGATGGTAAAACCTGTAGTTTTTTCTTCTGTCTATCCTACAGATACAAACGACTATGAAGCCTTGCGTGAAGCTTTTGAAAAATTAAAACTTAACGATGCTAGCTTAACATGGGAAAAAGATTCGTCTGTTGCTTTAGGTCATGGTTTTCGCTGTGGCTTTTTAGGCCTTTTGCATTTGGAAATTGTGCAAGAACGTTTGGAAAGAGAGTTTGATCAATCAGTGATTTTTACCGCTCCTTCAGTTATGTATTCCATCACGCTCAAAAATGGAGATGAACTTATGTGTGATAATCCTGCAAATTATCCTGAAGATGGAACAATTGCAGAAGTTAGGGAACCATACATAAAGGCTACAATCATAACACCAACAACATATCTTGGAAACATTATGAGTCTTTGCATTGAAAAACGTGGTACTCAAACTAATATGAATTATCTTGACGAAAAAAGAGTTGAAGTAACATATGAAATGCCATTGTCTGAGGTTTTATTTGAGTTTTATGATAGACTAAAAAGCATTAGTAGAGGTTTTGCTTCTTTTGACTATGATGTTATAGATTCAAGAGCAACTGATATTGTAAAGGTTGATATCTTGCTTAATGGAAAACCTGTTGACGCATTAGCTCAGTTGCTTTATCGCCCTTCTAGTTATGACCGCTCTCGTGTCGTCTGTGAAAAACTAAAGGACGAGATACCCCGTCAACTCTTTAAGATACCTATTCAAGCTAGTATAGGTAGCCAGGTGATTGCAAGAGAGACAATCTCAGCATTACGAAAAGATGTTCTTGCAAAATGTTATGGTGGAGACATCACACGAAAAAGAAAGCTACTTGAAAAACAAAAGGAAGGCAAAAAACGAATGAAAATGGTAGGAGATGTAGAAATTCCACAATCAGCATTTTTAGCAGTCTTAAAACACAAAGAATAGGTCTTAAATAGGAATCTTATATGAAAGAAAACATTGAAATATTTGATGAGCTTCATAAAGATGCCTCATCTAATGCCCGTGTTGGCATTTTGAACTTACCACATGGAAGGGTTAGAACTCCTTCATTTATGCCTGTTGGTACTTTAGCAACTGTTAAAGCTATGACTAAAGATATGTTAGAAGAACTAGGTTTTGACATCATCTTAGCTAACACTTATCATCTTAATTTAAGACCTGGCATTGAAGTAATTAAAAATGCAGGTGGGCTTCATGGATTTACAGGCTGGAGGGGTAACTTTTTAACAGACTCAGGTGGTTTTCAAGTGTTTTCACTTTCACCTCTTAGAAAAATTACAGAAGAAGGAATAAAGTTTCAAAGCCATATAGATGGCTCTTGTCATCTTTTTACGCCTGAAAGTGTAGTAAACCTTCAAACTGATTTTAATAGTGACATACAAATGCAGCTTGATGTTCTATCTCCTTATGGCTCTACCAAAAAAGAAACTCAAGAACATTTGGATATTACTATAAATTATCTGAAACGTGCTTTTGCTGCTTGGCATGGCACTCATTCTTTCTATAATGGCTCTCTTTTTCCAATTATGCAAGGTGGTTTTTATAAAGATTTAAGAGAGAAAAGTCTTGAAGCTATATTAAAACACTCCCCCCGAGGAATTGCTATAGGAGGGCTTTCTGTTGGAGAGCCTGAAGAAGTTTATAATGAGTTTTTGTCTTTTTCTACTTCTATCATACCTAAGAAAAAACCTATATACGTCATGGGAATAGGCACTCCTCAATATATTTTAGAAGCTGTTAAAAATGGCGTTGACCTTTTTGATTGTGTTTTGCCTTCTCGAAATGCAAGGAATGGCAACTTATTCACGTTTAATGGACCTATTTCGATAAAACAAAAACGGTATGAATTTGATAATGATCCTATAGACTTACGTTGTAATTGCATGGTGTGTAGAAGATATAGCAAGGCATATTTACGACATCTTTTTAAGTCTAAAGAAATACTTTATTCAATACTTGCAACCTATCATAATTTAGCCTTTTTAAGCAATCTCATGTTTAAGATTAGGGACGCTATAGAAAAAGATAAGTTTATTAGGTTTTATAACACATTCTTAAAAATTTATAATGATAACAAATTAGAAAATTAAAGAGAATAAAACTTATGTTAAAAGAATGTTTTTCCTTATTCTTTGCCTTTTTTAAGGTTGGAGCTTTCACTTTTGGTGGTGGCATTGCCATGCTTCCAATGTTAAAAAAGTATCTAGTTGAGGAGCTTCATTATATAACAGAAGAAGAAATGCTTGATTATTTTGCGATTAGCCAATGTACACCTGGAGTTATTGCAGTGAATGTGGCAACTTTTGTGGGGTATAAAAGAGCTGGAGTTTTAGGAGCTACAATTGCAACGCTTGGTGTGGTTTTTCCTTCATTTATAATCATCATCATTTTAGCTAAATTTATTTCTCTTTCTTCTAGTGTTGTATGGTTTCAAAAAGCTGTAAAAGGAGTAAATGTCGCTGTGGCAACTCTTTTGCTACGAGCTTTTTTTTCTATAAGTAAAAAGACAATAATTGACATAGCAACATTTCTTATCTTTTTAATATCCTTTATTGCGATTGCATTTTTTAATATCTCAGGTTTTTATGTGATTATTGCAAGTGGGATAGTAGGATATGTTATTATCACAATTAAAGAAAAGAGAAAGTAGGTAGATTTTTTTTACTTACAAAATTTATGAAACAAAATACTTAAAAACTATTTTGAACATTCTTTAGTCCCTCTATCATCATTTTATAAAAGAATTTGATAAGCACTTTATACAAATTGATACCTTTTTAGTTCCCCTTCTGTTAAGAAGATTCATTGGGAAGCACTCGTATTCACGAGTGCAACATGTGTAACTTTGCATATGCGAAACTGTACAGTTTACGATAGCTAAATAATACAGTTTCGCATATGCAAACTGTACAGTTTGCAACCCCTAAATAATACAGTTTTGCCCCAGTACATTAGCTAAGGTACAAGCATAACACTAGCTAATGTACAATTATAACATTAGCTAATGTATGATAATGGCATTTCTTAATTAATATCTTTTTGTGTTGTTGATGGGAGTTAAGTTTTTGGGAAGTGGAGAGGTTGGAATGTTGCTTTTTCATGGGGAGCATTTTAGCATTTTTTTTGATTTTTGTCCTTGCAAGGCTGCTCTATTTTTTCTGAAAGAAAAATTTGAGGAAAATACTTTATAGAGGAGTGGTGAGAGAAGATAAAGTGCGCATTCAGGGAGTACAAAAGGCACCAGATTATAGCTTTCAACTACATTATAAAAATACAATGATACTGGCAATTTTATCGAAAAAAAAAACTATACTTGATAGTTAGGTAAAAAAATGCTACCCTTAAAATGTATACTATATTTTAAGGACGCTGTTATGGACTATTTTGCAGTTTATAAAGAAAAGAAAAACATATTAAAGGTTCGTAAAGCAATGGTTAAATATGCTTTAGAGCATGGCATGAAGCCTGCAGCACGTGAGTTTAAGACTACAGTTAAGACAGTTAAAAAATGGGTTAAAAGGTTTAGAGAAGATGCTGAAAATGGACTTATAAATAGGAAGCAAACTTCAAAAAATGATGATAAGGGGGAAAAATAGATTTCTAAAAGACATAGGTTGTCAAAATAACTGGAACTCTATTTAGTCTTACATGACGATTACAGCTAGAGGTAGATTAAGACTGTTATTTTTATTGTTTTCTATTCTTATTTCTTCTTTTGCGATTTTTTCTTATGTGTTTTCTCAGGTCATCTCTTCTTATTCTCAACTTCCTGAAAATCTCTCAAGTATTACAAGGGGCGTTTCTTCATTTTTCTCTTATAATCCATTATCTGTTTCGACAGTTGCATTGTTATTTTCGGTTGTCTCTTTTGTTTTTATAGTTTATATTCATTTCGCTTTTAGAAAGATACAATCTACAGAGATGTTCTTTTTTGAAGTCTTTCTTTTTTCTATTAGTTTTGAAGCATTAAGACTTTTAGTTCCTCTTTATTTATTTTCTTCCACTATATTAGTGGAGCTTTCTTCAATTTCAAGATTATTGTATTTTTTTAGATTTGTAGGTATTTTTTCTTTGCTTGTAATGAGTTTATTTTCTATTAAAGTGATTACAAGGCAAACTTTTTCTATTGCGTTTTTAATTTTTTTTATTTCTCTAATTTTGAGTATGTCATCTCCAATGGATAGTTCATATATAAATCCTTTGTTTATGGCAGGTAGAATTTATTTGAGGCGGCATATTGTTTTGTTTTTTTCATGCTCACTATTTTTGATTTTAAGTATGATTATTTCTTATTTTTACAATAGGATAAAAGAAAGACTTTATATAATTGTGGGTATGATATGCTTACTCATAGGTTATTTTTTCTTGTTGTATACACAAAACTATTTAAGTTTATTAGTTAGTGGTACTTTGTTTTTCTATGGTGTTTTTAACGTTGTTAAAAACCTTCATAGTATTTATTTATGGCAATGACAAAGAAACTTGCAACCAAAATGGTGAATCGTGGTCTATATAGTTGATGCCTTAAGTGTTTGAGATATTTACATTGAAGGTTTCTATATGATAACGAGGATAATATGAATTGCAAAAAAGTATATATATTGGTTTTATCATTGATTTTTTCGTCAAGTGTTTTTGCATTTGACAATGGTTTTTCATTGAGTATTATGGCATATCCTACTGCAACACTCACAATGCCACACATTAGCGATAAAGATATGGCATATCTAGGTGGAAATGGTATGAAGGGAATGCTAGGCTATGTTATAACAGGTTCTGCAGAACTTACATATCTTTTTGATTCTGTCAGATATTTTGGATATCAAGATGCCTCCATATTTTCAGGACTTGGTCTTACAGGTTACTTTGGTGTAGGTCAAGGTTTTTCAGGCCAAATATCAGGACAACATAACGATACAGTTGGAGATATTAATGTTTATTGTCGCGTTTATATGAAAGTGACAATGAATATGGGAGCAAAGCTTAAAACTTTCCTATTTAATAATAGAATGTCAGTTAATTTTGGTTTAGGCTTAGACATGCTTTTGGACCCACATCCAACATACGAACTTACTACTAATTTATCCAATGAAGACGTTGATAAATTAAAGCGTGAGGCTAATTTAGATTTTTCTAATGAAGTGGGGACGCTTTTAATTACTGATGAAATGATGAGAAAGATGAATCCTGTAGGTTATGTATTTGCTTTTGGACTTGAATATTATCAACCTATAGCTTCTCATATGAAATTAACATTAGGTGGCTTTTTATCTTATACAGTGTATAAACCAAAATATGTTAGCTTGCCACAAAAGCTTGTTGAAGCTGCAAAAAAAGGTGCTGAAGCAGAAGGTAGGCAACTTGATCTTACAAAACCTATAAATAGTTTTTACATGAATGCCTTAAATTTTGGGCTTTCTGTAGGGTTGGTTTTTGATGTTTAACTTTTATAAATCTTCTAAGACGAATTCTTTACTCTTAAGGAGGTATGATATGCGTTTTATTAAATTTTTAATTATTACATATTTATTAACAATTATTTCGTGTTCTCCATCACTTGGAGCTTCTTGGTATGCAAAAACAGGTGGAAAAAATAGTGGAATTTCTATGTATGTTACAAGCATAAAAGTCTTAAATCATGATGTTACTGTAAATGATCCTGATTACAGAGCTATAGAAGGTGATAAAGTGAGGAGCTTTGCAAAAGCTAAAAGGTTTTCAATTACCGTGCCACATACTGTTAGTTCAATAGATGCTGACTCTATTAAAATCGAAGCCTACGAAGACTATAAAAAGCAAAAGCCACTAAAAATTAGTTTGGAGATTGAAGGGGATTTGGTTCCTTTAGTTCAAGGAGAAGCTGTTTCTGTTATATTAAGAGTTAAAGATAATGCTGGTAAGTATGATGTAGAACAAAAATTTATTTCTGTTACAAGGGAAGTATCAGATAATTCTGAAGTTCCATCTGAGCCTGAACCAGAAGACCCAAATGAAGTTGACCCTCCTTCTTTAGAAAATCCTATTGATGAAAATGGTAATAAGAAATTTAAAGTTAAAATTAATACAAAAGAAGAAAAAGTTGATCCATTTGATTATTATGGAAAAGATTTTATTTTTCCTGCAAGTCGCTTTGATGGTTGGATATTAAACATGACTAGTATGACATCTGAAAATGTTGCCTCATATGCTTTTAAGGAAGGTAAGTGGCAAGGTAGCCCTCTTTCTTGTATAGGTGAAGATGTAGGCCAAGGACAGATGAACCATACGTGGAACTTGAAGTATTATAAATATAAAAACCAAGAAGAAAGATGGAAGGAGCATGGAGGTTATGTTCCTTTTATAGATGAAAAAGAAAAAAAGAGACGAGAACGTTTTATCTTTTTTAGATTTACTGGTAGTGCTTCTATGGGGATACAGCTCGATAATTCAATGTTTTGTGTGGATACGCATACGAAATTTTTGTTTTATTACAGTGATCCTGCTAATATAAGTGGTGTGGGTGTTCCATCTAATTGGAAAGACTATGAAGAAGCTAGTAAAGATTATCATAAGTATTTTGAAAAACCTTTTTATTTAACAGATCCAGTAGGTTATGTTAAAGAGAATGGAGAGTGTGTAATTTATAGTTGGTGTAAGGAACACATAAAGGCTAACAATTATACTGCAACTTTAAATCCTTCTTATGTTAGGCAAGCTTCAAGAAAACTTGGTGGAAAGGGATATTCTCCATATCGAGATGAAAAAATAAAGAAAACTAAAGAAAGAATTGTTGAAGAAAATCCTGAATACACTGTAGAAAAACCTGTTATAACAGGACAATCAGGTTCTTTGTATTTGTCTATTGATAGCCCTGAGCAAGCTATAATGAGTGTTACAGTGAAAAAAGCTCCTGAAAATGAAGAGTTGTCATTTCAATGGTATAAAAACGCTACAAACTCAAAAGAAGGTGGTGAACTAATTAATGGAGCTATAACAGCAGAGTACACAATGCCAAAAGAAGTTATTGATGTGTATTGCTATTGTGTTGTAACAAACAAAAATACAAAAAATGGGAAAGAAGCTAGAAGTATCTCTCAACCTATTAAGGTGAGAATTGCACAAAGCAATGCAGATTTAAAAATTGATGCAGAGATTCCTATCATCATAAAGCATCCTAAGTCTTCAAAACATTCTTTTGTTGAAGGAAGAAATGTAAGTATATCTTTGAATGTTGAAGTGAGTAAGCCAAAAGATAAAGGTGTTTTGACATATCAATGGTTTGAAAGTGAAAATGAAACAACAGAAAATGGAACAAAGATAGAGAATGCTAAAGATAAGGTCTACAATGCTGAGCTTTCTGGTTCAGGTGTTAAATACTATTATTGCTGTGTAACAAACACAAATGATAAGGCAACAGGTGAAAAAGCTACCTCAGTTTTTAGTGCCGTAGCAAAGATTGAGATAGAGCAATTGTATGAGCTTACTTTTGGTTGTGTTGGAGAAGGTTCTCTTACTGTGTTTGGAGGTGAAGACGGAACAAAAACTGTGAGAAATAGTTCTGAAGAAAAGATTAAAGTTAAGCTCGGAACTGACTTAGTTTTTATTGCAAAGCCCAATAAGGGATGGGAAATTGAAAAATGGGAAGGCAAAGCTACGATTTCTGAAGGGGACATAAATACTGCACAGATGAAAATTGAAAAAGCTGAAGATGTAGAGGGGAATGTTGTTGTAAACTTTAAAAAGATACCGAAGAAAGGTGTTATTGGAATTAGTGAGGTGATGATTCAAAATTTATCCTTAGGAGGTTTGTGTACAACTTGGACGGTACAAGGGTCAAAAGTTGATTATGCATATTTTGATTTTGATGTTTCAACTTATTTTAAAGATGATAATAACGAAGAATTTAAACAACTTTTTTCTTCTAAAGGAAATGGTAAAGATTTATATACGTATGAAAAAGATAGAATTAAATCAATGGTATATTCCGATTCTAAAGACGCAAAAGATGAAAAAATATCATTTTTTAATAGAAAACCTTCGTTAAAATTGAGCTTAAAACTTGTAAAAACAGATAGGGGAGCTTTTTGGAAAGTAACTAATGAGCAAATTATTTCTCAAAAAGGAGATAATGAAAATATCAATGGAGATATCGAATTTGAATATGATGAATTAAAAGATTGCTGGCACCTTAAGAGCAAAAAAGCAGATTATAATATTGATAAGGTCTCAATTGTTTTTGATGAAGGTTTTACTCTAAAGCGTGGACAAGAAAAGCCTTTTGCCGTAACTTATGAGGTTAATAATCCTGCAAATCATGCTAAAGGTAATGTGAAAGTAGTCTACACATTGCTTTGGGAATAAATGACAAAAAACTTTAAGGATGTTCTTGTGAGCATCCTTAAGGCTATTTAGATATATGAAAAAAATATTTTCTCTAATTTTCTTTGTGTTATTTGCTTTAGGTTCTAATATTTTGTCGTATGCTGTTGATAGTTCTAATTTGCAGGCGACAATCCACATGTTAAAAATCTTGCCAACAAAAACGGGTTCTGCACCTGTGCTTGAAATCCGTTTTGATTCAAAATATTCTTGGGCTTCTTGCCCTGTCCAAACAATTAAATTAAAAGACGGCAGTGAATTAAAATGGGGACGAGAAGGAAAAACATATAAATATACAGAGGACATGGTTAAAGGTAGCCATGTAGCTTTTGGTAATTATAATCACATTTATGACGTAACGTATTATAAATGTGAAAAAGTTCATCCTTGTGAAGTGCCTTTGTATGATGATGAAAGAGAAGCAAAAAAGATAGAAAGATTTGTTTTTTTTCGCTTTACTGCAACTGCTGCTAAAGGTTCTAGTTTTTTTCAAAAAGAATTAGATAACTTTATGGTAGCTTTAGACCTTGAAACCAATCTTCTTTTCACTTATGGAGCTCCTAGTGATTATGAAGCAATAATAGGGGGCAACTTTATTCCACTTAAATGGCTTCCTTATGAAATACATCCTAATACTATTTCAGCTCAATTAAAGTTTTATCAATATGACCCAATAGGTTATGTAAAAAATAGCTGGGATGTTGAAAATGGAGATGTCAAGACAAATGTGGTTTTATATGAGTGGTGGAATGAATCTGTTAGAGCAGGTTCTTCGTATAAAACTGTTAAAGAAAAACGCTTTATGCCACAGCTTTCAAGAAATGCTAGCTCTAATTGTCGTTTACGAGATGCTTTAGTTCCTATTGCCTCACCTTATAGGAATGGAATATAATCCAACGTGTTTATGGATTTGCACGATTTTTATTTTGATTTACCTTCATCTTTAATTGCTCAAACACCTTCTAAAGTGAGAGGGGAAGATAGGTTGCTACTACTTGATAAAAATACAGGAGCTTTTGAGGATGAGATGTTTTCATCTTTACCCAACCTTTTACCTAAAAATGCAGTTTTAGTGTTTAATAATTCTAAAGTACGTCATTCAAGGCTTTTTGGGAAAGAAGTAGGTGTAGCTTGTTCTCCAATTGAATTTTTGTTGATTAAAACTTTAGATGGTGGGACAACATGGGAAGTGTTAAGTCCTAAGATGAAAAAATTGAAAGTGGGAAGTGTTTTTAGCTTTTCTGAAGACATTGAGGCAAGACTCATTAAAGGAGATAAAAATGATAAGCTCCTTCAATTTGAAAAATCTCTTGATGATGACCTTCTTGAAAAAATAGGGCATGTTCCACTTCCTCCTTATATAAAAAGAGAAGACACAGACGAAGATGCTTCTCGCTATCAAACAATTTATGCAAGTGTAATGGGTTCTATTGCGTGTCCTACAGCAGGTTTGCATTTTACAGAAGACGTAATAAATAAAATAAAAATGCTGGGAATAGATATAGTTTATGTTACCTTGCATGTAGGTCTTGGAACTTTCTTACCCGTCAGAGAGAATAGGATTGAAGAGCATAAAATGCATAGAGAGGAATTCTTTATTGCTGAAAATGTAGCTTCTTTTATTAACAAAGCAAAAAAAGATGGGCGACCAATAATAGCATGTGGCACTACTAGTGCAAGGACTTTGGAAGCAGCGTGGAATTTGAAGGAGAACAGACTTGAAAGTGGAAATAAATCAACAGATATTTTTATCTATCCTCCATATAAATTCTCTGTGGTGGATGGTTTGATAACTAACTTTCATACTCCAGAATCAACTCTTTTAATGTTAGTTTCTGCTTTTTGTAGTAGAGAAAAGATTTTGCGTGCCTACGAGCATGCAATTGAAAAATCTTATAGATTTTTTTCTTATGGTGATGCAATGTTAATCATATAATAATTATTACCTTGACAGATGGGATAACTTGCATAACAATATACTTACTTTAAGGGGAGAAAATTATGAAAAATATGATTAAGTTTATGTTTTTGTTGTCTATTTTTTTACTTTTTTCTTGTAAAGATCAAAATAGAAATGAAAGTATTGGTAATGCTGACTTAAAGCTATTGAGAGTGTATTATGCTGGTGAGATTATATTAAATAGAAATAATCCAAATGAAACAGAGACTGTTACTACTAAGGATATTATTTCTAATGAGCATATGTTAAGGATTTCTGTTGAAGCAAAATCAGAAACGGCAAAGGTTTATTTTGATAGTGATAGTATTTCTTCAGTAAAAAAGGTATACCAATCTATACCACTGAATGATAAGGTTAGTATTAAAGTTGAAGATGGTGCAGGTTCTTCAAAAGTAACAAAAATATATGTAATTAATGTAGTTGAAGGTGGAAATGACAAAATAAGTGGAGAGTTAAAACTACTGAAGGCGTCTTGTGGAGATGATGTTATTGTACACAAAACTAGTGTTAATGATGTGGAAGAAGTTAGCACAAAAGGAGCTATATCTCCTCAATATAAATTAAAGATAGAAGTAGCCCCAAGATCTAAAACAGCAAAGATTTATTTTGATGATGAGACAGTTCCAAGACTTAATAAGATATATGATAGAACACCTAATCATAATAAAGTTAAAATTAAAGTTGAAGATGGTGAAGGTGCTTCAAAGATAGAAAAAGAATACACACTAGATATTAAAGAAGGCGCTAACACCCTAAATGCACAGTTAAAAATGCTTAAAATCTTTTTTGATGGTACATTGGTGTTAAATAAAGAAAATGTAGATGATGTTGAAAGCTTAACTATTTATGAAAACATCACTAATGATAACAAACTAAAAGTGCAAGTTAAGCTAAAGTCTCTTACAGCAAAGGTTTTCTTTGATGGAGATTCTTCTCATGCACTTGATAAAACTTATGTAGCTAGTCCGAATGCTAATAAAATTATAATCAAAGTGGAAGATGAAGGGAACAGCCCCGGTAGTATACCTAAGCAAACAAAGATATATACTGTTAATGTGATAGAAGATGTTTCCAGCGGAATAGTACCAAATGATTCGATTAAATGTAATGTGTCAAGCTTTGTTGGTGGCACTAATATTTCAGGTTCGACTGTTGATGTATTTAAAGCTGGTAAAGATGTAAAGATTACTTCTGGTACAACAGATGTTGACGGCAACGTCTCTTTTAAGTTGGCTAGAGGTAGATATTATGACTTTGTAGTGAATAAAGCAGGTTTTGCTTCTTCTCGTGTTGAAAATGTGTATGTGAAAAATGGCACTGGAGTTCAACTTTTACCTATAGTCCAAAGAAAAGGAATTGTTGGAAAAAAATCTATAGCACCTCGTATAGTTAAAATAGAACATTTTGTGCGTGCGACTGAAAATAGCACTAAAATGTTGGAGCTTGAGGATGTGGTAAATAATTATGAGCTTAATAGCAGTAAGGAAAATAGAAGCTTTGGTGGCTTTTTAGTTACTGTTGCTTCTGATTCAGGGGAGATTATTCCTGAAAGGATTGGTACGGAATTAAATTATGGAATTGGTATGAATATTGGTGGAAAGTTTAGTACGCAACAATACGAGTCTCATTATTTTCCAATTCGAATATCTGAGAATGGGAATACTATCAATAGGGATCCCTCTACAGGCTCTGTTACGCAAAAGATGGCTTTTGATCTAACAAAAGTGAATTTTCCTAGTGATGATGATGGAATTATTTATATTATAGCTTATGACATGGCGGGGAACAGGTGTGAAAGGCATCTTAATGTAAAATTAACTCGTGATGATGAAATAGAAGATGATGATAGTGTTTTAATAAGTGCTTTTAAGGTGGTGGTTGAACGCTTTACAGGAGAGTTGGGAACTTTCGGGGTAAATAAACATGATGGTTTTGCTACTTCGTATAAGACGCAAATTGCTTTTGCTTTTAATAAAGATAATGTTAAACTTTCTAGTGTGGATATTTATAGACGTGAATATACAGGTCAAACTAACATAAACGCTGATTGGCAAAGAGTGGATAGAAGAGTTTTTATATTACCTAGATTAATTAATAAAAAAGGCACATTTTTTAATGAAGCGGATAATAGTCTTACTTTAGAGGAAGGAAAGATTTATCAATATAAGATTTTCGCTTATTTGGATGATGGAGGAAAATTAAAGAAGGTGGTATCTTCTGTTGCTACTACTAAGGTTTTACCTGCTTTCAATGTTAAGCTCATTTTTCCTTCTCCTAATGAAGAGGTTGAGTTAAACACTATATTACAAAATGGAATGAAGTTTAAAATAAGTAATGGGGAGTGTTGGAAAAAAGAAAATGCTGACTATTTTGTTTTTGGTGTATTGCTACTTGATGTTGAGCATTCAGGTGCTGAAGGAGATGTAAGCAAGGACAATATACAAAAAAAAGGAGCTCGATTTGCTTCTCGTTTAAGATATAACTTTAATAAAACAGGTAATGAAGTTTTGGAAGTGGGGGATGTTTCTAATAATTGGCATACAATAACAGGTGATTCCTCTGATCTTTTTGAATATAATGCTGGGGAGATAACACTTAAAAAAGCATTTTTTGAAAATGGTGCTAATAATTTGATAGAAGGAAAGAAATTAAGTGAAGTTTTAAAAGTTGGCGAGGTGTATTATTGGGATGTGCAAGATTGGGGTAAGAATGCATTGCTTGTAAAAGATGATTCTCCTGCGTATTTTATGAAAGAGTGGAAGTTAAAAGATTCACAAACAGGAGATGAACTTCAAGGTCAAGGTAAGATTTCATTTGCAGTTTCTGCCGGTAATTTGTTAAAAGGAGCCAATGCATTAAATGGGCGTGCTTTATTTACAATAAAATGATAAATCTTATAAGATATCATGGTAATTTTTGAGAAAACGTTAATACTTGACGATAGGTAGAATATCCCATAAACTATAAGCGTTTATGCAATATTTTCTCATTTTGGCTTTTTATGTTTTAGCACTTATATTAGATAGTATGAGAGCGTTTTATTTTTCTTTTTTAATGTTTAACTCTAACATACTATCTTTTTACTCTTATGCTGTGTCGTCTTTTTTTTCTCTTTCACCAATACTTTGGTTTACTTTGATAACAGGCGAAAAAAGGTATGTTAGGAATCTGAAATCTATATCAGTAGTCAAGTTCTTGTCAATATTATCTAGTTTTTTGTTTCTTGTGGATATATTAAGAAAAAGTGATATATCTCCTCTTAGTCAAAGTATGGGAGTATATGTGTTTTTTTTCTTGTGTGTAGATTTTATAATGTTGATTTTTTCCGTGTTTAGGGAGGTTAGCCTGTGCAAATAATACCTGTTGCAGGAGGTAAGGGGGGCGTTGGAAAGAGCTTAATGGCGGCCAATCTAGCTATTGCTTTAGCCCAAGCTGGTAAAAAGACCTACCTAATTGATATGGATTTGGGAGCTTCTAATCTTCATCTGATTTTAGGTGAGTATGGAGCAAAAAAAGGTATAGGTACATTTTTATCTAAATCTTCTGCATTTGAAGAGATTATAATAAAAACACAGTATGATAACTTGTTTTTTATTCCAGGTGACTCTGAAATACCCGGATATGCTGCATTACGGGCAAAGCATAGGAATGCTTTGGCTAAAGAGTTTATTAAGCTAAATGCAGATTTTATTATCATAGATTTGGGAGCTGGAACTCATGTTGGGGTATTAGACTTTTTTTTGCTTTCTGCACGTGGAATAGTGGTTACAACTCCTTCAGTTACAGCAACTCTTGATGCTTATATTTTCTTAAAAAATGTTATTTTTCGAATGATGACCGTAGCTTTTCCAACTGGCTCTAAGGGAGCTGTCTTTTTGGAAAATTTAAGAAAAGATGCTACTTCAATGCAGATGATGTATATCCCTAAAATTACTGAGCAACTAAAAGATATAGATAAAGAAAATGCAAGTATTTTTGTAAGACGTTTGGAAAGGTTTAAGCCTCGTCTCATAATGAACATGATTGATGACCCAAAAGACACAGACAAGGCACTTAAAATTAGAAGATCATGTAGGCAGTATTTAGATATAGATTTAGAGCATTTGGGGGTAGTTTATAGAGATTCTATTCAAGATGTAGCTCTCTCTTCAAAACTTCCAGTTTTGATTTATAAACCTCAGTCCATGGTATCACAAGCTATATATCGTATTGCAGAGAAAGTTATTGCATCAGTACTTCCATCTGATTTTGATTCTGATGATTTTGCCTCTTTTGCAGATGAAACATTTGAAAATGCGGAGGCAGAAGCTCAGTTTGACTATAAGAATAGGATGGATTACATAACAGAATTGGTTGGTGGAGAATCATTGACCGCAGGAGATTTAGCGGAAATGGTGAAAACTCAACAGTTTGAAATTTCAATATTAAAGAAAGAAAATATGCTATTAAAACACAAAATCAAAAAAGCTATTGAACAAGGTTTTAAGGTATAAAAATAAGGAGAAGTATCCAAAATGGCTAACAATTGGTCTATAGAACATAATGATGATATTAATAAGTGGTATCTAACTTTCTTTTCTAGTATAGAAGAGGCAAAGCCAGATGTTGAGGATATTTATCTAGAGATTAAAAGAAAAGGTATAGATATTAGAACTATTATTTCAAAGCAAAAGATTCAAGACTATATTAGCCAAGAAGCAAAAATGCCCACAGTGCCTGCTCCTTTATTGTTGCAACTTGATCCTTCTTTTGATGTGAGAGTAATAGTTTCAAATGATAAACTTTCTGCAAAACTTTATGTTAGAAAAGCATATGATATTTCTCAAAGCCTACCAATGAATATTATTTTGCGTTCCCTACAAAATTCAAAGATTAAAGATTTGAATATGTCGGATATAAACTCAGTTTTAGCTCAATTTGATTCTTCTAGCAATATGGAACTAGAAGTTTCTATTAAAACTGGTGTAGCTCCTAAAAGAGGTAAGGATAGGACTTTAATTCCACATTTTACCCCATTACAAGAACATGAAATTGCTCGTATTACAGAGCGCCTTAGAGACCCCAAATATCGAAAAGAAGGAGAAATATCTCCAGATGATGATTTAGAGTTTCCGCTTTCTCAAGCTGAGCAATTCGCTTATGTTGAAGTTGATACTGTTGTCTATGATATTTCACAATCAGAGGCTGGAGAAGCTGGAGTTGATGTTTATGGAAATAAGGTTGAAGGCTTACCGGGCAACATGCCATTTGTTGTGGATTCTAGAAATATAGTTCAACTAGGAGATGAGTTTAGAGCAAACACTACAGGTATTTTAATTACAAAGCAGGAAAATACAAACTTAAAAATGCGCATAATTCCTTATAAAAATGCAAAAGTTAAGGCTGTTGTTAGTAAGGATAAAATGTCTGCTGTTCTTATTCTTGAAAATGGAGCTGGAGCAGGGGAAGAATTGTCGATTAACTTAATTAAAACAGCCTTAAATGAAGCAGGACTTCTTGAGGTAACTCCTAATAATAAGATTGAAGAAGCGATAAAGGATGCAAAACGTTATGAAGAGACTGAATTTCCTTTGTTAAAAGGTGTTGAACCCATAGGTCCTGGTTCTTATCTTTTGGATTGGAAGATTACTTTTAGTGAAGATGCTACAGTAGCTACTGTGCAAGAAGGAGATTTAGTTCTTGAAGGCACAAAGCTTAGCAAGGGGCAGGAAGGAAAAGATGTTTTTGGTAAAGTAATTAAGCAAAAGGCTATTCACGAATTTCCAATTCCTGAGGCAGATGATACTTTAAGATTGGATGAAAGTGGTGGCACGACTAAGTTTTATGCACTTATTTCTGGTGAATTAAGCTATGTTGATAATAAATTGAGTATAGCTTCCACAAAGACTATAGAAGGAGATGTTGATACTCCTAATCAGAAGATTACATTTCCGGGTGATATTGTGGTTACAGGTGATGTTGGGGATGAGGTTACTATTAAGGCAAAAGGTAATTTGACTTGCAAGGGAGATGTTGCAATTTGTTTGTTGTATTCTGAAATTGTTTTACGTCTTGAAGGTGGCATGAAAGGCAGGGGACGTGGTACTTTGTGGTCAAAAGGAAATATGTTTGTTGGCTTTTGCGAAGGAGCTAAGGTTTTTGCTGGTGGAAATGTAAATATTTCTGAGTATTGTTTTATGTGTGTTGTAAAAACTAATGGACTTCTTTCAGTGCAAGGACATCATGGAGCTTTAATAGGTGGTAGTATTCATGCAGCTCGAGGATGTGTTGTTAGAAATTTAGGAGCTGAAAAGAGCATTCGTACCGTTATTTCTTTTGGTCAAGATTATCTTATTAAAGATGAAATTGAAGTACATGAAAAAGAAATTGAAGAAAATACTCGTTCTATTAAAAACTTTGATGAAAAATTACAAAATGGAAACATGAAAGAAATGGAAATTGATGAGATAAGAAAAAATAAAGTTAAGCTTATAAAGCGTAATTCTGCATTGCAATTACGAATATTCAATTTAAAAGAAAACTTTGAATTTCATATTCCTTCATCAATCAAAGTTTTAGGAACTATTTATCCAGGTGTTGTACTTGAAAGCCATGGACGTTATTTTGAAATTTTTGAAAAACAATCGAATGTTGAGTTTAAATTTGATGAAGTTAATGGAAATATTGTTTGTAATCCTATAGAAGAATGATGGTGGATTTTTATGCTTTTATATATTGATTATCCTTCGTGGCTACGTCCCGAAATTATTCCGGGGTTTAAGTATTTGAGATGGTATGGTTTGATGTATCTAGTAGCTTTTTTTATTGCCTACCTTTTTTTTAAATATCAAGTGAAAAAAGGTGAGGTTGTAAGTTTATGTAAGCAAAAAAAAGATATGACGCTAGATGATATTTCAAACGTTTTTATGTATGGCATTATAGGACTTTTACTTGGTGCTAGGATTTTTGGCACTATTGTGTACAATGCACCGTACTATCTTACACGACCTCATTTAATTTTTTGGCCATTTGCTAGTGCTGGGGGAAAGCTTGAATTTACCGGTTTTCAAGGAATGTCATATCATGGTGGTTTTATAGGCGGATTTTTTGGAGTGTTGCTTTGGTGTAAGCTAAACAAGTTTGATTTCCTTGCAATTGCCGACATAATGACGCTTTCGATTCCATTTGGCTATACTTTTGGAAGACTTGGTAATTTTGCTAATGGGGAGCTTTATGGCCGTATAACTACAAGTGGAATCGGAATGGTTTTTCCACAAGTACCAATGCAGGAACGTTTTGATGCTAGCTTAGACTGGGTTAGAGATTTTGCCTTGAAGCTTGGAATTACAATACAGGAGGGGGCTAAAGTTGTTAATTTACCACGTCATCCTAGTCAGTTATATGAAGCTTTGTTTGAAGGTGTTGTATTAGGCTTAATTCTTTTTGTTTTGAGAAAGAAAAAACCTTTTAATGGTTTTATCACTTGTCTTTATGCTTTTGGTTATGGCTTTTTTAGGTTTATGATTGAGTATTTTAGACAACCAGATGCTGACTTAGGATATATCATTAATGGAACAGGAAGTTCTAATATCTATGTTTATGAATCGTGGAAAAATCTTTCTATGGGACATGTGTTGTGCCTTACTATGATGATTCTTTCATTGGTTTCATTAGCTTTTCTTTTTTATAAAAAGCGTTTGTCAGAAAATAAGTGAACAAAAAAATAATTTATGAAACTCATAAAGAAGGTATAGATGAGTTTTCTTTTATCCGACTTGCTAGTTTTTCTGTTGATGTTTCTATAGGGGACGTTTGGGGAAATGCAGAAAAGATTGTAAAATGTGCTGAAAAAGCTTCACTTCTTAATTGTAACATAGTTTCTTTTCAAGCTCTAGTTTTGACTGGTTCTGCTTGTGGTTCTCTTTTTCTTGATAACTTTTTTCTTGAAAATGCAAAAAAAGCTCTTTTCTATGTTGCAGAAAAAACAAAACAATTTTCTTCTATTTTTTTTGTAGGACTTCCAATAAAACAAGATGGACTTCTTTATAATGCTGTATCTTGTATATATAAGGGAACTATTCTTTTTATAAATGTCTTGACTCCAGTTAATTTACAGTTTTTTAATGAATATAAAGGAGATAGAAAAAGGCTAGAAAAAGATATTTTATTCGCAAGTAATATAGTTTTAAGGCTTAAAACTATCTCAGGGCTTGCTGTTAGTTTGCAATGTATTAGTGGAGAGTGTTTATTTGATAGTGATGGGATAGCTGGAATTGAAATTGTCTTTTCAAATATTTCTAGTAAAGCAGGTTATGATGAACTTGGTCTTTATTCCAATATTTCAAACATAAGAAAAAATGCTATTCTTATTTCTTCTCCATCAATAACAGAAACCAATGAACAAAGTGTATATTCTTCTTTTACTGCCATCCTTGAAAAAGGAGAGGTGCTAGATCATCATTCAATATTTAATGAAGGCTTTTCTTATGCAGATGTTGATGTAGAGTTATTGTCTTCAAATGTAGAGGGAAAAGAAGATGTATTGCTTGAGATAAAAGATTTTGCAAGCATAGAAGAACTTAAAAGGCCAATATCCCCCCTTCCATTTATTTCTTTTTTGCCTCCTTTAAGAGAAAAGATTACTAGTTATATTTTTTCTCTTTTTACATTGCAGGTTAAAGCTATAAATGTACGTCTAAAAAGTATTGGAATAGAAAAGATTGTTTTAGGCGTTTCTGGTGGGCTTGATTCTACTATGGCACTTTTATTCTGCATTGCTTCTTTTAGAAACTGTCTTTTGCCAATTGATAATATACATTGCTTTACATTGCCATGTTTTGGTACTACAGAACATACAAAATCAAATGCTATTTCTCTTTGTGAAGTTTTGCATTGTAGTATAGAAGAAATTTCTATTAAAGATTCTGTCTTGCAACATTTCAAAGACATAGGTCAAGATGATGCTTGTTTTGATGTAACTTTTGAAAATGCACAAGCTAGGGAAAGAACGCAAGTTCTTATGGATAAAGCAAACCAGTTAGGTGCTATTGTGCTAGGTTCTTCTGACCTTTCTGAAATTGCTTTAGGATTTTCCACTTATAATGGAGATCATATGGCTATGTATAATATAAATGCTGCAATTCCTAAAACAATTTTAAGACTTTGCTTAGAATATGCTATTGAGCACCCTGATCTTTTTTTAGTAGAAGATGAAAATAAAAAGGCTTTTCAAAACATACTTTCTTCTATACTTAATACTCCCATATCTCCTGAATTATTGCCAGCAAGAGATGGAAAAATAACACAAAAAACAGAAGAGATTTTAGGCTCTTATGAGCTACAAGATTTTTTTATATATCATATTTGTTTTAATCACTATCCTCCAAAAAAAGTCCTAGTTCTTAGTAAGAAAGTTTTTCCTAAACTTTCTTATAGTGAAATATCTACTTCACTATCTTCATTTTATAGGCGTTTTTTTAAAAGCCAATTTAAAAGAAATTGTTCTCCCGAAGGAATAAATGCAACAGGTTTTTCACTTTCTAGTTGGAAGATGCCTTCTAATGTTTCTGGGCTCTCCTTTTTTTATGAAAATACTAAAAACTATTTAGATAATTAGGCTCTATTATTGATTTTTTATGTAAGGATTAAAAACTTAAGTTTATAAATGTTGCCCTGGTCGAATTATATACTTGAAAAATACCTTTGCTTTATATAATATTGACTTCAACTTATTCCTTTAATAATGAAAAAACATTAATGGATTAAGAATAAAGCTAATAGGCTTAAAAATTAGGAGAGATGGTATGATTATTGGTGTTCCAAAGGAAATTATGCATGGCGAGGATCGTGTTTCCTCCACTCCAGAAACTTGTGCTAGCTTGATTAAAGATGGGCATAAGGTGTTGGTTGAAAAAGGGGCTGGAGCTGGCTCTTATTTCACTGATGAAGAGTATAAGGCTGTTGGGGCAGAACTTGTAGATGATGTGAAAAAAATCTACGATGAAGCTGAGCTTATCTTAAAGGTTAAAGAGCCACTCTACAACGAAGAGAAAAAATGTCACGAAATTGACATGATGCATAAAGGACAATACCTCATCACATTTATTCATCCAGCTGCTCCTGTAAATCATCAAATGGTAAAAGATATGGCAAAAAAAGGTGTTATCTCTTTAACACTTGATGGTGTGCCTCGTATTTCTAGAGCTCAAAACATGGACGCTCTAACTTCTATGAGTACTTGTGCAGGGTATAAAGGAATCTTAATTGCTGCAAACCTTTTACCAAAGTTTATTCCACAGATTTTCTGTGCTGTTGGAATGATTAAGCCTATGAATGTTTTGGTTGTTGGAACCGGTGTTGGTGGCTTACAAGCATTGGCAACTGCAAAAAGATTAGGAGCTGTAGTCCATGCTGCTGATATTCGCCCTGCCGCTAGAGAGCAAGCTCAGTCTTTGGGAGCTAAGATTGTAGACTTAGGAGTTCCTGAAAACGAAGCTATTGGAGAAGGTGGTTATGCTCTTCACTTAAAGCCTGAGACATTGGCAAAAGAAAGAGAGCTTTTGGCTCCTCATGTTAAAGATATGGACATCATTTTCCTTTCTGCTTTAGTTCCCGGTAAATTAGCTCCTGTCATTATAACAGAAGAAATGGTTAAGAGTATGAAGCCAGGCTCTGTAATAGTGGATATTTCTATTGACCAAGGTGGAAACTGTGCATTAACACCTCCAGGTGAAGTGGTTAAAAAACATGGTGTGCATATTGTTGGCATTAAAAACATTCCAGGTCTTCTTCCTTCAAGCTCTACATGGATGTTTAGCCAAAATATAACGAATCTTGCAAAATATCTAATCAAAAATGGCAAGATTGAGTTAGACATGAATGATGACATTGTGAAAGGAATTCTCACAACTTACAATGGTGAGATTGTTCACAAAGGTGCAAAAGAGGCAATGGGTCTATGAGTTTTGAACTAACTCTCGTAATTGTTTTTTTGGTTACAACAGTGCTGGGATATTTTTTAATTAAGAATGTTCCTAGTCTTTTGCATACACCTTTAATGTCAGGTATGAATGCTCTTTCAGGTATTACTGTACTTGCTACTATGACTAGTACTGCTATTGCAGTTCAGGTTGCTATGGGGGCTTATAATGCTGGGATTAAGGCATTTGAATTGAATGCTTTTGCAACTGTGAGCCAAATAGCAGGCGTAATTGGCATTGTTTGTGCAACATGCAATGTGGTTGCGGGTTTTGGGCTTACAGACAGAATGTTGAAAATGTTTAAGTCTGACAAAAAAGACAAAAAGGAGGAGTAGTATGATAGATTATTATTCAATTGCATACTACGTTATTTCTGCAGTCTTGAGTCTTGGAGTTCTTATAGGTATTAGCATGATGAGTAAGGTGAAGACTGCTCGTCTTGGTAATGCTTTAAGTGCTTTGTGTATGCTTATAGCTATTGCTGTAGTATTTGTCTTTTATGGAATCCTTTCAGTTTATCAAGTTTGGATAGGTCTTGGCATTGGTCTTGTTGTAGGACTTATGCTTACCATCAAAGTTGATATGATCTCTATGCCTCAGACTGTAGCTCTCTTGAATGGGCTTGGAGGTGCTGCCTCTGCAGTTGTAGGTTTTTTAACACTAATAAATCCAATGGGCGTTGGAATGGGCAGGTTTGTATTAACAACCTCTGCTATTGCTATTGTAGTGGGTTCTGTTACATTTTCAGGGAGCTTGATTGCAGCAGGAAAGTTACACAGAGTGTTAAAACAACAACCTGTGGTTTTGCCAATGCACCAGATGTGGACAAGTTTGTGTTTAATTATCTCTTTGGCATTTATTGCATTCTTTGCTTTTGCACCTGTTAAGCACATACTTAGCTATTTAGTTTTAGTCTCTATTGTTGGTACTCTTATAAGTCTAGTTTTTGGTGTGATCTTTGCTATACGTGTTGGTGGGGCAGACATGCCTATTACTATTTCACTCCTTAATTCCACATCAGGGGTTGCAGCGGCTATTGCAGGTATGGCAACAAGGGATATTTTGACTGTATCTGTTGGTGGCATTGTTGGAGCTTCTGGTTTACTTCTCACACAAATTATGTGCCGTGCAATGAATAGAAGTCTTTCAAATATTCTTTTTAGTAAGGGAGCAAAGGTTGCTTCTCCAGCTTTTGCAAAAGCTGAGACTGTTGCAGTACCCACTAAAACTGAAGTAAAGGTTGAAAGTAATGAGGATAATCTTACATCTTGGCTCAAAGAAGCAAAGAATATAATCATTGTACCGGGCTATGGAATGGCAGTCTCTCAAGCACAGTCAAGAGTGAAAATGCTGGCAGATAAGCTTGAAGGCATGGGGAAAAATGTACGCTTTGCAATTCATCCTGTAGCAGGAAGAATGCCGGGACACATGAATGTATTGCTTTGTGAAGTAGATATCCCTTACGAGAAGTTATACGAAATGGAAGCCATCAATGGAGAGTTTGAAAAAACAGACCTTGTTATCATTATAGGTGCAAGTGATGTTGTGAACCCTGCAGCAAACACAGCAGAAGGCACTCCAATATATGGAATGCCAATACTAGAAGCTGGTAAGGGTAAGCACATTATAATCTGCAACTTTGACTTAAAACCTGGATACGCAGGCGTTCCAAACCCATTGTACGAAATGAAAGACAAAGTTCACCTACTTTTAGGAGATGCTAAAGATAGCATTGATACCTTGCTTTCTAAATTACAAGCTACTTCTTCGGTAGCTAAAGCTGAAGTAGTAGGTGGAGGTAATGAAGACAATGTTAGCTCTTGGGTGAAAGAAGCTAAGAATATAATCATTGTACCTGGCTATGGAATGGCAGTCTCTCAAGCACAGTCAAGAGTGAAAATGCTAGCTGATAAACTTGAAGGCATGGGAAAAGAAGTACGCTTTGCAATTCATCCTGTAGCAGGAAGAATGCCAGGACACATGAATGTATTGCTTTGCGAAGTTGATATTCCTTACGAAAAGTTATATGAGATGGAAGCTATCAACGGAGACTTTGAAAAAACAGACCTTGTTATCATTATAGGAGCAAGTGATGTTGTGAACCCTGCAGCAAACACAGCAGAAGGTACTCCAATATATGGCATGCCAATACTAGAAGCTGGTAAGGGTAAGCACATTATAATCTGCAACTTTGACTTAAAACCTGGATACGCAGGCGTTCCAAACCCATTGTACGAAATGAAAGACAAAGTTCACCTACTTTTAGGAGATGCTAAAGATAGCATTGATGGCATTTTGTCTAAACTATAGGTTTTTGACTAAAATAATTCAAAAGCCCCTAAGTATGAAGCTTCATACTTAGGGGCTTTTTTAATATAGCAATATAAAGCTACATCAGTCATAAGAACCTAAAATATTTAAGGTATTAGAGTTTCAAGTAGTCAAGTATGTGGAATTGCTAGCAATCATTTTGGAAACGGTGATTAAAGCTAGGGTACTGCCAGCGACAGCTGCTAGCGTAGCCTCCCTAGCATTTAATCAGCGTTAGTCTAGTAGCTAAGCTGGCATTTCCCTCACTTTCTCAAGTTGCCATAAGTTACGGTTGTATGTCAACTTATTTGATGAGGTTAAGGATTTATTGGAGACATGCGATTAATTCGCTTTCGAATTAATCAGTTCCTCATTTTATACTATATTCCACATTTTTGCTTCTTCCATACTACGATACATTTTTGCATAAACTGCACCTTTTTTGATTAGCTCATCGTGTGAGCCTTTTTCAACAATTTTTCCTTCATCAAAAACAATAATTTGGTCTGCATGACGAATTGTGTTTAATCTATGAGCTATAACCAAAACTGTTTTATCTTTTGTCAATTCTTTTATAGATTGTTGAATAAGATATTCATTATCAACATCAATAGAGGCAGTAGCTTCGTCGAGTAAAACAATAGGAGCATCTTTTAAAAAGGCTCTTGCAATTGAAATGCGTTGTTTCTCTCCTCCAGAAAGGCTATCTCCACTTTCGTGAATCATTGTTTCATAGCCTAAAGGTAGCTTTTGGATAAAATCATCTGCATATGCTTTTTTTGCAGCTTCTATAACTTGTTCATGTGTGGCATTCTGATTTCCGATCTTAATGTTTTCATAAATTGTGTCTTGAATTAAATAAACATCTTGAAAAACCATTGTTATGTTTTCTAGTAGGCTATCAGGATTAAGCTCTTTTATATCAAGCCCACCAATTTTAATGCTACCACTTGCCACATCATAAAACCTTGCAATAAGGTTTAGTATTGTAGTTTTTCCCGAACCAGAAGCTCCAACCAATGCTGTCATACTGCCCATTTTTGCTTCAAAGTTGATATCTTTTAGCACTTGTTTATCTTCTAAATATGAAAAATTAACATTTTCAAATTTGATTGTATAGTCTTCAAAATTATGTGTTCTGAGTTTATAAGGAATTCCTTTTGTTTCTAGCACACTAAGCAATTTATCAATTGAGACAGTAAAATAGCGACTTAGTATAAGTAGAACTCCAATATTCAAGGCTATGTTTGTATATGCAAGAGAAACTACCATAAAAATGACTAATTGATTTGCATTAATACCGCCATTAAAATATTTTTGTGTTGCAAATATGAGGAGAATAGGAAAAGACAAAAACACTAATAATTGCATTGGAATAAGATATGGAATGCCTGCAAGTTCAATTTTTATTGAATATTTTTTAACTCCATTAAGTGCTTCACTAAACTTTTTAAAACGTGTTCCTAACATATTGTAAGATTTAAATACTTCTATTCCTTTCACATACTCTATAATTTTTGAAAGCATGGTAGCTCTTACAACTTTTGCTTCTTTTGCTGTCTTTTTTATCTTGCTAGAACCTAGAAAGAATATTGGAAGAGAAAAAATAAAGATTACTACTTGAATGCTACCTAATATAATATCTGAATAGATTAAGCAAATGCTTAAATAAACTACCAATATACTAAGTTTTACTAAATCAGCTGTCGTATGAGTGATAAATATTTCAAAATCGTTTAAGTCATTTGTGAGTATATTAGAAAGAGTTCCTATATTGTTTTTATTAAAATAGCCTAATCCTAGCTTTTTAATATAGTCTCCCATTTTTATTCTAAGATGTGCAATAATTTTAGCACCATCAGCTTGCATTCCGTAATACCCTTTAAATAGTAGAAAAAACCTTATAATTAAGGCTACTAACATGATCCCTAAATAAATGAAATTTTTCTTCATTGTTATGCTATTATTCACTAAATCTATTAAAGTGAAAAAAAGCATACTGTAAATAATTCCGTGAAAAACACCATCAAAAGCTAATATCTTTATAGGATTAATGAATAATTTATAATCTTCATCTCCAATTAATTTTCTTATTTTCTTAAACATTTTTTTCTTCTCCTTAAAAAATTACGTGTAAGGATTTCAAGTTTTTAACTTGAAAATAATACATTTTCTATAAAACTATTGACATGCCAATGTCTTGGCGTGAAATCTTTTCGTTAATCTTATTACAATTATTAGGGGGTATTTTTTCTTTTTTCGATAAAAGAAAAAATACAACCCCTATAACCCCCAAAAAAGAAAATAGCGACTTAGGGGCAAGCCTCTAAGTACCCCAAATTTCTAACATGAAGATTATGATATTTCACGCTCCCACATTCTTTTATACATTCCATCTTTTGCTAATAACTCGTTGTGAGTTCCTTTTTCTGCAATCTTTCCTTCCTTCAAAACGACAATGCTATCTGCATTTTTAATTGTGTATAGTCTATGTGCAATAATAATGGCTGTTTTATCTTTTAATAGAGTTTGCAATGCTTTTTGAATTTCTTTTTCGTTTTCTATGTCTGAATAAGATGTAACTTCATCCAAAACAACTATTGGAGCGTCTTTTAAAAAGGCTCTTGCAATAGAAAGGCGTTGCATCTCACCACCCGATAGCTTAATCCCTGAGCCCTCCCCAATCACTGTTTCATAGCCTGCTTCCAAAGTTTCTATAAAGGAGTGTATTTGAGCTTTTTTGCATGCTTGAATCACTTCTTCTTTTGTTTTGCCTAAACCTAAATTAACATTATTAAAAACAGTGTCATTCAAAATAAACACATCTTGAAAAACAAAACTAGTTTGTAAAAGAAGGCTTTCCAGTGTGTAATCATTTATGTTTTTCTCTCCTATAAAGATGCCACCTTCTTCTACATCATAAAAGCGACCAAGTAAAAGTCCCAGTGTTGTTTTTCCTGAGCCAGATGGACCTACAAGAGCCGTAACACTTCCTTTTTTTAATTTAAGCTCTAAGTCTTTTACTACATATTGCTCTTCATACTTAAAATTGACATTTCTAAACTCAATATCCTTTTGTGCATCTTCTTTTGAAAGCTCAAAACCATCAGACTTTTGCTCTTTGGTTTCTAATATTTTTCTAACATTTTCAGCACCTTTTAATAGCATAGAAAGACTTTCACCAAGCATTGCTAGTTTTACAAAACCTGTTAAAAACACAGAGCCTAATAATAAAAACATTAAAAAATCTGCTCCTATCAAATGGTTTTGCAAAAAAAGAAAACCACCTAATGGAATTATAATCAAAAATGTTGCACTATCTATAATACAAATTCCTATGCTGTATGCCTTAATACTTGAATTACACATTCCAACCCAAAGACTAAGATATTCATTAACTACATTCACATAGTTTTTGAAAGTTTTTGCTGTGAGGTTAAACGCCTTAAAAATCTTAATTCCATGCACATATTCAACAATTGTTGTGTGTAGTTTGTTTTTAAGTTCGTTATACGTATTTACATTTTTTTCATAATCTTTGAACATCCAAGTTTGAGCTAAAACTACCAAAATGAATGGAACGAGTAGGCATAATGCAAGATACCATTTGAGTGTTAAAAGGTAGATGAAAATTACTAGAGGGGTAATGATGCTTTCTGCTAAATCAGGAATTTGATGTGCTATAAAAAGCTCTAGTTTTTCTATGTCTTCATCTAATGCTTTTTTAATTTGACCTGAACTATGATGACGAAAAAAGCCAAGATTTAAGCGTCCTAAATGCTCTATTGTTTTAATTCGTAGTTCATACAGCACTGAAAAGGCTGCTATGTGCGAAGCTCCCAACGCCAGCATTGTAAATATTATATTTAGAACAATCAAAACACATGTCCAAATAACAAGCTCAAAAATCAAATTATTATTTGGGCTTTTTTCTATAAGTGAAGATAAAATACTTTGCATTAAAATATAGGGAGAGAGCTTACAAAGAGAAGCTAAAACAGAAAAAACGCAAGCAAAAACAATTTTAGCTTTATGTTTTTTTGTTTTACCTAAAATAAATGCAATGTTAGAAGTTTTTTTTCTTTTTTATTAAATTTATCTTTATCAGATCTACCTTTCTCAACTTTATCCATAAAAGGCTATTCCTCCTTAAAAGCAATGTTAAATATCCTTAACATTAGGTTTATGATATACTTTCTTATGTTTATTATTCAAGATTATAAATTAACCAAAAGCTTAAAATCAAAATAATTTTATTTTGACTTATTAATGGCTTTTACATGAGTGTTCAAGAATTTAAGGCTTATATTTAAGTCTTTTAAATATTAAACAATATTATTCCGATAAGAAGTGAGAAATAGGGGGAATGGAGAAATGCTTTATAACATTGCATTTCAAGATAATATCTACGTTTTACTAAGGCAAATTACTACTCTTTCTGATGGTCTAAAGCTAGACATAGATGAAAGGTTGTTTAGTGCAAAAGTTTCAAGTGATTTAATTTTTTTTGATAAGGCTATAAATAGACTGTTTGAGCAGATATATCCGCAGTCATCTATTCAAAATTTTATTGATCTGTTTCAAGGTTTGCATTTTTGCATATCAAGATATATTGATTTAATTAATTATATTACTTCAAGTCAACAACGTGTTAGAATTTCTATTGAAATAAAAGAAAGTAGTGAGATAATCGCTAGACATAAAGAAATGTTAAAAAAGATTGAAGAGTTTATTGAAGAAAGCGATCCTACAGAGTTAGAAAACGAACTTGTCTCTCAAAATGAGTTGGCATGCTTACTCAATGCTTAAACTATGCGTATTACAGGTGGTGCATTAAAAAATAGAATTGTACACTGTCCAAAGGGTGTTATACGACCTGCAATGGATAGGATGCGTCTGTCTCTTTTTTCAATATTAGGTAATATAGAAGGATTCTCATTTTTAGATCTTTTTAGTGGTTCAGGTATTTGTGCATTAGAGGCGGCATCTCGTGGTGCAAACCCCGTAGTTTCAATAGAAAAAGATGTAATAAAATTTGGCACACTTTTACAAAATGTTTCTATAGCAGAAAATAGGATAGAGTGTAAAAGGATGTCAACTGAACTTTTTATCAAGCGTAATAGCATGGCTTTTGATATCATTTATATTGATCCTCCCTTTCCATACAAGTTTCACAAGGAATTATTAACAATGCTTAGTAATTCTCAGTCGACCAAAGAGGGAAGTCTCATATTAATGCATCGTCCAAAAGAAAAACCAAATGACGAAATAGAAGGTTTGACTAAAATTGATGAGCGTCATTATGGTAGGTCAATAGTAGATTTTTATAAAAAATAATGAGATATCTTTAAAAACTATTGTAAATCATAAGTATAATTAGTGGTAGCTTCATAAAGATTTTCTTTCTCATTATATAAAATTGTCATATTTCTATCTTATCTATTTCTTCTTTTATGCACTTTAATATTAAGTTAGGTGAAGATATAGACATAACTTTTTGGTATATTTTTTGAGCTGAACTTAGCGAAACAGATGCGATAAACTTTTTCATTTCATAGATATTCCAGCTAGGCATACTAAAAGATCTTAATCCCATTCCAAGTAGCAAAAATACAGCCTCTTTATTTGAGGCCATCTCTCCACACATCGAAACAAAATAATCAGCATTTATACTTTTATCTTTAGAATCAATAGTATTTTTAATTAAACGTAATACACTAGGTTCAAAGTAATTAGCTAAGTTAGAAACTTTACCATTTTCTCTATCTGCTGCCATAGTGTACTGAACCAAATCATTTGTTCCAATTGACATAAAATCAACAAGAGGAGAGGCTAGGTCTGCAATAACTGCAATACTTGGCACTTCTACCATAATACCCAAAGGTACATCATCTCTATGTTGCACATTTTGGGAACGTAACTCACTTTTTACTTCGTTTAATATTTCTTTTAATTGAGTAATTTCTTCAAGGCTGGAAACCATAGGGATAAGAATATGGACATTACCAAAGACAGCACTTCTTAAAATTGCTTTTAACTGTGTCTTAAATATATCAGGACGTGCAAAACAATACCTAATTGCTCGCCAACCTAGAAGTGGATTTTTTTCATGCAAAGATTCTTGTTCTTTAAGCATTTTATCAGAGCCTGCATCAAATGTCCTAATAAGAACTTTTTTGTTTGGAAAAGCTTTAATTACACTTGAATATACTTCATACTGCATGTCTTCATCAGGAATTTTATCATCTTGTAAAAATAGGAATTCTGTTCTAAAAAGTCCAATTCCATCTGCTATTTTCATAGATGGAACTTCTATTTCGTCTTTAAAAGCAATGTTTGCACTCACTGAAATAGGAACACCATCAAGTGTTTTAACCAATTCATTAGTAAAAGAGGCTTCTATATTTTTTAAATTATTTACCTTTTCTGCAATTTTCTTTGTATATTCTTCTATACTTTTTTGTGAGGGATTAAAAATTACAAAGCCTTTTTCCGCGTCCAGTATAGCATCTAATCCAGAAGAACTATAGCTCATACAATGGGGTGTACATATGAGCATAGGAATACCCCAAGAGCGTGCAATTATTGAAATATGCCCTGTTATCCCCCCTTCTTCCATAACAATGCCTTTAACTTGTGAGTCTTTTAGAGCTAACGCTTCTGATGGCATTATGTTTGTTGCTATTATTATGCTATCTTTTGGAACATTTTTAAATCTTGAAGTTTTTTCTCTTGAACTTAATAATTTATCAAAAACACCTTCAAAGGCATCTTTTATGTCTAAAGCTCTTTCTCTTATATAAGCATTTGGAGATGTAGCTAAAATATTTGCATATTCTTCGAGTCTTTTACTTAAAAATGTTTCAACATTTAATTTTTCTTTCTCTACATCGTTTAACACTTTTTGAATAAAATCTTCATCAGATAACATTGCAAGATGAGTGTTAAGAATATTTAACTCATCACTTTCTTGATTTGAAGTTTTTTTTTCGTATTCTTTTAGAATTGTTTGCATTTCACTTTGAGTTTCTGATATAGCTTTTTGCAATCTCAGTTTTTCTATTGAAACGTCTTGAATTGAATATAATGGAATATCTCTTTCTTCTCTATCTGAAAGTTTATACACCTTTCCCAAAGCCAAACCAGATGAGGCTACCAAACCTGTGATTTTTCGCATGTTTTCATTGTATACAAAACTGATTATAAAGACTAGATGTAAGTCAAAAAGGAGGGAATTAAAAAAAGCGGATGATGGGAGTCGAACCCACGTCTCCAGCTTGGAAGGCTGGGGTAATAGCCGTTATACAACATCCGCAAAAACTATTCAATTTGAATAGGTAAGGAAGTCTATTATAAATTAAAGAATGAGTCAAGATAAATATCAATTTTTTTTAAGAAAATGATGATTAATTTGTAAAAAAATGCTATCATAAGATTCTAAATGGAAGATTAATGTCAATCTTAATGTTTAACTCTTTTTTGTTTTCTAAAAAGAATGTTATTAAAGAACATAGTTGGAAAGCGTCTATAAAAGTATCTATAACACTATACTAGAACATAAATGATTGTACATTAGAGAATGTTATAGTAATACATTAGCTAGTGTTACGATTGTACATTAGCTAGTGTTATTATTGTACCTTAGCTAATGTACTCAGGCGAAACTGTACAGTTTAGCATAGCGAAACTGCACTATTTAGACATCGCAAACTGTACAGTTTAGACATCGCAAATCGTGCAGTTTCACATCACAAGAATATTAAGTTTTATATGTTGATTTTATTCATGCAATATCTTAATTAATTTAATCATTTAAGTTCTATTCATTTTTCTTTATTTCTGATAATTCATATTAGTTGTAATACAATGGAAGAAAAGTTAAAATATCACTCATGAACTTAATTCTTATTAAGGAGATGAATAATTTATGAAAAAGCTTATATTTATTCTTACGATATCTTTTATAGTGTTTATTTCTTGCAAAGAAAACGGTTTTCTAGAGACGCAAGAAAATTATGGAACAGTTATTTTTGATTTAACAGGTAGTTCTAATTTAAGGTCTATTGACTCATCGACTGGACTTCCTAAGTTAGAAGATTCTGAAATGAATATACTTGTGGAAAGCAATGGAAATAGAACTGAAGAAAAACAAATTGGAAAGTTAGATAAAAAGCAATATAAGAAAACTTTTCTTGTTGGAAGTAAAATAAAAATTACTGCTGTTGTTATGACAGATGGGAGTAAATGGAAGGGAACTGTTGAGCATATTGTCACATCTGGCAATAATTATTTAAATATTAAACTAAAAAAAGCTGCTTTTTCACTAGAACCTTTGAAGTTTAAACTTTCTAAGCTTGGAAATAAAGGTAAGTTTGAACTTGGTTTTTTTAAAAATGGAAAATCTATTAACTATTTTTTTAATGAAGAAGTTTCAGGAACATACACAAGCATGAATGAGATACCTTTGTTTTGTAGAGATCAGGTTGGACGCACTTATGTGGTTTACAATGATAGCTCATCATCTAGTGCTTTACACTTTGAACGGTATACAAGTGAAGGAAATAAGGATGCTTCATTTGTAAGCCCCAGTTCTAGCTTTGGTTCACAAGGTAGTGTTGAAAATATTTGTTCAGACCATAAAACTGGGAATATTTTTTATTCGTATAAAAAAGGCGGTGTTTATGACTATTTTGTTGCTTTACTAAAAGAAGGCGAATCTGCCATAAAAGATATAACACCAAGTTCTTTTGTTTATAACATTCAATCGATGGCAGTTTATAGTAACATCATTTCTATTATAGAGAAAAGTAATGATGATAAATTACATTTGTATAAATTTAATGGCGAAAATAAAGAAATTTCAATAATTGATACGAAAGATTTAACTGAATTATTGAAGGTGAAGATAAAAGATGATCCGTCAGCTATCTTATCAAAAGCCAAAATCGTAGATTGCTATATGAATGATAAGAATATCTATCTTCTTTATGGTTGCAACAGTTCCTATTCTGACTATATTTCTGTTGGTGGAATCTTGAAAGTTAGCTATATTGAAGAAAGGGGAACACTAAAACTTGGAGAGCCTATAAAACTTGTAGGTATGAAAGAATATACCTTTGATGATCTTCATATTATTAATGTGAAAGATGAGAGAAAAGAGCTTTATGGACCTCGACGTTTTGTAGGTGTGGATGAAGATGTTTTATACATTGCAGACGATGGCGTTGTATATGGATATGAGGCGGGAACTCCAAAGGTAAGAGAAAACAAAAATAGACTAGTTAAGTTTAACTTAAAGAGTGAAAAAATCTCTATTGTGGAAAAAGAAGACAAAATAGAAACATGGATGCCTGAAACAAAGTCATTTAGCAAAACTAATTTTACTTTGTTCTTCAGTCGTAAGGAAGAGCATGGTAATAAAGTTGCTAAAATAAAGATTTATGATGGGAAGAAGTTTGCAAAGTTTGGAACTCAAGATGTTTTAACTGTGGAAAAACCTGATAGTATGCTACTTTATACATTTGATTCTTCAGGTAATTTTTATGTAAGAGATAAGAATACTACCAATGTAGATATATTAATAAAATATTATCCATCTGAAGAGCAAGATGATATTGTATATGAGAAAGATAGTAATTTTAATAATATTGCCTTAAAAGATGTAGATGCTTCCAATCCTATTGCTTCATTATATTATGATGAGGTGAAAGGAAATCTATATTATACATCGAATGGAAATTTGTATAAATTAGAGGGCGCGGAATGGAAGAAAATAACTAAAGGTATTTATGACTTTTCATCACATATGGCTATTTATGATGAGGCAATCTGGGTATATGATAAAGATAGTAAGAGTGTAAAAAAACTGCTCATAAAAGGTTTGAATTTAGAGGATGGAGGAACGAGTTTTACCGTTCCTTTCAACACGGTTGTAAGTTTTTCAATATACAAAGGTGTTTTATACTTTTTGTATATTGATAGAGCTAAAAAACTCTATGCTTCAGCTTCAAAAATTAGTGATGTTAGTTTCAAAAAAACTGAAGCTCTTTTCACGCTAAGCCCTAGCCTTAGCTTACTAAATGAAATAAGACCTATAGGTTTTGATAAGGAAACAGATGAGTTGAAGTTCTTTTTCGACGAAGTGAAAGAAGACTATGATGGTAGAATTGAATCCAGTGTGGATAAATATATTTCACTTAAATATAGTGATTCACAGCTTTCGGCAAAACTAGAAAATCTTCCTTCTGAAGCTAATGCTACTTGGTATGAAAATGAAGTAGCTTGGCAAGGTGCTAGTGATGCTATAATGTTATGGAAAAAAACTAACCCAAATGGAGTAACAAAATATTATGCTGTAGACAATGTAAAAGACTCACTTAACTCAATTCCGTCTCTTATGAGTAGTACTACAGGTTCTACTCTATATACTGTATATGACAAATTTTGTTATGATCAGTTTGGTAATTTATACGTACTAATTGAAAAAAGTCCTGATTATTATGTTGTTCGTTTTGAATTGACGGAAGATAAGAATTATAACCTCAATCATTTAGGTAGTAAGATTAGCGATGATACATTGGGTGCAAAGTTTAAAGTGAGTGAGCAGGTAGCAGGTAATATTTTTGAGCCTGAAAACTTTATTATGGCAGTGTATGCAGATAGTGCTACATCAGGCACACTATATTATAGATTTTTTGATGGCACTAACAAAATAAGGATAAATACGAAGAGTATTTCTGGTGGTAAATTTGATAGTGAAGCTAAGCGTAATTGGTTAGGATATGGTGCCGGCGAAATAGAGGCGGAATATACAGATTCAGGGGCAAAAATTGAGCGTCAATTTGTGGCAATGGCTGCAAATAAAGATGGTCTTTTTATTGCACAAAAAGAGTTGGAATATGTGATGCCAGCTAATCAAAGGTATTACAAAAACTACAACATAGAAATTAGAAAATATCTACTTCATAATACTAATTATACAGAACCTAATGGGAAAATAGATATAGTGGGGTCTTCCAACAACAGGATTCCTACAGAAATGTTTAATGACTATGATATTACCAGCGGTTTAAAAAATGCAAATGCTGGTTGGGATATTTATGTAAGAGAAACTATTTCTGATATGTATGCTTATAATGGTGTTTTGTATGCACTTTCTTATAAGCAAGTTGGAGGAGAAGCTTTTAATACAGAAACTTCAGGTGGCACTAAAACTTTGAGTAAAATGTCTGTTTCTGGTAATTTATTGAAAGTAGGAAAGACTACTCTTGATTTTACTGGTGGATTTACTCCTCTTCATAGCTCAAGTGCAGAACTTAAAGAAAGTGGAAAATTTGCACCGCGTCATATTATTGGCATTCTTCCCAATCAACTGGTTGTGGCCTCTGATGGTTATTATGGCTTTACAAATGAGCAAAATAAAAGAAAAGTAACCAATTATAATAACATTTATTTTTTCAATTTAAATGGTAAAGACCAGCTTGGTGTTAAAAATGAAGAAAATAAAAATGCCTATTTTAATCTTGAATATAAAGAAGAGGAGGAAGCTGATCTTAGTAAAAACTGGGAATTAGTGAATTAAAATTAGCATTGAACCTTTTGCATGTATTCATGCAAAAGGTTTTTTTGATTTCTAAGCTCATAGGTAAAAACTGTTAGTAATTACAAAAAGGTAGATGTATGAAAAATCTTGTTATTCTTATATCAGGTAATGGTAGTAATTTACAGTGTGTGATAGACGCTATCAAAGATGGTTTTATTGACTATCACATTTCGCTTGTAATTTCTAATTGCAAAAATGCTTATGGTTTAGAAAGAGCAAAAAAAGCTGATATTCCAACTATGTATCTTCCATTTAAAAGAAAGGAAGAAAAAAGAGAAGTTTATGATGAAAAACTAGCTATTGAGATAGAAAAATGCAAGCCTTCATATGTTTTTTGTCTTGGCTTTTTGCATATTCTTAGTGAAAGTTTTGTTAAACAATTTGAAAATAAGTTAATTAATCTCCATCCTGCTTTACCTTGTACATTTGTTGGTCTTGATTGCATAGAAAAACAATATAATGCAATGATAAAAGGAGAAATAATTGACTGCGGCGTGATGTGTCATTATGTTGATGGAGGAGTTGACACAGGGAAAGTGATTGCTATTAAAAAAATTAACTTTGATAAAAGACAAACATTGGAAGTTTTTGAAAGTGAAATTCACAAAGCAGAGCATAAGCTTGTTGTTGAGGTGCTTAAAAAACTAGAATGATTGTGGATTTTGTATTATAAAATTCATAAAACTACAGGATTTATGGATATTTTGATATTTCTAATTCTAAATTTGAAATAGATAGGGCAGTGCTAGAAACTGACATATACCCATTTGTTTATGAATGGGGAGGAGGTTTTTCCTATGTTATAATTTTTTTATTTCATCATGGCTTAAGCCTGTAAGTTTGATAATTTCTAAGATATCATATTTGTTTTGTTTCATCATCTTAGCCATTGTAGTTTTTGCCTTTCTTTCCTTCTTTCTTTCCTTCTTTCTTTCCTCTTGCAATTCCTTGAGCCATAGCTTTTTCTTCTGTTTCCTTTAGCATTGAAATCCTATCACTTTCATAATGCCATGCAGCTTGGTAGGCAGCTCTTTCTTTCTCATTTGAATAAAAAGTGTTCATTACAGTATTTGCTTTTGCTATCATAGGGTTTTCCTCCGCTAGCTTTTCTCTTAATTTTTTATCGTCTGTTCTTATAAATAATAGCCATTTTTCTAGTTCTGACATGTTTTTATCGTACAATTTTGTTAAATCAAAAAAATGTATTTCAAGCACCTCATCTAGTTGTGTATGTGTTTCAATTTCTAATATTTGATATATTGAATGCAATTTATTTGTAAGTGGAAAAGGGCTATTTAAAATATTTATCGCAATACACTTATTGAGATTGGAATATGCATCTCCTTTTTTAAAGTCTTCTATAAACAATTCACACCAGTAGAGAATACTTCGTTTTGGATAATAGCTGAAGTAAATATTTTGCATTTCAATATTTATCTTTTTTTTATCTTTTAACACAATTTTTATGTCTAGTTTGCCAGTCTTATCCTGATAGAATTGAGGAGATAATTCATTATTCTCAATTCTGACATCTTCAAAATTGCTTTTATTTATTTCTATTGCTAGAGAAAGAAAGTCTATCAGAATATCTTTATTTTCTTCTGTCCCAAATAATTTCTTGAAGGCATAATCATTTCTTGCAGTAAATTTTTCTGTTTCGGCTAGTGGGGCAGTTATGTCTTTTCCCATGATAATGTCTCTCTTGGCTTATTATATCATCAATTTATTGTTTCATAAAGGCAGTGTCTTAAAGGAAATTTTTATCTAGCTTAAGTTTTTAGGTAATTATAACTAGGTGTGTTTTTTCCTTACTTCTTCCTATGGAATGAGGAAGGTTTAAAGTCGTTACTATCTTTTCTATGATTTATAACTATTTCATTATTTTAGACATTCTTATTTTATAATGTTGAAGTTATGCTAGAATAATATAAGGATGCTCAAGGCGAAAAATAATATGCCGATACCTTCGTATTATGGTGTCTGATACATTATTTTTTCAAGATTATCAAGGGAAAAAAACTAAACATTCATTTCATTTTTTTGGAACTAAGAAAAAGGTTTTGCAACCTTTTTCAATACCTTACTATCAAAGCCCTTTTAGTACTTCGTGGTTTGATGATAGTCTTCCTTATCTTAGAAAAAATATTAGAAAAAGGCACACATTCAAGCTTGATGTTTTGACTTTTCTTAATCTGCGTTTATTAGTTCTTTTTTTAACTATAGGGTTAGTTTTTTCATCTTTTATTTTTTGTTATTATGCTATTCAAAACTATTCATTGGGCGTTGCTTCTATAAATTTTCAAAAAGAAGAGATTGTTGATAAGTTTTTGACTTCTTTTGTTGATGTGCATGCTGAAGTAAAAGAAGAAATGATACTTCCTTCAATAATTAAAGAAGTGAAATATACTGATTATATAGTTAAGAGAGGGGATACTATAAGTGGTATAGCTTATAAAATGGGATTAAAGAATATTGGAACAATTTTTTCTGCAAATAATGTTACAAATGCTAAGCGTATTATGACAGGAACTCATTTAACCATTCCCTCTATGGATGGTGTTTTGTATACAGTTAAAAAAACGGATAGTCTAGATAGTATCGCAAAAGATTTTAATGTTCCTCTTGAAGCTTTGCTTGACGCTAATGATTTAAATGACACAGAAATAACTTTTAATACTCGCCTATTTATTCCTGGTGCTTCTCTTTCTATTACAGAGTTACGAAAAGCAATGGGAGAGCTTTTTATATATCCAATACATGGAAGGCTTACCTCACCTTTTGGTTATAGAAGAGATCCGTTTACAGGTAGAAAGAGTTTTCATTCTGGCATAGATTTAGCAGCTCCTACTGGAACTCCAATAAAGGTAATTCTTGATGGTACTGTTAGCCTAACAAGTTATTCTCGAGTTTTTGGAAATTATATAATTATAACTCACCCAAATGGATATCAAAGTCTTTATGGACATGTTAGTGCTTTTAATGCAAAAAAGGGACAACGAGTGAGTCAAGGAGATATTGTTGCACTTGTTGGAAATACAGGAATGTCTACAGGCCCACATGTTCATCTTTCAATATATAAAAATGGTAAGTTAATTGATCCTCTTAGCGTATTAAAATAAACGTGTACGGGACTTTCTTTTTATGGCTGAATACACAATAGAAGAAAATGATAGCGAAAGAAGGGTAGACCGCCTTCTTCGTCGTTTTCTATCTGATGCTCCTCTTCCATTAATTTATTCGTCTATTAGAAAAGGTTTAGTTAAAATAAATGGAAAGAAAACTAGGGCAGAAAAAAAGACATCTTTGGGAGATGTTTTGTATATTGACGAAAGTCTTGAAGCATTGAAAAAAAAAGACGAGAGTTTTAATCTTGATAAAAATAATCTTGATGTCATATTAAAAACAGACGCTCTTTTATTTATAAATAAAAAAAAAGGTTTTGTAACACATGGAAAAGGTAGTATTGATGAAGAAGTTAAAAAATCTTTTAGTAAAGGGCCTAGTCTTTCATTTTCTATTGGTGCATTGCATAGGTTGGATAAAAATACAACAGGAGTTTTAACTTTTTCCCAAAGTTTGAAAGGAGCATCTCTTTTTTCAAAAGCTATTTTGGAAGGTGATGTTGAACGCTATTATATTGGTGTGAATGAAGGAAAAATTAAAGAAGGAATTTGGAAATTACCTTCAAAAAAACATGAGGAAAAAGAAAAACTAGAGATTACTCACTCAAAATTATTAGAATATTCAAAGAAAGAAAACTTATCTCTTTCATTTTATAAGTTAATTACAGGTAGAAAACACCAAATTAGGCGTGGAGCAGGGCTTTTTTTAACTCCTTTATTTTGTGATGAAGTTTATGGAAGTAAGAAAAAAAACTATTCTACATATTTTTTACATTCTATCTGTTTACACTTTAAAAAAATAATTTTTGATGATATTCCTCCTTTCATTATGGCTACAATTCCAAGAGACTTTTTAGATCTTATTAGAGTGTATTTTCCAAATATTTATGGGGATTTGAATGAAAAAGGGATTGAAGAAGCTACAAAAATTTGGATAAAAAACTTTTTTGATTAATCTTATATTTTTATTACTAATATTAATAAGATTTAATAATTAAGTTTTTTATTCCGATAAAAAAGCTGAATTATCTTTATTTTTTTATTATTATGTGCTATCTTGTGCAGTGTAATTGAATAAAGTTGTAAGGAGTATGGTGTGTCACAAATTGGTATAAAGCTTGCAAATCATGATTTTTTTCCGATCATTGATGAAGATGGAAAGCTCCCCATTGAAAAAGAGCTTGAACTAACTACTGTTCGTGATAATCAAGAAAGTGTTCAAATTAATTTATTTAAGTCTGATGGTGAGGCTGAGCCTGTTTATATAGGCTCGCTGATAGTGGAAGACTTGAATAAACTAACTTCTGGAGATGCTACCATTCTTCTTAGACTTACTCTTGATGAAAATAAAAATTTAAGTGCAGAAGCAATCGATAAGGATTCCGGAAATAAGCAATCTCTTAGTATTCCAATAAATGATCAAGGGCAGTTTTTAGGCTCAGATTTTAATTTTGATGGTTTTGGTGACTCAGGTGATGTTGATGTTTCAGGTGATGTTGATAGTCTTGATGTCACAAATTTTGCTAATTCTCTTGATGATGATTTTTTATTTGATGAAAATAGTGATAGTTCTAACTTTGATAGTGAAGAATTTCAAGCTTTTTCTTTTGACGGAGATGATATAGAAGGGCAAAATGATGGGGAAATAACTACTTTTGATGATTTTTCTTCTGAGAGAGAAAGTATAGAAGATGAGGAAGTAGAAGAAGATGAGTTTTACGAAGAAAAGAAATCTAGTTTTCCTACTTGGCTAAAAATCTTTTTAATTATTTTAATATTTGGGCTTTTGGCATTGGTTGTGGCATTATTCTTAAAAAACAAAATTAAAATGCCAAAAAATGAAGTTGAAAACATAGAATCTGTTCAACAGGATATGTCGCCACTTCAGAGTGAAAAAGCTAATGTAGAAGAGCATAACATTGATGATCTTACCACTGAAGCTCCAAAAAAAGAAGCTGAGCCATTTCCTAATAAAGAGGCAACTACTGCCAAAGAAGTTACAACAATCACTAATGAAGAAGTAAAAAAAAAAGAAGAAGTGAAGATTGTTAAAGATGGGGCTATAAAGAAAGCTGTACGCTATAGAGTGAGATGGGGAGATACTTTGTGGGATATTTCAGGTAATTTTTATAAAAATCCATGGGCTTATAAAAGGATTGCTAGATATAACAAAATTAAAAATCCACATAAAATAATTGCTGGCACTTACATAACTATTCCTGCTAAATGAGTTTCATGCAAAAATATCTTAGATTGTTCGTATCAATATACTGTTTTTTTACTACAGTATTTCTTTCTTGTCAAAGTAAATATTCTTCTTCAGAGTTTGCAACTATCATTCGTGATGTAAAGTTGCATAATTTTTCTTCATTGTTGCCTCTCACTGATAAAAAAATGAAGCGTATATTAAAAACTGATGAGGCAGCTTTGCTTTGTATTTCTTTATATTTGAAAGAAGATGATAAGCTAGATGAGGCAAAGAAGATGTTGAAGTTTGCAAGCATTAATTGTAAAGAGCCTTTTAATACTATTTCAAGAGAAAAACTTTACGATTTTTCAGATGATGAGCAACGTATTTTGCTTCTTCAAGAAAAAATAAAAGAATTAGAAGAAAATGATGAAGAAAAGTTGAGAATAGAAGAAAATATAAAGGAACTTCTTTTTTTTACAGGTCAGTTTGAAAAGTTAGATGAAAGTGTTTCAAACCTTTTTTTTAATAGGGTCATAAATGGTAAAGCTTCATTGGTATATGATTTATTGGAAGAAGGTGTTGGAGATGAAGATTTTCATAAGGTTATGAAAATTAGACTTTCTGTGTATGAGAAAAAATATAATACGACATATGATGAGGCAAAAGAGCTTTTGCTTAAAAAACCCCTTTTAGTTTCTTCTTCAAGATATGTATTTTATGATTTTTTAAGAGTGTTTTTATTTGGATCAAAAGAGTATGTAGAAAGTGCAAAGCAATTAGAATTTTTTTTACAAAATGAAAATGTAAAGAAAATTGAAAATTATAAAATTATTAATTATATGAGTAGTCTTTATATTGCTCGCCTTTATGAAAAGGCAGGAAAGGGAAAAGAGGCGTTAAAACATTATGATATTGCAATAAAAAAAGCCTTAACTCCATATGATAAAGATGATAGTAATTGGTATAAGTTAAACTATGAATTAAAAAATGATTTTGCGTCATTTATGAGAGGTATAAAAGCAACTTTTCCACAATGGGATAATCATTATTGGTATGAAGATTTAGTGAGTCGTGCAATAGTGAAAATTATGACTGAAAAAAAATACAATCTTCTAGTTCAATTATATGAAGTTGTAAGTAAAACACATCTAGTAGAGCAAAAGGCAAAATTACAGTATTTGATGTCTCGATCTGGTGTTATAGCACATCGATATCTTGAAGCTAATTATAAGGCCGCTTATGAGGATGAGCATAATTTGATCTATTATACAATACTTTCAGCTTATCAATTGAATGCACCGTTAAAGGATGTGCTTTATAAAAAAAGAGTGAAAAGAGAGGCAAATCCACTTTATAGCCCAGAAGATGCTATGAAAATATTAAAAGCATATCTTGATTATGGTCTATATTCTCACATTTATAAGGAAGTGCTTAGAATATATCCTACAATTACAGTGGATGAAGCTTTTAGTATTTCTAAAGAGCTACGTCTTCAGTCTTTATTTCCTGATTCAATTAATTTAATGCAATTTGTGGCTAATTCTGAAGGAAGTGTTTTAAATGAAGAGCATTTACGAGCCATATATCCTAGACCTTTTTATAATGAAGTTTCTAAATGGGCAAAAGAATATAATGTGCCTGAATATATTTTTTATGCTTTGGTTAGAAGTGAAAGTTTTTTTAGACCTCTTGTAGTTTCTCATGCAGGAGCTATTGGCTTATCTCAACTTATGCCTTCAACTGCAAAAGATATTGCGAGAGCTCTTAAAGTTTCTCATTATGATGTTACTAATCCTGATACAAATATTAGGTTTGGCACATATTATCTTTCAAGAATGTTAAATCGCTTTGATGGACGGTTTATGCCTAGCATGTGTTCTTATAATGCAGGGCCTGTAGCTGTGAGTAGGTGGCTAAAAAAATCTACCATAAAGGAAGAAGATCTATTTGTAGAGACAATACCATATGATGAAACTAGAAATTATGGAAAAAAACTTCTTTCTACGGCATGTATATATGGCATGTTATATTATAATAAGAATCCTAAAGATGTGATTAAAGAAATATATCAAGATATAAAGACGATTAATGAGTAGCTTTGGGAAAAACTTTTTGAAGTTATATTGATTTCTTTTTACTATGTGGCTGATTTTAATTGAAATAAATTTCATTGCAACAGGGAATTTAAAACAAATTAAAAGTGCTATCCTTTTAAGAGGTAAAATAGACTAATTTTTGATTTTGTGATATCCTCAGAGTATATGGCTAAATTTTCTATAAATGAAGTTGTGGTTTATTCCGGACAGGGTGTTGGTGTAGTTCAAGAGATTGTTCAAAAAACAATAGCAAACGAGACTCTTGATTATTATGTGATATATCTATCTGATTCTGATATGACTGTTTTAGTTCCAATTAGTAGGAGCAAAGAACTGGGAGTTCGTTCTATTATAACTAAAAAGGAAGCAAAAGAGGCTATAGAATTTTTAAAAGAAGTTAATGAGCCTATTATTATGGATTGGAAAGCAAGATATCAAAAGAACATGCAGTTATTCAAAAGTGGTGATATTAAAAACACAGCAATTGTTGTTAAATCTCTTTATAGAAGAAGCAAGGTAAAAGAGCTTCCTATACAAGAAAGAAAATTATATGAATCTGCTTATAACGTGTTTTTAGATGAAATAGTTGCTGTTCTAAAGTTAGAAAAAAAAGAAATTGAAGAGATGATTCACAGTGCAATAGAGCCTATAGATGGTGAAGAAATTATTGAAACTATAAGAAAATATGAAGATTATGAAGAAGATGAAATAATTGATGAAGATTAGCCATTTTTAGATTATAAGCTATTTATTGGCTATTTAGAAATTATTAACAAATGCCGATACAGTCAGTGTCCTCGTGGTTGGGACTTTTTAAGGAGGCTTGGAAAGGATTCGTAAGGTTTGATTTTCAAGTAAAGATCAGTGAAAGCATTCGTTAAAGTTATAACTAGTTTAGTTGTTTTTATTTTTGTTTTTATTTTTCTCTTTTTGTTTTCAACGCGACATTTTTCTTTGATAGACTCTCAGTATTATCAGCCTTCTGTTGTGTCTTCTATAAATTCAAATCTTGAGAAGGTCGTTTCTGATTTTGAAGAGTGGCAGGAAGTTTTAAGACAAAGTTTTGAGTCTTTTTCTGAAGAAAGTGTTCTAAAACGTTGTATGAGTCAAAATCAAACGGATGGGGATATTGCTTTAAGAGAAAAGGTATCTGCAGAACTCATGCTTTCTATTCCTTCTATGCAAGGTATTCGCGTCGTAGAAAAAGAGACACAAAGAATTCATTTTAGTACGTTTTCAACAGATGTTATTTCCAAGTCCAACTCAAGCATTTCTTATGCAAAGTATGGGAAGAATATAGCTGATATTTCGTATAACACAATTGAAGCATCTTCTAGTAATAATAAACCTTGTGTTGATATTTTAAACAATGCTTTTATTTTTGTTCAACCTTTCTATGATGATTACAATGTTGAAAGAGGGAAAGTGTTTTTCTATGTTTCTGCAAAATCTTTTGGTAGAAAACTCATTAATGAAAAACGCCTTTCTTTGAGTGAGGAAATAACTCTACTAACAGATGATAACTTAAATTTTATTGGGATTTTATTGGGACTTCCGTATGAAAACTCTGTTTCTCTTAAAGAAGAAGTTTTAAAAGAATGGAAAGTAGGTGAAAGTGATTTAGCACAAATATCTAGTAAAGAATCTTTATCTAGTCCTTTTTGGATATTGGTAACAGTTAAAAAACTACCTTATTATGTTGGTAGAATATGCGATAAAAATATGTTTATAATGCCTACATATGCTAGGTATTTTTTGATAACTGTAGTATCTTTGGCATTCTTTTTAATAAGTTTTTTGATTTTAAACATGAGGCAAGATAGGTTTGTTATTGCAAGGAAAAAAATTCAAAAACTTCACGCTAGTATTATAGTGGATATTTTAAAAAATGCTGAAAATTTAAATGATGAAGCATTGCAAGAAAAAATTGAGTATAAAAGGCATGATGCTAATGCAGAAATACGAAAAGCTTTAGGTAAAAAGATTTCACAAAAGTATGAGAACGAGATAAATGCGATATTGGATCAAAGTTGGGCAAATATTATTCAAGTTATAAAGGGAAATATTAGTGATGAAAAGTTAGGTCATAAAAATAATGATGATGAAATATTAAAATTACTTAAAGAAATTTTGCAACAAGGTAAAGGTATAACAAGATCAAAAGCTAATTTCCAAAAAGATGTGCCATTAGTTAAACTAGAGGCAGAAGGAATTGAAGAATTAGACGATGCTGTAGAGCCTACTGAAGAATTAGAAGAAGTTGATAGTGAGGATGTTAAAGAAGTAGAGGCTGAAGATTTTGAAGGCTTGGATGAGATAGAAGATTTAGAAGAGGTAGATGAGCTTGAAGAAGTTCCACTGGATGAAAGTGTTGAAGAGAATGAGCCTACAGACGAGATAGAAGATTTAGAAGAGGTGGAAGAGCTTGAAGAAGTTGTGCCTGATGAAAGTGTTGAAGAGAATGAGCCTACAGACGAGGTAGAAGATTTAGAAGAGGTGGAAGAGCTTGAAGAAATTCCACTGGATGAAAGTGTTAAAGAAAGTGAAGCTTCAGAGGAGATAGAAGAGTTAGAAGAAGTTGAAGAGCTTGAAACTTTGGAAGAGGTGCAAGATTTTGAAGAGGTTGGAGTTGATGATTTTATATCAATGGAAGAAGAAGCACCACCTCCTAGACCTAGATTTGAAGAAGTTGATGACTATATAGAACCTGATAATGAATTATTCCATTCGCAAAGTGAAGAGGCTGAAAATAGGTTTAGACATATTAATATTGGAGGGCTTGATTTTTCTTATCTTGATGATAAAAAAGACGAGGAAACTCCTTCAAATGTGTTGGAAGTGAGAAATGCCTGGGTTGAAGATCCTGTTCCTGATGGTTCTCCTATAATGGGGGAACTTGAGGTTATAGGTGATTGTGAGCCTAGTGATGTGGAAAGTTTAGAAGAAGAAGAGGAAATCATCAATAAGGATGGAATCTATACTATTTCTGAGTTTGAAAAACCGGAACCTAGCGATATGGAATTTAAAATTCTTGTTGATTCTGTAATCAATGAGAATTGAAGTTTGCTTTAATGTTTGAGGATTTTTAAGTGAGGCATTTTTATATTGTTTTATTTTTTTTATGTTCTCTTTTCTTATTTTCTCAAGAGCAAGTTGGAATTGATGGAGTTTGGGAGAATGGTGGGCGTTTTCTGGAATTTAGATATTCTGACAATTGCATGAGAGTGGTGTTAAAACCATATTATGAGACTGTTTATGATGAGCCTGTGAATTTTTCTAATCCTTTTGATGATATAGATGGTGATGGAACTTATGGACTTTCTATAAAATATCAGTATAGCCGAAAAAGTGTCTCTATGCCCATTTTTGTGTATGCTTCATATCTTTTTACCTCTTTTTATAAGAAAGTTGATTTTGAGCTTCTTGAGGGAAAACTTGATGGTGTGGAGGATATCGAAAAACATCCATTATTTGGTTTTTGGGTTGAACAAGGGAGTAAGGAAGGAATACGACTATATCCTAATGAACCTGTAAAGAATTTTGATGCGTATTTTTTTGAAGGGGATAAGTATATTAAGTTTAGATATTGGTATGATGAAAATTTAGGCTTTTCTGATGGAAAAGCTGTTTTTAAGGGAAGTTCTGGACTTTATTATAAGGTTCCAAAGATGATTAAAAGAGGAGACATGGTTTATTCTTGTATCACAACAAATGGTTCTTCTTTGAGAAACTATGAGGTAGGTTCTTATTCAATAGAGACAGATAAATTTGCACAAGACAAGGGTGTTTTTTTGGTCTTATCCAAAGAAGGGGTTGCTCCCGGTAAAACATCAGTTTCTGATAATTACTCTGATTATAAGTATGCTAATAAAGAAAATATTCCGCTATATATAGCAACTAATGGAACTGTGTTTGCGATTGGAGGTCCTTTTTTATTTAGATCTAGTGTGCAGGATTTGGATGCTGAAATTAAAAAACGTAATTCATCTAAATCATTAAAGAAATATCAAAATGTTCGTGATGAGGACATCTTTATTAATCAATGAGACGTATATTAATTCTTGGGGCTTCTTTAATGCAAAAGCCTGCGATTGTTGAGGCCAAAAAATTAGGGTGTTATGTTGTAGCAGTAGATGCCAATCCTAAGGCTTTTTGCGTGGATATGGTGGATCGCTTTGAAAAAATTGATTTGGAAGATGTTCCTTCACTTATAAGTTTTGCAAAAGAACTTTATGATAATGGGGGGCTTTCTGGAGTCTTTACTGCTGCAACTGACTTTTCAGCTTCTGTTGCAAGCGTAACATCTTCTTTAAATCTTAAAGGTCATTCTTTGGAAGCAGCCCTTAATGCAAGTGATAAGTCTCGTATGAGGGCAAAATTTTTACAAAACAATCTTCCATCTCCTAAATTTATTGAAGTTGATGATTGTAATTTCTCATCTAAAGATATTTCAACATTATCTTTTCCTTTAGTTATAAAGCCTGTTGATAATATGGGGGCTAGGGGCTGTGTTTTAGTAAGGAATGCAACAGAGCTACGTTCTTCTATAGAAAAAGCTACTAGGTTTTCTAGAACTAAGCGTGTAATTGTAGAGGAATTTATTGAAGGTCCAGAATTTTCCATAGAAGGATTGGTTTTTAATGGTAATATTTACATAACAGCTTTAGCAGATCGTCATATTTTCTTTTCTCCATATTTTGTTGAGATGGGGCATACTATACCATCCAATTTTCCTAGTGATATAACAGAGCAAATTGTTAGTGTTTTTGTGAGAGGTGTTAAGGCTTTGGGATTAACGCATGGAGCTTGTAAGGGGGATATTTTTTTTGATGTTAATAAGAAGCAAGCAGTTATAGGGGAGATTGCTGCAAGATTATCAGGTGGTTATATGTCTGGTTGGACAGTTCCATATTCTTCAAACATAAATATAACTAAACTTGCACTTAAGTTGGCTTTAGGAGAGGAAATAACTGAAGACATTCCTTTTCCTACAAAAGAGAATACTAATAACTTTGCTTCAGAACGTGCGTGGATTTCTATCCCTGGGGTTGTAAGTAAAATAATAGGCTTAGAAGATGCTAAGACATCAAATAATGTAAAAGATGTTTTTTCAAGAGCTAAAGAAGAAAGTAGAGTTGTGTTTCCAGAAAACAACGTTGAAAAGTGTGGAAATGTGATTTCTGTTTCTTCTACTTATGAAAATGCTATTGCTTGTTCAAAACAAGCAATAAAGAATATATTTTTAAGGCTTAAACCAAAAGATAAAAGTACTGATGATTTTTTATATTCGTTTAATGATACACCTACAGATAAGCAAGCCTATCCACCTAATTACTTTGTTTTTCCTGATATCAATGGAACATCTTTAACTGAGTTATTAAATAATTCTTCTTTTGTCTTTGAAGATGGAATTGTGTATCCTCTCCTTTTTAAGGATTATTTAGATTTTGTGAGTGAGCCTTTTGGGATTTCTATTAGAGAGGCTATGGAGAAAGCTTTTTTGATTGAGCCAAAATTAAAAATTGAGCTTTTAGAGCTTACGAAGGAAAGAAAAAAAGAGAAACTTATTAGATATTGGTTAGCTTTTATCAGAGGTGGCGTGCAAGGCTTAATTTATTGGTATGATTCTTATAAAAATAATGGTGCAACTTATGAATAAAAATATTTTAGTTTTTTTCTTTTTTTCTTTGTGGTTTGGGTTTATTTATGCACAGGATGTAATTAATAATGAGGCAGATAATGAAAAAAAAGAAACCATTATGGAAGAATTTGAGGAAAAAAAAGCTTTGATTCTTTATGGTCTTGAGGGAGACTTAATTAATCTAATTAAAGAATTAAAAGAAAAAGAAGATGATAGATTTAATGATGAGTTAGTTGATGTGTTATCTAATACAAGGTCTTCAACCTTAAAAACTTCAATAGTCGATTTTTTTGCAAGTAGGCATTTAAACCCTATTAATAGTTTTGTGCTTGAAATATTAGAAAATATGGATAGTTATAAGAATATTGAAGTGAATACATCTTTATATTATGTGGGTGAAAATCAGGTAAAAGAGGCTGTTCCTTATATACTTTATATTTTAGAAAACGAAAGATTTGAGTTTGCGGAAAGTGCTATAAATGCTCTTGGAAAGATTGGTGGAGAAAAAGAAGCTTTAAGATTGATTGAATTTTATCAAAACATAGCAATGGATGATGCAAAAAAAGAAATAATTCTCAAAGAGGCAGTAATGAGAGCTTTGGAAAATCTTAGTTTTGCCGAGTGTTTTGATTTTTTGCTAGAAATAATAGAAGATGAAAATGAAAATGTTGTTGTGAGGTCTTTGGCAGTTTCTGCTTTGTCTAAAATACAAAGTGCTGATGTTTTCAGTAAATTAGTAGTCCTGTATTCTTCTTCAGAACCATTGATTAGGGCTTCGGTAATTAAATCTATTTCAAAATTTGATAGTGGGGAAGCAAGAAGTCTTATAGTTCAAGCATGTAAAGATTCTCAATACAAGGTGAGGCTTGAAGCTATAAATGCTATAAATTTTACATCTGATAATGTTTGTGACGTAGTTTTATATCGTGCAAAAACAGATCCTGAAGTAAGTATTAAAACTCTTAGTATTGAAAAATTGGTTTTTCTTAATTGTAGTGTAGCAAATGATTGGTTAATAAAGACTTTTAACGATGATAATGCAAGTCTTTCTATCCGTGTAAAGATTGCAAAAGAACTTTTAGAAAAAAATAGCGAATTGATAATTAAAGACGTTGAAAGAGTTGCAATAGAAGCAGTTTCTTCTGATAAGTATAAAAAATTAGCTTATGAACTAGGACGCGTTTTAGCAAAGATTAAAACTGATGCAACTTCGAAGATTGCTGAAAGTTACATAAAAAGTAAAGATGTTTTAACTCGAACACTTGGTCTTGATATGTTTGCTTTGAATAGATATTCTTCCGTTCTTCCTTTAGTGGAAGAGTTGAAAAATGATTCAAAAGCAGGAGCATTGCAAAAAAGAGCTATGTCTTTAATTAATGAATGAATATCATAAAGATGATAAAATATAAAAAATAGATGGTATATGTGTAGTAAAAAATTAAAATATTAGTTTTTCTGATTAATATAATGGGAGAATAAAAGATTTAGCTATTAAAACTTTAAATAATGTAATAAATTTCATTTTTTTTTGATTTTCTCTTTGATTATAATTGAGATTTTTTCTGCTTTGTGTTAATCTTATCTGGGTAAGCGGGGGAGAATATGGAAGTTTATGTTGAAGAGGCAGTCACTGAGGATGAATGTCTGAAGAAAATCTATCGAAAATATGGAAAAGATGTTAATATTATTCGCAAGCATGTTAAAGTAGTGCCTCGTTTGTTTGGTATTCTTGAAAAGGAACTTTGTGAGGTTTCTTTTAGTTTGCCTGCACCTAATCGGATTATAACGTCTGATATTCAAAATAAAAATTATGAGAAGAATGTAGCATTGATAGAGGCTCATGCAAAACGTATTAGAGATACTGAAGAGAAAAAGCTAGAAGAGCCTACTCTTAATAGACTTAGTGGGAATCAGAATGTTTTTGCAAGTGTTGAAAATGATTTTTCTGAAAAATTAAAAGAAATAGTTGAAGAAATTGCTGTAAAAATTAATCCTAATACTTTGAAACCAAAAGACCATGAAAATTTGGAAAAAATTAAAGCTATACTTAAAGATAATGATTTTTCAGATGAATATATTGATACTTTGGTTGAAACAATAAAAAAAGAAGTTACTGTTGAAACGTTGGAAGCTTACTCTATTCTTTCTAAGAAGATTTTGGATTATATTGCGGCATCTATTAATACTAAAGATTTTGAACCTGTACCAAAAAAGAAAGTCATTGTCTTTGTAGGTCCTACAGGTGTCGGAAAAACCACATCTCTTTTTAAGCTTGCTGCTTTGCATTTTGTTCACGTTCAAAATGAAAGACAGGCACAACCTAAAATTCATGTGATAACTACTGATGGATATAAGATAGGAGCCGTACCTCATATAGAGAAATATTGTGCATGTATGTCATTATCTTTTAGTGTTGTTGACACTCCTAATGAATTAAGAAATGTTATTAATCTAAATAAAGATTCGATGGATTTATTGTTTGTTGACTCTTCAGGACGAAATCCTAACGATAAAATGCAACTTGCAGAGGTTCAAAAGTTCCTATCTGCGATAGATAAAGATTTATTAGAAGTTCATCTAGTTGTTAATGCTGGCTCAAAGATGAAAGATATTGAGTTGATTATGGATAAGTATCAATGTTGTAATTATGATTATGTGATAGTGAGTAAACTAGATGAGACTACTGATGCAGGAAATGTTGTGAGCGTGCTTTCAAAGAGAGGAGTACCTATTTCTTATATTACTACCGGTCAAAAGGTACCTACCCATATTAGTTTTGCTTCTAGGCGAAATATACTTAAAAAACTAAAAGGCTTTGAGAAAGAAACTGAATATATTGATGAGAATTACGGTGATGATAATTCATTATTTGGAGATAATATATGGTTGACCAAGCGGAAGATTTACGAAAACTCATGAAAGAGAAAAAGGAAGAGCTGGAAGAAATAAAAAACACTAACAAGAAGAAAACTCGTATAATCTCTGTAACAAGTGGAAAAGGTGGTGTGGGTAAAACTAATATTGCTATAAATCTAGGTCTAGCTTATGCAAAGATAGGTAAGAGCGTTGTTATAATAGATGCTGATTTAGGCTTGGCTAATGCAAACATTATTTTAGGAACTACACCAGAGTATAATTTGTATCATGTGATTCGCAAAAAGAAACATATGAAAGATATCATAATTGATACAAGTTATGGAGTAAAGTTGGTTGCTGGGGCATCGGGTTTTTCTGAAATTGCAAATATGACAGAAGAAGATAGGACTCATTTTATTAATGAGTTGTATGAACTTGCGAACGCAGATATTATTATCATAGATACGAGCGCAGGAATATCACGAAATGTTTTGTCATTTCTTGAAGCGAGTGATGAAGTTTTGGTGGTTACTACTACAGAACCTACATCTATTGCAGATGCTTATGGCATAATAAAAACAGTGGCTAAAGAGATTGATAATTGCGACATAAATTTAAAGCTTATTGTCAATAGGGTTGCTTCTGCTCAAGATTCAAAAGAAATTGCTGAAAGAATAATTCATATAGCGAGTCAATTCTTGAATGTGAAGGTTGAATATCTAGGTTTTATATATAATGATGATGCAGTTTTTAATGCTGTTTCGGTTCAAAAACCTTTTTTTATTCATGCTCCTTCTTCAAAAGCTTCTAGCTGTTTAAAGCATATAGTTGCAAAACTTGAAAAAGTGGAATATAATGAAGTAAGTGGTGGTTTTTCTAAATTCTTAAAAAAGCTGTTTACACGCAAGTAATGTTGTTCTTTAGCTATTTTTAATAGGGGTTTCTTATTTTTGTATGTCACGACTGAGGATGCTTTTAATTTCTTCTTTTACAGTTTTTGTTATATGTGTGTTGTTGGCTTTTTTTAATGGTTCTTCAATATTGTGGAGTCTTTTTAAGGCTTTTGTTTCAACTTGTTTGGCTGTGGTGTTCATGCTTGTTGCAAACTTTTTTTTAGCCAAGTATATTCCTGATTTTTTTGAAGGTGGAGCTAAGGTGGATGAAGTTGATACTACTACGATTGGCTCTAATCTAAACATAAGAATTAATGATGAAAATCTTTCTCCCATTGAACAACCAGATGAAACACCTCCAAATGAAGAGTCTTTTTCAAAATCTAATCTTGAACTAAGTGATGGTATTAATGAAAATGAGAGTGTTGTTGATGAGCCTTTATCTTCTCCTCTTCAGCCACTAAGTCTTTCTAGTGAAGATGATGGAGAGGAGGCTAATTTACATACTGATAACGAGCAGAAAGCTGATTTGGAGGTGAGTGTTCCATCTCATGTTGATGAAACCAATCTATCTGAATCTGAAATGTCTGAAGCAATTGAAAAAGATGTGGATAGGTTAGAAGAACTTCCTGATTTACAAGAGTTTGTAGATACTTCTAATTTGCAGACTGAACAAACTAGAGGGGAAGAGCTTATGAATACAGGAACTCAATCATTTTTTGCTACAGATTTGTCGGAAGATGTTTCGGATACGAATTTAATGGCAAAGGCTGTTAGGACTGTGCTTAAAAGAGAAGTTTGAAAATGTTGAAAGATTTTTGGGAAAGAGGAAATTAATTGGATGGAAAGCAAAGACTTTGATAGCATGACGGAAGATGCGTTGTGGGATGAATATAAAAAAACTAGAGATCCTAAACTTAGAGAATACTTTATATTAAAGTATGCTTCTATGGTTAAATTTGTTGCAGGGAAAATTGCTGTAGGAATGCCTAGTAGTGTTGAGTTTGATGATTTAGTAGGGTATGGTGTTTTTGGACTTTTAGATGCTATTGAAAAATATGATTCAAGTAAAAAGGTGAAATTTTCTACATATGCAGTGGCTAGAATTAGAGGTGCTATTTTTGATGAGTTGCGTTCAATTGATTGGGTTCCTCGTTCTGTAAGGCAAAAAGCTAGAGAAATTGAAGAGACAATAGCAAATCTTGAAGGTAAGTTGGGGCGAGCTGCTACTAATGAAGAAATTGCTACAGGTATGAATATGAATTTAGAGGATTATAATCAGTTGTTACTGAAGGTTTCTTCTACTACGCTTCTATCTTTAGCCGATACTAGATATAAGAGTGATGACTCTGATAAGTTATCATTGGGAGATAGTATTGAAGCTCCTTCTTCTATGAATCCTGATGTTGTAGTTGAAAGAGAAGTGGTGAAAAAAATAATTATAGATGCTATATGTCAGCTTCCTGAGCGTGAAAAACAAGTTCTTATCATGTACTACTATGAGAGTATGACATTACGCGAAATTGGTGAAGTGTTGAATGTTACGGAGTCGAGAGTTTCTCAAATACATACAAGTGCTAGTTTGAAATTAAAGAGTAAACTTAGTGGTGTTATAAAGACATCTTTATAAGGTTTAAGTAGGGTTAATAGGCATTATGATTGAAATTGAACAGATTAAACAAAAAATGAGTGAATTGCATGAAGAGGATTCTGGTAGGTTTTTTGTGGAAGTTGAGGGGAGTTCTCTTGATGAAGCTTTATCTAATGCTGCAACTCAGTTAGGAGTTTCTAAATCTCGTATTGATTACGAAGTAGTTCAAAAGGGAGTGCAAGGTGTTTTTGCTCTTTTTCCTAAAAAATGGCGATTGATAGCCTATGAGCTTGCTAGAAATGTTAGTAAGATAGATACGAAAATTGGCGAAGACGGAGATGAATCGGGAGTTGAGCAGACACAGGTTATTGAAACGAAAGATGGAGATGCTTTTGTGTTTAGAGCTCCCGATGGCGTTTATTTAAAAGTTATTCCACCTAAAGGTGAAGGAAAACCTGCTGGTTTAAATACTGTTATAGAAAAATTTAATGCAAAGGCATTACCTATTCCAAATGAAGAGGTTATCGCACCAGTTTTAACTGCTGCTTCGGCTGAGTATGTTAAGGTTGCTCCTTATGACAGGGTTTTAGGTCATGATGCTACTATGGCAGTTGAAATTAGTGAAGATGAAATGAAAGCATATTTATATGTTTTGCCTCCAACGCAGGGAGGAATTGATTTATCTAGTGACACTATAGTTGCGTTTTTGAAAAATAATAGAGTTATAGTTGGAATAAATGAAGAATATGTATCTGCGTTCCAAGATTCTCCAGTTTATAAGGAAAATTATTTGGTTGCGGAAGGAATTTTACCAAAACATGGTGCTGATGCTAAGATTAAATATAATTTTGAAGTTGATAACACTCATGTTAGACTAAAAGAGACTAAATCTGGGCAGATCAATTTTAAGGAACTTAATTTGATTGAAAATGTTGTTGTGGGACAGCCACTTGCTCAGAAAATTCCAGCTGAGAGAGGACAAGGGGGGAAGACTGTAACGGGTAAATATCTTGAAGCTAATAATGGAAAAGATATTCCTTTGCCTCTTGGAAAAAATACAGAATTGGCAGATGATGGGCTTACAATTCTTGCAACAGTTAGTGGACAAGTCCTTTTAGTGAAGAATAAGATTAATGTTGAGGAAGTACACGTAGTTGAGGGAGATGTTTCTATAAAAACTGGTGACTTTACTTTCTTGGGAACTGTTATCGTTAATGGAAATGTTGATGATGGTTATTCCGTTAAGGCTAGTGGAAATATAGAGGTAAAAGGTACTGTCGGAGCTGCTGACCTTGATGCTGAAGGAGATATAGTTGTAGGACAAGGTATTGTTGGAAAAGATTCTGGCAATATTAGAGCTGGAAAATCTATATGGAGTAAATTTATCCAGAATACTAAAAAGGTTGAAGCAGGAGATATGGTTATTGTTACTGATGGTATAATGAACTCCAATGTTATGGCAAATAGGAAGATAATTTGTAGAGGAAAGAAAGGCAATATCATTGGGGGAGAATTAAGTGCATCTGAATCTGTTTCAGCTAAAACTATAGGAAGTAAGTCAGCCGGAAATGATACAGTTATTAGCGTTGGATTTGATCCTAAAAGTAAAGAAAGACTTAACTTTCTTCTTGCAAAACAAGATTTTGATGGGAAGAATTTAAGTGATGTTAAACTTAATTTGAGAAGTCTTGAAGAAACTAAGAAAAGGCGAGGCGGGTTACCTACGGGTAAAGAGGAAGCATATCAAAAGTTATTGCAAGATAAGCATACACTTGAAACTGAAGTGCAGAGAACAGAAAAGGAGATTGAGCAAATTAAGTCTTACATGGATGGTTTAAAGAATGATGGTAGAGTTTCTGCTAGCGGAGATGTCTATGCTGGGGTAAGAATAGTGATTCGTGACTCTATTGAAGATGTGCGTTCTGATTGTAAAGCTGTGACTTTCTATTTAGATAATGGCTTTGTTAGATATGGTAAATATCAAGATGATGATCAAGAAGACGCAAAGAAGGTGCCTAGTGGGTATTCAGCCGATTGATTTACAAACACTTTATTCTCAAATGGAAAAGGTGGGTAAGCAACAAGGAGCTGAACAAAGTGGAATTGTTGCCAACAGAGAAAGACAGCAGGAAGCTAATAGAGTTGATAGTGAGAGAAGACTTAATACTGTGAAGTCATCTGAGTCTATAAATCATGAGAAAATTAGTATTGATGATAATACAAGTTCTAAAGGTTCTATGTATAATCAAAGACATAAAAAAGAGAAGTCTGAAAATGAAGATGAGAATGAGGAAAATTATATTAAAGACCCTAAATTAGGTGCTAGGGTGGATATCTCTGGGTAATGGGTGATGTTTGTAACTTCGATTGTTTTATTGATTATTAATATTCTATTAATGTTCTTTTTCTTTTTCAAAATGAAAAAGCAGTTTTCAGTTGAGGCATATGAAGCTTTAATGAGAGAACGAGTGCGTCCCATTTTAATGGATTTTAATTTACAAATAGATCAAGCTATAACGATACTAGAAGATAAGATGAATGAATTAAAAGGTTTAATTTCTGATGCGGATGGTCGTTTTAATGCTTTATCTCGAAAAATTGAAGCTATGGATAAAGTTCAAATCCTTGAAAAGAATGCTTTTTCAGCAAAAACTAATGAGCAGATTGTCCAGCCAATTGTTAATAATGTTGTTAAAGAAGATGAAGTTGTAATTTATTCAGGACGTGAAGATTTTGCAAAAAAAGATGAACTTAATAGAAGACGAATTGTTGAGATGTCAAAAAGTGGATGGTCAAATGAGTATATTGCACAAGAATTATCCCTTCCTTTGGCAGAAGTTGAACTTATCCTATTTATGGAAAATAGAGGGTAGTAGTTTATATTAACAGTGTTGTTTTTGCAGAATGATTTTATATCGGTGTTATTGTTGGTATGTTGACAAGTTGTAGGTGGTTATTATATTATCAACTTAGTTTGTGCTGTCTTTGGGGCAGGTGATAAGTTTGTGGAATATGGAGGTTATATTCTATGATTAAGAAAGGGTATTTGTTTAGTTTGGTGGTGTTTTGCTCACTGTTTTTTTGGACAGCTTGCAAAGGGAGTCCAGAGTCAGATGAAGTGGAATTGCTTACTTTTAAAGAACAAAAGATGGCGTTTGATACTTTGAAGGATACAGGTTTTGTTCCACCAGTTATCAGACTTCCTGATTCTTATGTTAATGATAAGATTGAGAGCAAAGCTAAGAAATTATCTTATGAATTTTATTATTATGCTTTGAGTGCTGAAGAAGGTTTTGATGCAGTAGATGAAAAGAAATTATTTAGCCCAACATATATTATTCAGACAGCTACAATCGCTGAAGAAGATGCAGGAGATGCTAGTAAGACAAAAATTAAGTATGATAAATTAAAGGGAGCTAATGGTGGTGATCTTTTTATTGGTACTAAATTTGTTTTAGGTCTTAGAGTGAAAAATCAAGCTGATAAGTTGGTATATAGAGCTATGATGCAATACGTGGTTCATGCTCCTAAAGCATCAGCTACTTTAACTGCTAACGAAATATCTTTACCTGGTAATCAAACTGGATGTGCTGTAAAACCTACAGTCCTCCCTTCTGACTGTACTTTGATTGATGGCGATGATTATGTAAAATATGATGGTACAAAGACGGTATACAAGCTAAATAATGCTTCGAATAAACGTGTTTCTCTAAAATTTGGCGAGTTTGGTGAAACAAATAAGGTTTTAGTAAAGTAGTAGAGATTGGTTTTTAACGAGTTGTTCTATATTATTATGAATGACTCGTGTTTATTTTTTTTTGAGAAAAAAAAGTTAAAAATATTTTGAAAAAGTAGTTGACAAAGAATAGCGAAATGAAGTATATTTACCCTCGCCGTTGCTAAGAGCTTCGGAGAGATGGATTTTGTGATTTTAGAAGTTGCAAAATCTTTTTTTTGATTTTTGACATTAAGAGGGAAGGGAAAGAATGATGGCTTTTGTGATTG
>JBQNBL010000014.1:0-58649 GCA_052169955.1 Treponema sp.
CAGAGGCGTAAGCCTCTGACATGTTGCGGTCGTGAATACGACCGCCTTCCAATAAGTTTCCTCTCATCGCAAGCCCTTCAGGGCTTGACATGTTGCAACCTCGAATGAGGTTGCAATCCAATGAGTTTCCTCTCATCGCAGAGGCGTAAGCCTCTGACATGTTGCGGTCGTGAATACGACCGCCTTTAAATAAATTTTCCCCTCATCGCAAGCCCTTCAGGGCTTGACATGTTGCGGTCGTGAATACGACCGCCTTTAAATAAAATTTTCACTCTTAGCCACTGCAAAGAAGTGAAGATGTTATTATTGCCTAGCACCTGCACATCCAATTATTTCACTTACCCTTAATCCCTATATTATGGAAGATTTTAGTTAAAATCAAACTTTTTAATAAATTATTTTCTTCATATATTGTTTTTTACTATTTCTTGCTGTATCTTGTATATGTTGGTAGTGTTGTAATTTATGGGAAAGACTGATTGAGGCTATCAGGTTTTTAGGTGTTAACATATTGTTTTAACTTTAAGGAGATAAAATTATGAAAAAACTTATCTTAATTTTTGCCGTAGTTCTTATGCTTTTTATTTCTTGCAAGCAAAGTAATTTTGAAGAGAGCCAAGGAGACTATGGAACAGTTATTTTTGACTTAACAGGCGGTTCCAATTTGAGGTCGATTGACTCATCAACAGGGCTTCCTAATCTAGAAGACTCTGAAATGAAGATTTTAGTTGAAGCTAATGGGCAACGTGTGCAAACGGTAGAATTTCATGGGAAGGAAAGAAGGCAATACAAAGGAGCTTTCTTAGTTGGCACTAAGATAAAGTTTACTGTCATAGTTATGACAAAGAGTGGAAAGTGGAAAGGAAGTAGCGAAATAACTGTGGCTAGTGGTACAAACAATTTAAGTGTAAAGTTAAAAAAAGCAATTGCAGAGCTGGAACCACTAAAATTTAAGCTTTATACAGATGAAACTATTTCTAGTAACCATGTAAGAAGATTTAGTCTCGGTTTTTTTGATGATGATGATAAAGCCTCTCCTTTTTTTACTGAAGGTGGCAAAGATATTGAGGTTTCAATTGATGAGTATAAGGAAAAAATCCCTTCATTTTGTAGAGACTCAAAAGGTAGAACCTACATCTTTTATAAAAATAGTGCGACTGGAGGCGATTCAAAGATTATCTTAAAACGCTACACAAGCGAAGGTAAAGAAGATTCTACTTTCAGTTATAGCGTTGATGGTAGTGATAAAACAAACATACTTGTTACTGCAGACAACAAAACAGGCAATGTTTTTGTTTCTTATATAGAGAATGCCACACCTCCACAGACAAAGCTATTCTTAGTACAAGAAGGAACGCCAGCCACATTCAAAGATGTAACACATTCTTCTGGTAGTATTGGTGATGTTTCTGCAATGAGCGTGTATAATAATGTTATTTCAATTGTAGGGTGGAATTCAGGATCAGGATCAGTATCAGGGTATAAGATTAAGCTATATAAGTTTAATGGTGAGAACGCTTCTATTTCAGAAATAGGTGAAAAATCAATAAATGAAGAGCTTTTAGACGTAAAGGTAGAAGGAGCCCCAGAGGATAAGGAGTATATTCCTAGTGGCTCTTTTGTTGATTCCTTTATGAATGATAAAAACATCTATCTTCTATGCAGGAATGATGATGGTTCAGGTTACTTTACTTCAACAGGTAGGATCATAAAATGTGATTATACTGTGCAAGGTGCTACTGGCACTATTAGCGAAGTTAAAAGCCTTATAGCTAGGGATGAATATAAAGCTGACAGGAATATTATCAACGTAAAAGAAGAGGATGGGGCAAAGGAGTTTTATGGACCTCAACGCTTTGTAGGCTTTAACGAAGATGTTCTATACATTGCAGATGATGGCATGATACGTGAATACGAAGCAGGACAAGCTCAATTGTTAGAAAACAAGAATAGACTGGTAAGTTTTAACTTAAAAAGTGAAGACATTCGTGTTAAAAAAGAAAACCTTGAAACATGGCTACCCGAAAGCAAAGCAATTGCAAAAACAAAACCAACGCTCTTTTTTAGCTATGAAAAGGTATCATCAGACACTTTTGCTAAGATAAAGCTGCATGATGAAAGCGGATTCTTACATTTTGAGAATAATACTGATGAAGTTCTAAGTATTGGTAGACCACACACAGATGGACTTCGCTATATTGTTGATTCTTCAGGTAATTTTTATGTGTTGCACGAAGATTATGGCAGTCCTAATAAATTAGAAAAATATTCACCTCATAAAGCTGGAAACAGTGTTGTGTATAAACGTGATTATAGGTTTGAAGGTATCGACTTAAACGGAGTGGATTCCAGTAATAAAATCACTAGGCTGTATTATGACCATGTAAAAAAAGACTTGTATTATTATATTGACCATTCGACTATGTTATACAAGCTTGATGGAAATAACTGGGGAAATATAACTAGAGGTAATTATGTTTTAAAAGACATTATGACCATCTATGATGGAAGAATCTGGGCATACAACAAAGATGATGAAAAAATCGAAAGCATAGGAATAGATAAAAATGGTGTGTTGGAAAATAACGCAACTTTTCAATTCCCAGCACCTGATGAGATAAAAAATAATCCGGTTTTAGGTCTTTCAATGTATGATGATGTTTTATACTTCTTATATAGAGACGGTTCAGGAGCCAGCTTTAGAACTCCTGTTTATGCTTTGGCAGTGAAAAAAGATGGCACTAATTTGCAGAAAACCGATAATCCTCTGTTCAAACTAGAAACGTATATAAAAGACATAAGACCAATAGGCTTTGATAAGGAGAAAGGAGTTAAGTTTTTCCGTGATGTGGTTAATAAAGACTATGACGGCAGAGTGTCGGGAAACATAAATGGCTATGTAGCTATTAAATATGACGGCAATAGCCTTACTAAAAAAGAAATGGACAATCCTTCTGATGATATTAAATGGTATGCAGAAGAAAAGGCTTGGCAAGGAGCTACTAATGCTATAATGCTTTGGAATAAAAAATCTTTTACGTCACCAAAAACAAAGTTTTATGCACTCACTAAAGAAGAGCTTGGAAAAGACCCTGCTACTCTAACACCATCGTTCGCAAGTAATAGTACTGGCACTGCATACGAAGTTTATGACAAATTTTGCTATGACCAATTTGGCAATTTATATGTGCTAATCAAAAGACGTAATAAATATTACGTTGTGAGAGCCAAATTAACAGAAAATAACGACTACAACCTTAGTTATTTAGGAACTGTTTTGAACAATGATGTTAGTTTTGACTCTTCAAATGCAGCATTCGATGTTACATATTCTGATCTGAGTGATACCACTCTTGATAAATTTATTATGGCAGTGTATGCAGATAGTGATGCATCAGGAGTTCTATATTATTCAAGTATTTATGGTACTTCTGCTATTATAAATAAGCATCATTTTACAAACGATAGTTTTAAGAGAGGAAGTGCTGAACCGTTTCTAAGTGGCATACCTACGGATAATGGTACAAATCTTGAAACGCGGCTTATTGCTATAGCAGCAAATAAAGATGGTGTTTTTATTGCTCAAAAAGAATTGAAGTATGTTAAAAAAGACAATGATAAATATTACGAGAGCTATAATATAGAGATAAGAAAATATTCTCATGAAGCAGGGCCAACAACATATAATGCTCCTGATGCTGCTATAGATTTTGTGGGAAAAGCGGATAAAAAAGTGCCTACAAACATGTTTGATAACTATGACCCCGATAATGGTTTGGAAAAAGGTAAGTGGGATGAATACATAACAGAAAATATTTCTGATATGTATGCCTATAATGGTGTTTTATATGCACTTTCTTATAAGCGTGTCGGTGATGAGCATTACACTTCTAAAGATGGTGTAGAGCCTGCATTTAAAACTGCAAATGTCTCAGGTGCTATGTGGAAAATATGGGATAATACTAAAGATGCTACAGGCGGAGTTACACAAGTTTTTGAAAGAACCTCACCTAACAAAACAACTTCGGGTAGCTTTTCACCAAAGCATTTTATTGCTATTTTGCCTAAAAAACTTGTTATAGCTTCTGATGACTATTATTGCTGGACGGACGATAGTAGTCATGGGCACGCAAAGAATTATGACAGTGTGTTCTTTTTTGATGTTGATAACGTATCTATGGATAAGGATGAAGTTAAAGTTAAAGCACACTTTTCGTTTAGTTATAAAGAAGATCAAGATACACGTCCTGCTTCTTCTTGGGAATGGGGATAATAAAAATTATCTAGTCTTCCCTGAGCGAAGTGGATATCCCTGTAAATGAACTATAGTTGCCGGTTGGCATACAGGAAGAGGTAACTTCTTTTAACGAGAAGTTGCCTCTTTTTTTATTTTTTGTGTATAATCTTCATATGATACATAAGAAAATGAAAGAGTTTGATGAACTCACAATTCAAGATGATTTTATGTTTTATAAAGTTATGCAAAATAAGAAATTGTGTGGTAAGATTATTCAAACGCTTTTAGGAAATAAAATCGGTAAGATCGTAGAGCTTATACCACAAAACATTATAAAAAATACGTATAGTTCTAAAGGTGTCAGGCTCGATGTTTTGGCAAAGGATGAAGAGCAGAAGTTGTATAATATCGAGATGCAAATGATGAATGAGTATTACATTATTTTTAGATTAAGATATTATCAGGCTTCTATAGACATATCTTCACTTGAAGCTGGGCAAGGGTATGATGAGTTACCAAACGTCATCATTGTCTTTTTATGTAATAAAGATCCTTTGGGTTATAATCTAGCCTTATACACGTTAAAAAATTATTGCTTACAAACAAATAGCGTAGTGGATGACGGGACGACACATATAATAATAAATTATTCGTTGTATGAGTTAATAGAAGACAAAGAATTACGTGCTTTTTGTAGATATTGTAAAACTAAAGAAATTACAAGCAAACTTACTGAGGAGGTTGACTGTATGATAAACAATATAAAACAAAGTGAATTGGCAAAACAGGAGTATACATTTCTCTTCAATAGATATCCTGATGATATACAACTTGCTATGAAAGAGGGCATACTAACAACAGCTCGACGGATGAAAGAAAATAATTTTGATATTCCTACAATTGCCAAAATAACAGGGCTTTCAAAACAAGAGATAGAACGTTTATAGATATTTCTATTGTTTATGAATACCAATAACCAACACTTTTTAACTATTTGCATACCAGTTTATGGTATGCAAATAGTTTTGCCAAAGTTATTAGATAGCGTAAAAAACGAGGTAACTGCTTTCAGGGAGCAGTTGCCCACCTTCTGCCAAGAAAAGTTTTCTTCCATCGACCAATCTTCAATCAACGAATTCTTGACTCTTGTTTCAAGCTACAAACTGTTATTTGAAGTGATTATTGTGGATGATGGCACTCAAGAAAGAAAAGCCAAAAAAGCCCTCTACACAGCCATAAAGGAAGTTCAAAAAGATTTCAGGAAAAACTGCAACACTAATATAATTTTAATTGAACACAGTAGGAACTTGGGGCTTTTAGAAGCAAGGCGAACTGCTGTTTTAGAAGCAAAAGGAAAATGGTGCATATTTGTGGACTCGGACGATGAACTATCGGAACATTCCATTACGTGCCTTTTGTGCAACGCCTATTTTTCCAAAGCCGACATTGTACACGGAAAGGCTAAACTAGACGTGAGTGAGGCAGAAAGCAGCCTATATCCGAGCGAAAAAGTTGAGAAGCTGGCGAAAAACGTCCAACATATTCATCTAGGCACACTAAAAAACGAAGAAATACTAAATAACTTCTTGCTAGAAAGAGGGCATTCAAGCTTTCTGTGGGCTAAAATATACCCGACTGATATGCTTCAAAAAGCCTTTGAAGACATTCCTAGAACTTATTGTGTAATGACAGAAGACCTACTCATATATTTCTTTATTTTGCAACATGCTAAAAGTTATCTGGGAATAGAAGACATTGTCTACAACTATTATCTAGGACGAGGCATTACAGGAAACAACGAGATTTCCTCTCTTGCACAATGGGAAAGAGCCTCAACTGGTGGATCTACCTTCACAATAATCTTTGACTATTTGTCTACTCACCCGCTAAACGAAGCTTTGCATAAGGTCTTGCAAAATCTTTGCTCCCACCACGTAGTTCAAAACGTCAAACACTTGAGCCGAGTTATTCCCGAACTAAAAGAAGACGCTCGCAATATTTTGATTGAATATTGGGGGGAAGAGATGGTTTTGCAAGCTGAAGAATACATAGAAAATAGTAAAAATTAGGTTTTTATTTACGAGTGTTTTATATAGATAATTGACCTATCCTTTGTTATTTTGTAATATCTACTCATGGAAATATTGAAAATGGGGGAAGAAACTTTAAGAGAAGTTTCTAGCCCTGTGTCTTGCATAAATGACGAGATAAAAAATTTGCTTAATGAGATGTTTATCACCTTAGAAAAAAGTAATGGGATAGGCTTAGCTGCTCCTCAAGTTGGTAAAAATATTAGGTTGTTTATTGTGCAACTTGAAGAAGAAAAGGGAATGGTTTTTATAAATCCAGAGATTATAAGAACATCAGATGAACAATGTACGATGGAAGAAGGATGTTTGAGTATTCCAAAAATATATGAAAAAGTTGTGCGTCCAAAAGAGATAACATTGCAATACATGGATTTAAATGGGAAAAAACAACTTATTCAGGTGGGAGGACTTTTAGCTCGTGTCATTCAGCATGAATATGACCATTTAAATGGAGTTTTATTTGTTGATAGGCTTGAAGAAGAAACTAAAGAAAGAGCTATAAGCAAATTTAAAAAGTTATATGGAAAGAAAAAACAACACTCCTAGCATTTTCTTTGCTGGTACTCCTTCTTTTACAATACCAAGTCTTCGTTTTCTTGCAACTAATTTTAATCTCGTAGGTGTTTTGACTAGCCCTAGCACAAGAAAAGGCAGAAAGATGGAAGTGTGCAATTCTGAAGTGTTTGACGCTTGTCTTAGCTTAATTGCTGAAAATAAGTTGAACGAAGATTTTCCAATTTTTACTCCTAAAAAACTTGATGATGAATTGATGATTTCTATTGAAAAATTAAAACCTGAACTTTTGGTTTGTTTTGCTTATGGGAAGATTTTTACAAATCAATTTATGCAACTTTTCCCAAAAGGGGGGATTAATGTTCATCCTTCATTGTTACCAAAGTGGCGAGGTCCAGCCCCTATTCCTTTTGCGATATGGAATGGAGACCTTGAAACAGGTATTTCAATTCAGACAATTAAAGAAGCTCTAGATTCTGGAGATATTCTTTTACAAGAAGAATTTAAATTGGAGAAAACTGATACAACAAGTTTAGTTTTAGAAAATAAGGTTTCAAAACAAGTTTGTGAAATGCTAGAAAAAGTGTTGAATAATTTTGATGAATATCTTTCAAATGCAAAAGTTCAAGATGAAAAAAAAGCTACTTATTCAAGACTTTTAAAAAAGACTGATGGTTTAATAGACTGGTCAAAAGGGGCAGAACAAATTGAAAGACAGATTCGCAGTTTTTGCACATGGCCTTCTACTTATACGTTTTGTAATGGTAAAAAATTAAATATAATTCAAGCTCACGTATACAATGGAAAAGTTCAAGAAAAAACGCTTGGCAAAGTGTTAGGCAAAGATAATGGTATTCTTGTTTGCACTGGTGATGGAATTTTGGCTATTGATGAGTTGCAATGGGAAACCAAAAAAAAACTTAAGTGGAAAGATTTTTTAAATGGTTCTCCCAATTTTTTAACATTTACACTAGGTCATATTTAGATTAGCCTTTTTATGGAGATGATGATGGGTTTAAATAAAAAAATTGAAGATAATGCTTCTGTAATTGTTATTACTTCTATTGTTATGTTGATTGTAGTGATATTGATGTCAGTTGTAGTATTTTTTGCTTACCTAAAAACGGAAGATCAGGTTTTAGTTCCAAGTGTTGAGGGGAGTACATTAGAAGATGCATTGGTTGAACTGCAGGCAAAAGAGCTTTATCCACGCTTGCAGTTAAGATTTTCTGATGATCCAACTGAAAGAGGCAGAGTGTTGAGCCAAAGTCCAACGGCTGGAACTGTTGCAAAAGCAGGAAGACGAGTTACGCTAGTTGTGAGTCGAGGTACTGTAATAGAGAAAGTTGATAACTATGTTGGTAAAAACATTAAGGATGTGAAAAGTCTATTTGCATCGATTTTTACATCTAACTCCAAAAAACTTTTAATCATAAAAGAACCTTATATGTATAGAAATGACGAAGCTCCCGAAGGTACTATCCTTGAGCAAAACCCACCAGCAGGCACTGAAATTAGTTCTACAATGGAGATTGAGTTTGTTGTTAGTAAGGGTAATGATGTAGAAGAAGTGCAAGTGCCAAACTTTGTAGATATGGATTTATATCGTTTGTATCAGGCAATGTCAACTACTCCTTTAATATTTAAGTTTGTTAGTGGAAGATCTAGTGATGTTTCTTCACCTCGTGTTGCAGAGCAAAGTGTGCCACAAGGAGAGAAACTTTCTCCTTATTCTACGATTCAATTAAGTCTTGCATTCCCTCAAAAACAAGAAAGTAATCTTGTTTTTGGTGTTTATTATGCTGATCTACCACGATATCCATATCCTGTAATAATTTCATGTGATGTTGTAAACCCAGATGGTACTAAAAATACTATTGCGGAATTCCCTCATTATGGTGGAGCATTTCAATTTCCATATTATTTAGCACATGGCTCAATAGTGACTATAACGGCACTAAATGACGCTGTAAAAGTATTTGAAGTTATTGGTGAAACTAAAGAGGAAGCGGAGGTAGAAGAAGTATATGAGTAAAGAGATGAATGGTACAAAAAGACGCTATTCCATAGGTGAGGAGATTGGGAATGCAGTAACTCATGGAGTTGGTGCAGGGCTTTCTATTGCAGGTCTGGTATTACTAATCATTAGAGCAACTCTGTATGCTCCAGTTTCGTATAAAGCTCTTTATGTTGTAGGCTTTACGTTGTTTGGTTCTTCACTAGTGATTTTGTATTTGTTTTCAACTTTGTATCATGCTTTGCCACTAGGTGCAAAAAAGGTTTTTGGTATTTTTGATCACATTTCTATATATATACTAATTGCAGGCACTTACACAGGTTTTTGTATGGGACCATTGCACAAAAATGGGCTTTGGCTTTTAATTGCAATTTGGTCTATTGCTCTTATTGGTATTATCTTTTATGCAATTTTCGGCAGTAAAGTTCGTATTTTATCTGTGATTACATATGTGGTAATGGGCTGGCTTGTCATTGCAATGATCAAACCTATTAGGGCAGTGCTTCCGAGAGCTAGTTTTGTATTTTTGCTTATAGGTGGTGTGTGTTATACACTTGGTTGTGTGTTTTATGCAATGAAAAAGCATAAATGGATGCACTTTGTCTGGCACTTATTTGTTATGGCAGGCAGTGTGTGTCATTTTTTTTCTTTGTTTTTTAGTGTATAAGATTTTGTTGCTTTTAGAAAAGGTGCATGATATATCTCTAAACGTTGGATTGCAATGTATGGTTTCGTTGTGATATTTGTAGGGAGTGCATAATTTTAAGCCCTTTTTTATATAGGTGTTTTTTGTTATACTTCGGTGCTATCTATGGAATATCAAGTAACAGCTACTAGGAGACGACCGGGAAGGTTTGAGGACTTAATAGGTCAAGATTTTGTTGTTGCAACACTACAAAAATCTCTTGACAAGGGAAAGATTGCACATGCCTATTTATTTTCAGGACCTCGTGGTTGTGGAAAAACAAGTTCTGCTAGAATATTAGCAAAAGCTCTAAATTGTGAAAAAGGAATGAATAGAACACCTTGCGGGGAATGTGCTTCTTGCAAGGAGATTGCTAAGGGGGCATCTCTTGATGTTATAGAGATTGATGGTGCCTCAAATACTAGTGTAAACGATGTAAGACAGATTAAAGATGAGGTGCTATTCCCTCCAAATTCTTCTCGCTATAAGATTTATATAATTGATGAAGTACACATGCTTTCTACAAGTGCTTTTAATGCACTTTTAAAGACTATAGAAGAACCACCGCCTTATATAATTTTTATTTTTGCAACCACAGAGCTACATAAAGTGCCAGCAACAATAAAGAGTCGATGCCAGCATTTTAACTTTAGGCTTGTGAGTGTAGAGCAATTAAAAGACACATTAAAAGCAGCTTGTGATGAGCTAAATATAAAGGCTGAAGAAGAAGCTTTGTATTGGATTGCAAAAGAGGCTACAGGAAGTGTGCGAGATGCTTACACATTGTTTGATCAAGTTGCTTCTTTTTCTGAAGAAAATATCACAATGCAAAAAATCCAAGAAAAGCTAGGGCTTACATCTCTTGATTCTATTAGCTCACTTCTTTCTTTTTGTGCTTTGGGTAATGCAAAGGAAGCTATAAATACTTTTAATGATATTTTACAGAATGGTGTTTCTATAGAACAATTTATTACAGACACAGCTTCTTATTTGCGAGCTTTGCTTTTGCTAAAACAAGGTATAGAAAAAGAAGCGTTGTTGGGCTTTAACAAAGAGCGTCTTTCAAAAGATGTTTTGGATGCATGGAATGAAAATCAAATTGAAATAGCATTTTCAATTATGCTACAACTCTACAAGGATGTACGTTTTTCTATAAGTCAACGTTTTGAAGTGGAGCTTGCAATTTCACGTCTTTCAACACTTAAAGATTATGTTGCTCCTAATGAATTAAAGCTTATTTTTAATGCCGCAAAAAACATGTTAGAAAATGATGGAAGTGTTGAAAAAAGTAATTTTTCTAACATGATTAGTAATGAAAAAAAAAAGCCTGAAATAGATGTTTATTCAAGTGTAGCGGTCAACTTTTCTACAAACTCTTCTGTTCTTAATGAAGAGTCTCAAAAAAAAAAGATAGTTGAACAAACTTGTAAAATTGGTAATGAAAATGTCAAATGTGATTCAATTGAAAAGTTAAAAGAAATGATGATTAAGTCTTTTGAAAAAGACAATAGTATGCTCTCTCTCACACTATCAAGTATAGGAGATTGGGAAGAAAAAGGTGAGACGCTGTATATTTATGGAAATAATTCCTTTGATGTTTCTATGCTAAAAAATAACATTAGACTTATAGGTGATTATGTTAATGCACATTTTGTGAGAAAATTAAAGCTTGAAGTGTTAAAAGAAAGTTTGAGAGTGAAACAAGAAAATGAAACAAAAATAGAAGATTCAAAGACTACTAAAGAAGTTAAAAGTTGCAAACTTTTAGATATAATTATAGAAATGTTTGAAGGGGAATTAGTGAGTGCTAATCCTTCTTAATTTTAAATGTTTTTGGAGGTATTGATATGGATGAAAGGAAAAAAGTCTTAAAAGTGTTGTTTATTGGTTATATAACAGTGTTTTTGATGTTGCTATTCATTATGTATCTTATAATTTTTCAAAATGGGAATGGTTCTATTAGTAATGTTGGGCATGTAAGCCTTTCAGGTGTTGCAACTATTAATGTTGCACCAGATGTTGCTAATGTTTCCTTTGATCTTTCCACAAGAGAAAAAACTGCGCAGGCTGCAAAAGAAGCGAATGATAATATGCTAAGAAAATTGAATGAAGTTTTAGAGAAATATGAAATTAAAAAAACAGAGCTTAGTATGAATTACATTAATATTCGTCCTTTTTATGAATATAGGGAAAACACTAATGAATTGGCCGGTTATGTAGCTCAAAAGACTATTACTATAAAGATTAAAGAAATAGAAAAATATAATGCTTTTATTGATGATCTTTTGAAAGCTGGTATTTCTAACATCAATTCTGTAGACTTTGTTCTTGAAGATATAAAAACAGTGAAAAACCAAGCAAGAGTTAAAGCTTTAGAAGCTGCGAGAGAAAAGGCAGAGCTATTTGCTACTTCAATTTCAAAGAAGATTGTAGATATAATTGAGATATCTGAAGATGATTCGAGTATTCGCTATTCGCAATCAAATTACAAAAATGTATTAAGAAATTCATACATGGATATGAAAGCTTCTAGTGGTGGAGCAGATGAGACTGGAATAAAAGAAGAGCGAGGAAACATTGCAGTTTCTGCTTCTGTTTCTGCAGTTTTTGTTATGCAATAAGATTTCTTTGAAAACAGTTGATTAAATATTCTTTCTTAACAAAAACAATGTCGAAAGTTTTCTGATATTGTTGTATTATTGAAAATGTGGATTGTTTTAAGGTTTTACTTGAGGTGAAGTAATGAAAAAATATACTTTTGCTTTTTTGTTTTTATGTTCCATTCTAAATTTCTCAGTGTTTTCTGAAGATGTGAAGCCTGACAATGATATTGAAAAATCTCTTGAAAGCCCTAAAGCCGAACTTCTTGAACCTTCTAAAGAAGAGGAACAAAAAAAAGATAATGAAAATGAGAGAATAGAAGAATATAAAAGAGAATTTAACATGTTTATTTCTGAAGGTTACCCCATGTTACATCCCCATGTTTCATATAACGCAGATGAAGCACAGCTTTTAACAGCTCTTTCTGAAGGACTTTTTATCTATGACCCTTTAACTTTAGAGCCAATAGGTGGAATAGCAGAATCATGGAAAGTTACTGGAGGACGAACATGGAGGTTTAATATAAGAGAAAATGCAAAGTTTGAAAATGGAGATGCAATAACAGCTTACACCTTTAAAGAGTCATGGCTTAATCTATTGTCTCCTGAGTTAAATTGTCCTTATGCCTCTCTTTTGGATTGTATTGATGGAGTTGCAGACTGGAGATTGGGAAAGCTTAAAAATAAAAATCAAATAGGAATACAAGTTGAAAGTGAAAGAGTTTTAACTGTTTACACAACATCTCCTTGCCAGTATTTACCTTTAATACTTTGCCATCATGCTTTTAGTGCTGTCCATCCATCACAATTAAAAGATGTTGTAAGTCTACTTTCAAAAAAAGAATTTAAGCAAGCAAACGATGTATTTAAACCAATTTCAAGTGGTCCATTCAAAATAGAAAGTATTAGCGAAGATGAGATTATTTTAAATAAGAATATGGAATATTGGGATGAATCTTTTGTTCATCTTTCAAAAATTAGAGCTTACTTACGCTTAAAAGATGATAGTGCAAGTTATAAATTTAATTTAGGTGAACTTGATTGGCTTAATAAAGCTTCTGTTGTCAAGGATATCGCAGATAAAGGTGCTGTTCATGTTAGTGCAATGTTTTCAACGGAATATTTTTTCTTTAGAATAGATAAAGGTTCGTCAGAAGATGAAAAAATTAGGGAAGCTTTGCTTTTAGCAATTCCTTATGAAAAATTGAGAACACAATATTTAATTCCTGCTTCAACTTTAGTTTTCCCATTGCAAGAATATCCTAGAGTTCAAGGTATTGATGAATATAATATCTATAAAGCAAAAGCTCTAATGGAGAACATAAAATTAAATGAAAAAAATAAAAAGATTGTGGTGATTTTTCCAGAAAATACTTACTATGAATCTCTTGTTAAAATATTGGAAGAAGCATGGATACCACTAGGTTTTATCATAGAAACGAAAAAATACAGCCCACAAGATTATTATGAAGCTATTAAAAAACCGGGATACAATCTTGCAGTATTATCATGGATTGCAGACTTTGCAGACCCAACATCCTTTTTAGAAATGTTTCGACCTGGTTCTAACATCAATTACACAGCTTGGGATAATGCTGAATATGAGGCTCTACTACGCCTTGCCAATGCAGAAGATGAAATCAAAAATAGATATAAAAAACTTGCAGAAGTGGAGCAACTCCTATTGAGATCTCACATTATCATTCCATTATCACATAATCCTTCCATCAATGTGATAGACCTATACTCTGTGGCTGGTTGGTATCCTAATGCAATAAATATTCATCCATTCAAATTCATAAAATTTAAGAAAAGCAAAGCATTACCGGGTGTAGCGTTTGCATTTTAAGATGAGGCTAGTAATAAAATGAGTGATGTAGTAATTAGAGTGGAACATCTTTCTAAAATGTATAAACTTGGAGTAACCGGTAATGATACTTTTTTTAAAGATGTTCAGTCATGGTTTGCTCGGAAAATGGGGAAAGATGACCCTAATGCAAGTTTGTATGACAATAGGAAAAACCCAATGGATTTTTGGGCATTAAAAGATATTTCATTTGACATTCATAAGGGGGATCGTGTAGCCTTTATTGGAAGAAATGGAGCAGGAAAATCAACCTTGCTAAAAATCCTTTCTCGAATTACAACGCCCACGTTAGGATTGGTTAAAATAAGAGGACGAGTTTCTTCATTATTGGAAGTTGGTACAGGTTTTCATGGGGAGCTTACAGGAAGAGAAAATATTTATCTTAATGGTTCAATCTTGGGAATGAAAAAAAAAGAAATTGATTCAAAGTTAGATGCTATAATCGACTTTAGTGGAATTTCAAAACATATAGACACACCTGTAAAACGATATTCTAGTGGTATGGCTGTGCGTTTAGGCTTTGCTGTTGCTTCTCACTTAAATTGTGACATTTTGATTGCAGATGAAGTGTTGGCAGTTGGAGACCTAGAGTTTCAAAAAAAAGCTCTTGGGAAAATGGGAGAGCTTTCTGCAACACAAGGAAGAACAATTCTTTTTGTTAGTCATAATCTTGTTGCTGTGAAAGCACTATGCAACAAAGGTTTTATATTAGAAAAAGGAGAGTTAGTCTCTAAAACTGATGACATTGATGTGAACCTTGCAGACTATGTAAAGCAAAATACGCATATCTCTGAAACAATCCCTTTTGATAGTAAAAATATAGATAGAAATATTGAACTTTTCTCTATTAAGGTTAATGGAAAAAGTGAGAGCATAGCCGACTATGTTGCAGGAGATACATTAAAAATTGAGATTGCAGGGAAAACAAGAATCAAGCAAAATATTTCAATTGAGCTAAGGTTAAAAAGTGAGATGGGTGCCCCACTTGCGTATTATAATAGAGGACATTTTGAAAAATTTGAAGAAATAGAAGTGGGTGATTTTACTTTAAAAGAAGAACTTAAAATTGAAAACATAATAACAGGACGTTACATTGTTGATTTATATTTAGTTAACCCTGCTATAGCAATGTTAGCATTTATAGAAAATGCCTTTACAATTGACGCTACAGGTGTGAACACAGTAACAGGTGTTTCGCTTCATTATAATGATGTGGGGGTTATTAAAATTGACTAAAGACTTAAAAATACTTTTTATTCCTTATACTCACTCTAACGGTGGTGGGGCAGAAGCAGTACTTACAACATTGGTTAATAATTTACCTAAGACATGGAAAATAGATATTTTGGAAGTAGTTAATTTTGGTGTAAAAAAAGAAGCCACTAATGAGAATATTAGATTATTACCGCCACTAACTAGAGCTGGAGATAGTGGAAAAGCCTGTAATTTTTTTTATATTAGTATTTTGTACAAACCTCAAATAATTAAGCATATTTGTAAATTGGAAGATTATGATGTTGTGATTGGCTGGGAGCATTCGCTTCCAACTTTTTTCCTGTTGGGTTTTGATAACTGTAAGAAAATTGTATGGTTTCATGGAATGCTAAATGATTTTAAAAATCCTTATTCTATACTAACAATGAGGTATTATGATAAAAAAGAAAATTTTTATGCCCATAAGAAAGTATTAGATGAGGCAGACCAAATTGCAGTTACGTCTAATATGTGTTTAAGATCTTTAATCGAGGTATTTCCTGAATATAAAGAAAAATCAAGAGTAATTTATAACGGTACAGATATAGAAAAAATAAATGAGAATAGCAAAGTAATAATTAATGAAATTGAAAATCCAATTTTCTACAATAAGGTTTTGCAGAAAGAAGAACCTTATTTGATTTTAATTGGTCATATCAATAATAATAAAAATTTTTCCTTAGCATTAAATGCTCTTAAAATTTTAAAAGATAGAAATATTGTATGCAACATAGTTATACTAGGTAATGGAGATAGTGAAACTGATGATATATATATGCGTGATATGATTGTTTCTTTAGGTATTCAAGATAGAATATTTTTATTAGGATACAAGCGAAATCCATTGCCATTTTTAAGTCATTCAAAACTACTACTTATCACATCTTTTTCTGAAGGTTTTCCAACTGTTGTGACAGAAGCTATGGCTTTAGGTATTCCTTTTATCACAACTCCTGTTGCTGGAGCAAGCGAAGAGCTTGCAAACAATGGTGCTTGTGGGTTGGTTTCTGACTGGAATGCAGAAGAGTATGCAAATAAGATTGAAAAACTTTTAACTGATGAAGTATTGTATCAAACAATGTCACAGAACTGCAAAGAACACATCAAAAATTATAGTGTTGAAAATTATGTTGCATCTTTTAAAAAAATGGTAGAAGATATCCCTGAAAAAAATATTCAAAACAAAAGTAAAAATAGAAGTTATTTTATTAGCATAATCTTATTCATTTTTTATTCTGCCTTTTATCTTTCTATTAATAATCACTATAAGAGGAATGTTGTGAAAATGAGATGGTTTAATCTTGTCAATGAACCCTGTTTTCTAAATGTCTGTAAATTTATATTTAGGTTTGGTATTTGTGTTGCCTGTGTACTATCTTTTCCACTTCGTTTACTACATATAAGTTTTTTAACTTTTAGATATATGATGCGTAAGGAGATTTAAATTTATGTCTTATTTTTTTTCAATTATTATTCCTGTTTATAATGCAGAACAATATTTACCTAGGGCTTTAGATTCGATTGTAACTCAGGATTTTGATATCGATAAGATTGAAGTAATAATTGTTAATGATGGCTCTCCTAAAGCTGAAGAATGCAGAAGTATTGTAAACGAATACTCTAAAAAACTTCATATCAAATTCATAGATAATGAGAAAAATCAGGGATTATACATGGCAAGAAAATTAGGTGTTGCAGGTGTAAATGATGGAGAAGGGTATTTGCTACATCTTGATTCTGATGATTATTTAAACAGCAATGCTTGCAGGGTTTTATATGAAGATATTAAAAAAAATGGAGATGCAGATTACATAGAATTTAATTATTATGGATTTTATAAAAAAAAGAAACACAAAGCATTAAGAATAAAGAAAATGTATGACAGAAATATTGAAAAAATTCTGTCTTTTAAACAAAACCATACAATTTGGAATAAGTGTTATAAAATTTCTTTTATAAAAGCTATTTATGCAAACATGCCTGTTTTTTATTCATACTATAATGAAGATTATTATCAAATAGCAATTATTGATTATTATGTTAAGAATAGGCGATTTATAAAAATCCCATTATATATTTATGTTATAGAGAATGGTATAACTAGCACTAGAAAATATGATAAGGAGAAACTAAAAAAAGTCCTTATAAGCATACACAATGTTGAAAAGTATCTATGTGATTTTTATAAAGATAAAGATTGTGAGGCTTATATTCCTATTATAAAGGATTATGATCAATTTCTTTATACTTCATGTATTAAACTTGCTGATATTTGTGATTTTTTTGATATATATTTAGAAATAGAAGGTACAGAAAGACTTAAGACGGTTATTATTGATCACATAGATGAACTTAATAAAATGATAAAAGCATATGCGAAAAAGATGAAGTTGTTGCTCCCAATTAAGATAGTTATAGCACCATTTAGAGCTTTTTACAGATTTTGCAAAAAATGTAATGAAAAAGAGGTTTAACTGATGTTTTTCTTTTCAATCATTATCCCTGTTTATAACACAGAGCAATACTTGCCAAGAGCTTTAGATTCTATCTTAAATCAAACTTTTGATACTAATAGAGTTGAGATAGTAGTGGTTAATGATGGCTCTCCTAAAGTTACAGAATGTGATGAAATTATAAAAGAATACTCGTCTAAAATTAATATTAATTATATAAAAAATGAAGTGAATCAAGGTACTCATATAGCAAGAAAAATTGCTATGATACACGTTACTAGTGAAGCAGGATACACATTGTTTCTTGATCCTGATGATTTTTTTGAAAAAAATGCTTTAAGTATTTTATATGACGATGTTTTAAAAAATGGAGATGCTGATTATATAGAATTTTGTTTTTGTGGGCTTAGAGACAATATTCAAACTTCGAATTTTAATGGCATAAATACACAAGAAAGAACTCTTGAAGGTGTTTTATCCACCAAGCAAAACCATAATGTTTGTAATAAATGTTTTAATACTTCTTTTGTTAAAGAATTATATAAAAGTATGCCTAATTTTTATTTATGCTACAATGAAGATTACTATCAAATGGGAATAATAGATTATTATGCAAAAAGGAAACGTTTTATAGAATCTTCATTATATATCTATGTTTTGGAAATTGGTATAACTGGCGTAAAAAAATATGACAAGGGAAAGTTGCGAAAAATATTTACAAGTATATACAATGTTGAAAAACAGTTGTGTGATTTTTACCAAGAAAAAAACTGTGAAGTTTATATTCCTATGGTAAAAATGTATAGCCAACATCTTTATGATTCATGCTTCAATCGTTGTGAAATAAATGATTTTTTTGATGTGTATGTAGAAATATTAGGTGTGGAGAAATTTAAAATGTTTGCTGTTAGTTATTTTGATAGACTTAATGAAACAATAAGAACTTATGAAAAAAAGATGAAGTTATTGCTCCCAATTAAGATAGTTATAGCACCATTTAGAGCTTTTTACAGATTTTGCAAAAAATGTAATGAAAAAGAGGTTTAAATGATGTTTCTTTTCAATCATTATCCCTGTTTATAACACGGAACAATATTTACCAAGAGCTTTAGATTCTATCTTAAACCAAACATTTGACACCAATAAAATCAAGGTGGTGGTTGTTAATGATGGCTCTCCTAAAAGTGAAGAGTGCAGGACAATTATCAGTGGATATTCTAAAAAGCTTAGCATAAAATTTATAGATAATGAAAAAAACCAAGGTCTATTCATGGCAAGAAAATTAGGAGTTGCCAATGTAAGCGATGAAGTAGGATACTTGCTACATCTTGATTCTGATGACTATTTAAGCAAAAACACATGTAAAGTTTTATACGAGGATATTCAAAAAAATGGCGATGCTGATTATATAGAGTTTAATTATTATTCCCAATATGGAATATTCAAAACATCTTCCTTTATAAAGGAATCTCCAGAAGACAAAATTCTAGAAGATATTTTATCTTATAAAAAAAGCCATACTCCTGTTAATAAATGTTATAATATTTCTTTTGTTAAAAATATTTATGCAAATATGCCTAATTTTTATTCCTACTATAGTGAAGATTATTATCAAATGGGAATAATAGAGTATTACGCAAAAAAAAGACGTTTTATAAAAGCTTCTTTGTATGTTTATGTTAAGGGAACAGGTGTTACAGGATTAAGTAAGTATGAAAAAAGAAAAGTTGAAAAAGATATTACTTAGCATTTATAATGTTGAAGAAAATCTAGTAAAGTTTTATGAAGCACAACATGCTAGTCATTATATTCCGTTAGTTCATTCTTATTCTGAAAGATTGTATGGAGATGCTATTGCTCGTAGTAATGGAGAAGATTTTATGCAAGTTGCAAAAGAAATACTAAGCAATGAAACAATAAACAATGCCTTTGTAAATGCTGTATCAAAATATGAGTATGAGATATCTTTTCTAGAAAAAAGAGTTAAGTTATTATTGCCAATTAAGATAATTACTAAGCCATTCCTTTTTATCTATAGATATGTTAAAAATATTTATATGCTAATCAAAAACTCTTAAAATTACGTAATTTTTTAATTTGATACTTTTTTAGTTTTATGCTAGACTGCCGTGCATGGCAAAAACAATAGATGATAAAAAAATTATTTACACGATGGATCGTGTTTCAAAGTTTCATGGAAATAAGCAAGTATTGAAAGATATTAGCCTTTCATACTTCTATGGTGCAAAAATTGGCGTTATTGGTGCTAATGGTTCTGGAAAATCTAGTCTTTTACGTATTCTAGCACAAAAGGACACAGACTTTGTTGGAGATGTTTATTTGCAAGATGGCTATACAATTGGCATATTAGAGCAAGAGCCATATTTGGAAAAGGGCAAAACAGCAAAGGAGATTGCTTTAGAAGGTGTTAAAGAAATAGTTGACTTACTTTCAGAGTTTGATAAAGTAAACGAAGAGTTTGGAAATCCTGATGCAGATATCGATAAGCTCATGGCAAGGCAAGAAAAAATACAAGAGAAGCTTGATGCAACCAACGCATGGGAGTTGGATAGCATAGTAGAACTTGCGATGGAGGCATTGCGTTGCCCACCACCTGACCAAATTGTTGACACTCTTTCTGGAGGAGAACGTCGTCGTCTTGCTCTATGTCGTCTCTTACTCCAAAAGCCAGACATCTTGCTTTTGGATGAGCCTACAAACCATTTGGATGCTGAAACTATTGCATGGCTTGAAAATAGATTACAGCAATATGAAGGTACTATAATTTGTGTAACTCACGACCGCTATTTTCTTGACAATGTTGCAACATGGATTTTGGAACTTGATAGGGGCGAAGGCATTCCGTGGAAAGGAAATTATTCCAGTTGGTTAGCTCAAAAAAGTGAACAATTACGCCTAGAAGAAAAGAAAGAAACAGAAAAACAAAAGATTTTAGAGCGTGAATTGGAGTGGATTGGCTTGAGTCCCAAAGGTAGACATGCAAAAAGTAAAGCACGTGTTAAAGACTATGAAAAGCTACTTTCTAACAGTTCTAAAGAAAAAGTGAAAGAATTACATATGATGATCCCCACATCAAGAAGACTAGGAAGTCTTGTTATTGATGTGCAAAATCTTTCAAAACATTATGGTGATAGACTCCTTTTTGACAACGTCAACTTTACAATTCCTCAAGGAGCCATAGTAGGCATTGTAGGTCCTAATGGAGCTGGAAAAACGACTCTTTTTAAGATGATTATGGGAGCTACAGGGCAGGCAGTTTATAATGGAGAAGATGGAAAAAAAGAGATTGTAAAGCCTGATAGTGGAGAAATAAAAATAGGTGAGTCTGTTAAAATTGGCTATGCAGATCAAATGCGAGATTCTCTTGATGAAGATAAAACTGTTTGGCAACAACTTTCTTCAGGTCTTGATATAATAAAACTAGGTGATGGAGGGGACTCTTCTTTGGTTAGAGAAGTTAATTCAAGAGCATATTGTGCGTGGTTCAATTTTAGTGGACAAGATCAATCAAAGAAAATAGGAGTGCTTTCAGGAGGCGAAAGAAATAGGATTAACCTTGCTATGATGCTTAAAGAAGGTGCTAATGTTCTTTTATTGGACGAGCCTACAAATGACTTAGATGTTGCAACATTGCGTTCATTAGAAGAAGCTTTGCAAGATTTTGCAGGATCTGCCATCATAATAAGTCACGACCGTTGGTTCTTAGATCGTGTTTGCACTCACTTATTAGTGTTTGAAGCTACTGGTGAAGTGATATGGTATGATGGAAACTGGTCTGAATATGTGGTATGGCGACGCGAGAAATTTGGTAAAGATGCACAAACTCCACGACGTGCTATATACCGAAAGTTTGAAAGATAGAGTTAAACTGTGGAACTCTTGTAAACTTCACAATTATGAGTATCTTCTAAAAACCTTTGTTGGTCTTTAGAAGATACCTAACTATCCAAAATTCAAAAAGACTTTTTAGACAATCAGAATAATCTAATTAGTGTCTTTGCCACTTAACAAAAGCTAACCTAAAATGGAATGACCTTTAATAATGTTTCTTTTCTAGCTTGGAGTTTCTTTATTGCTCTAATTTCTATCTGACGAACAGACTCGGATGAAATAGAATATTTTTCCCCTAACGTGTGAAATGGAACTACTTTCTTATCTCTATTTAATCTATATCTATTTTTTAAAATATCCTTATCCCTTTCTCCTAAAAAATCTAATTGTTTGTCGAGTTGAGAGCTTATTTCTTTCGTTATATATATAGTTTCAGGATTTTCTTCGCCATCTGATGCAATATAATCATATAAAGTTGACGTGTTTTTCTCCTTTTTACCTATAGAAATATTAGCATCTAAACTAGAAATAGTTTCATATATAAAGGTATGAAGCATTTGTAATTGATTTTTTTCAATATCTAAGGCTTTACTAATTTCTTCAGAAAATGGTTCTCTCTTATTTGTTTTCTTAAACGCCACTCTAAACTTCTTAACATTTCTTACAATAGTGGCTTTTCTTGATGGAATACGAATTAGTTCATCATTATATGAAAGATATCTATTCATAGATTGTTTAATCCAAAGACATGCATAAGAAGCAAAACGAACATTAAAATCAGGTGAGAATTTCTTTGCTGCAGTCATTAGCCCTATATTTCCTTCTTGAATGATATCCATCAATTTATTTGAAGGAATAATGTAATTATGTGCAATTTTTACTACAAGACGTAAATTAGAATTGATAAGTTGCTCTAAAGCCTTTGTGTTTCCTTTTTTTATTTTTATCGCAAGCTCTTTTTCTTCATCGCTAGTTAATAGAGGATAATTTTTTATTTCTCTTAAATATTGATTATAAATACTGGTTTCATTTTTCATGTTTTATCTCCTAAGTAATAACACAAATTTGAGAATAAGTAATTCTCACTTATATACTTAGCAAAAAACATGCCATATTAATTAATTTTATAAAAACATTTTGTTTCGTTATTAAAAATAAACAAATTTGATTTTTTTTTGTTAAAAAAGCTTAAATTTATTAAAAATTGTTATATTATTACATAGTTTATGTATGATTTTTTTTAAATTTTAGACTAGTTAATTTATCTTTAATTATAATTTTTATCATTTTTTGTGGAATAAGTGTATACTTTATTATTCTTTTTTCTAACATTTATTGTGTTATTTCCATCATAGGTAAATTTCTTTTGCAAACTTACTGCTGATAGTGGGAACTTTCCACCTCCTAATGGCAAGTCTACTGCAAAAGTTGGAGTTGAAAGCCCTGAAAGTTCTTCTTTTACTTCTTCCCATAATATTAGAGCTTTTTTTAGTGGTACTCTAAAATGACTCGTTCCAAAAGCCATATCCAATTGAAAAAGATAGCCTGGTTTAATACCTAGCATTGTTAGATTGTTGAATAATGAGACTAACGTTTTGACATTATCATTTATTCCTTTTAGTAAAACTGTTTGACTTTGCATAGGAATTGCATTTTTCAAGATGTTTTCTAGGCATAATCTTTGTGATAAGCCTAATTCTGCTGAATGGTTAATGTGAGGAATGAGCCAAAGAGGTTTCACTTCTTCTAATAACAATAAAAGATTATTTGAAAATATCGAGGGAGCAAAGATGGGAGCTCTTGTGCAAAGTCTAAAAATGAGTGAAGGAAAGTTTTTTCTCAAAGTTAAAAGCAAGCATTTAAGCTCTTCAAATGAAGCTGTTAGAGGATCTCCTCCCGAAATTAAAACTTCCTTTACGTTTGGATTTTCTTTTAAGTAGGAAATTACATTTTTGAGTTCTTCATCAGTTATAAAACCTTTAGGTCTTGCTGTATAACTTTTTCTAAAGCAGTAGCGACAATGTGCAAAGCATTTGCCTGTTGCAAGCAAAAGTATTCTATTCTTATATTGATGTACTAGAATAGAACTAACAGCATGGTTTGCTTCTCCTAAAGGATCAGCGTTTTCATCACAGCTGGCTTCCATTTCTTTTTCATCAAAAAAGACCTGAGATTTTAGAGCTTGTTTTTCTTGTATTGATGTGGTCTCTTCTATTAATCTTGAAAAATCAGGTGAGATGAGTTCACTTAAATTGTTATTTTTATAATCTGCAAAGCTTTCTTCTCGCCAGCCTTTTTCACTAGAGTAGTTCATTTTTGTTTAATAATACCTACTATAAATGTAACATATGAGGTATAAATTTTTATCTTGCCACATATTCTTATATTATATATGGAAGAAAAACAAAAAAAAAGAGAGATAGATACCATTAAATTAAAAAGTATTTTTTGTGATTGTAAATCTTGAATCCAAAAGCTTAAAAGGTGATGAGATATTGTTCACTTCAATAATTTCATTGCTATTCAAAAAAAATATAGCAGAAGCTTCCGGAAAGTTTTCTAACAAGCTTTTGCTTTTTTCTACACCCAAAACAAAGCAAGATGTGGAAAGAATATCGCTAAGCATAGCACTATCTGATATTATCGTAACTGCTCTTAATTCATTTTCTACAGGATAGCCTGTATTTGAAGAAAGAATATGATGATATAGTTTTTCATCTTTTTCAAAAAATCTTTCATAATTGCCAGATGTTACAACTGCTTTATTTTTCACTTCTACATAACCTGCCACTTTGCCAGTTTCGTGAAGAATTGGACTTTTTATGCCAACTTTCATTTTAGAGTTGCCTTGTTCTTGTGCGACAAAAATATTACCACCTAAATCAATTATAGCCTTTTTAATGCCTCTTTCATTTAGAAGTGTCTTTATGCAATCTGTTGCATAACCTTTTGCACTTGCCCCTAAATCAAACTTTATATAAGGCGTTTTGATTATGTCATTATTTTTAAAAACACAATCAGTATAATCTACTCCGTGAAGTGCTTCATTTATTTCTTCTTTTGTAGGAATATCTCCTTCTCCTTTCCATAGAGGTTGCCAAAGCTTTGTAAGAGAGGCAATGCATGGGTTAAAAGCTCCAGAAGTGATATGAGCAAAATGTAAACTTTCTTCTATTAAGTAGTGTAATTCTGGTGAAAGTGGAATTGCATTATTAGAGATATTTTCATTTAATTTATACAACTCAGACTCTTTTAATGTAGGACTAAAAATATTTTCTAGTCTTTTTAACTTTTCAAAAGCTTCGTCTAAAATTTTTTGGACTTCTTTTTCTTCCATATTATCAGTGAAAACTTGAATGGAACAAATAGTGTCAAAAGCGAACTCAACTCTTTGTACTCGTCTTTCTTTTTGTTTACATGAACAAATGCTGGCTAAAATTAATAGCCATAACAAAATATATTTTTTCATAAGCAATAACTTCAGGATTTTAATGTTTTTTCTTTTACATAACAAGAGTTTTAATAATGCTAAGAGGAATTGGTCACATTCATATTCACGAGCGCAACATGTCCACTCCTTTGTAGTGGCGATGAGAGGGAATTCATTGGAAGGCGGTCGTATTCACGACCGCAACATGTCAGAGGCTTACGCCTCTGCGATGAGAGGAAACTCATTGGATTGCAACCTCATTCGAGATTGCAACATGTCAAGCCCTGAAGGGCTTGCGATGAGTGGAAAATTTATTTGAGGGCGGTCGTATTCACGACCGCAACATGTCCACTCCTTCGGAGTGGCGATGAGAGGGAATTCATTGAAAGGCGGTCGTATTCACGACCGCAACATGTACAGTTTCGCATATGCAAACTGTACAGTTTACGATCCCTAAATAATACAGTTTCGCATGCCTAAACTGTACAGTTTAGGGGCAGTACATTAGCTAATGTACAACTATAACATTAGCTAATGTACAATCCTAACACTAGCTAATGTACAGGTATTTTTTAGGCTAATGGACAGCATGTAACATGAATTAAGATAAAATTGATTTTTGAAAAACAAAAAAGATCTTAGATAAAAACAAATCTTTTGAAAAAATATAAAAAATAAAGTTCTAAAAACTAGCATAATCTTGGATTAGTTTTACTAAAATTTAAAAAATATTCAATAACAAATTCTATAGAAAATCATATTGACATTTATCTTCAACAGATTATAATATTTTACCATTTTGTAATCCAGAGATTACATTTTATAGGAGTTATATATGAGAAAAGTATATTTAAAGTGTTTTTTGTTAATTTCTATTTTTATGTTTTCGGTTTTTGCCTGTAATCATAAAAGCACAAACAATAAACAAGATGTTCCACCTAAACCTTCCAACCCAGTTGTTCCTACAGAAACAGCAAAACTCAAATCATTGAAAGTTGGAAAATATGAAGCGACAAATAATGACATTGTTAAAGCTTCCAAACAAGAAGGACTGCCAATAGTGTTTAAATCTGACGTTTCTACTGTAAACATAGATGCAGTTCCTGAAGATGGCGGAAGCATTGATTTTGGTACGTACGCCACCACAATAAATCTTACAGAAGCAGTTCAGACAATTATCTTCAAAGTAAAAAAGGCTGGTAAAAGCGATGGCACTTACACACTAAAACTATCTAAAGAAGCAGCTACACCTCCCAATACAACAAAAGAATTAAATAACTTACGAGCAAGCGATTTTTTGGGAGTTCTTCCAAAAGGTGAAGAATTTAATGTTATCAATAGTGTTGTTTCGTGGGATGCTTTTGATGGAGCCACTCATTATGATGTGTTTATAGAAGATAAACGAACTAATGAAAACAAACTAACTAATACAAAATTTAAGACAGCAGAAGGGGTGGAAGACTTAGATAAATTGATGGGAGAAGAAGAAAAAGATATTAAAATCACTGTTAAAGCACTAGATGATGCTCAAAAAGTGCTTGCAGAATCAAGCATCACAAAAAAATTACCAAAGAAAGGGGGAATTGAAAATGTTCTCTTTAACAATAACCCTTACACTAAAGACATGAAGGTTACAAATCCACTTACAATTAAAGGTAAATTTCATAATAATCCAGTGAAATTTTATGATGATACAACAAAAATGAATATATATCTTAATAGTCATATGAATCTTAGTCAAGGAACAGATGTTGTGCCAGTATCCTATTCATACGATGAAACTGAAAATACAATGACTATTACTCCCACTGGTGGATTAAATGAGATAAAAAAGTATAACTTTGTCATAAGTAAAGACTTTAATGATAAATTCGACATGAGTTATTCAAGGGAAGAAAAATCATATGCTTTAACAATTGAAAAGTCACCTACTCCAGCCCCCACTCCTGATGTCTTAAAAATATTAATTAATGATGATACAACTTTGGATATTAAAACTAATGAAAAAACAGATATAAATGTAGAAAGCACGATCTCAATATATTTTAACCAATTAATCTATCAACCTTCTTATGAAGTTGCTGGGGTAAGTGAGGGAGGAAACAAAGGGAATGGCATTTTTATCAGCAAAAAAGCTACAGGAACAGCAGGAGATGATCCTTCACGCCTTACAGAAGGGGTATGGAAAACTGTAATAGAAGATGGAAAACCAGTTACAAAAGTAACATTTAAGATGGTTGGAAAATTGAATTATTATTCAACAAATCCACTTGATGGGAATACAAAATATTATATTGTCATTGATGAGCCTTTAAGAACTGTTGCTAATGTAAGATTTACTGAAAAACGTTTTAACTTTACGACAGGTAAAGAGAAGCCTGTATTATATTCTTTTGAAGTTCAAAATGGTGAAATTATTGGAGAAACTACTATCTCTAAAACTCAAACTAAATTAAAGGCTGGGGATAAGGTAAAAATCAAACCTATAGTTCCTGAGGGTAAAAAGTTCGATTCTTGGAATATTGGAAAGTATTCTTCGCTAACAGAGGAACAAAAGAAAACAGAAGAATTAGAATATACTATGATTGCCCATGATGTAACTCTTTATGCAACATTCAAATAATAAACTACCAAACTTTTACTAGACAGAAGCCACACTGAGAGAAATCTTTGTGTGGCTTTTATTTATAGCAACAAAAAAGCTATTGATAAAAGTAAGATTATATGCAAAAATAGAAGGCAATTTTTTTAAGGAGATACAAGAAGTGTCTGATGAAGTTTTAAATGAGATTGAGCAAAAATTTGTCTCATGCGTTACACAAGCTTTGGAGTCTGTGAAAGTTGCAGATGATCCAAAAGAATTAGATAGGTATAGAAAATTATTTAGAAAAAGTGTGCCTTTCACAATGAGAAGCTATGTTGCTTCATATTTAGCAAAGCAATTAATTTTAAATGGTAAACCTACAAGTAATACAAGAAGTAGTAATAAGGAAGGCTACTCTTCCTTTCATCAAAGTAAACCTAAAATCATTTTAGGAAAAGATGAAGCGAAGGTATTATTTTTTAGCATAGGAAGAAAAAGAGGTGTCTCACCTAAAGATATTATCACTTTAATTATGCAAAATACATCTATTCCACGTGAACATATAGGAGAAATCAAACTTTTGGATAACTATTGTTTTGTGCAGATTATGAAGGAGAATGCAGAAAGTGTTATAGCAGGTTTAAATAATTCTCGCTACAGAGGAAAACCTCTTTCAGTAAGTTATGCGACAAATAGAGAAGATGATATTTTAATAACATCTGATGAGATGGAAAACAAAGCAGAGATATAGGATAAGGAAACAAGTATGCCAAGAAAGAAGATATTTGCAGGTCCGTCTATCAGGCGTTTGCCATCATATCTATATATTGTTAAAGCAGCTCTTGCTCATGGGGATGAGTATATTTCTGGAACAGTTATAGCGGATGAATTGCAGTTAGAAGCAATTCAAGTGCGAAAAGATTTATCCTTAACTGGTGTTATGGGGAAGCCAAAACGTGGGTATGCAATAAAAGAATTGATTACTTCCATTGAAAGTTTCTTGGGGTGGAATATTGAAAAATCTGCAGCCTTAGTTGGAGCAGGCTGTCTTGGTTCTGCATTAATTGGCTATGTAGGATTTAAGGAGCATGGTCTTAAAATAAAACTTGCTTTTGACACTGATAGCTCAAAAATTGGAAAAATGGTTCATGGTGTTAAAATATATAATATTGATGAAGCAAAAAAGTTAATAAAGAGTGAAAAAATCAGTATAGCAATTTTAGCAGTTCCTTCAGAATATGCACAAGAATTAACAGATATTCTTGTTAAAGCAGGAATTAAAGCTATATGGAACTTTACAAATGTAAAGATCAATGCTCCTGATAGTGTTGAAGTATGGCGCGAAGATTTAAGCTCGGGTTATGCAATGCTCAGTTATATGATGACATCGAATGGAAGCTAAAAAGGAATATCAGAAAAAGATTTTCGCAAATCGACTTATAAAGCAGTATAAAACTTTGAGTAAATGGGCAAGAAAGAATGATATTTACTGCTACCGCCTTTATGATAAGGATATTCCAGAAATTCCTTTACTACTTGAGCTTTATACTTCTAATGAGAATATTCCTTATCTGAGTGTTACTCTATATAAAAGACCATATGACATAGATGAAGATGAAGAAATGGCATTTCTAAGTGAATTCACTGAGCTATCGGCTTCATTGTTAGAAGTGCCTCTGAGCAATGTCTCAACCAAAATTAGAGAAAAACAAAAAGGTCTATCCCAATATAATAAGATGAGCAATAGTAAAAAACTTTCTTTTATTACCAAAGAAGGTAAAGCATTTTTTTATATAAATATTTCTGACTACCTTGACGTAGGTCTTTTTTTAGACAATCGACCTTTACGAATGGAAGTTGCAAAAGAAGCAAAAGATAAAAATGTATTAAATCTATTTTGCTACACAGCCTCATTTTCAATCCATGCTGCTTTGGGAGGTGCAAGAAGTGTCTGCAGTGTAGATTCATCTAAAACTGCACTCTTATGGGCAAAAGAAAACATGAGGTTAAATGGAATAAACCACTCTAATAGCTTTGTTTTGAAAAATGAAGAAGTAATGACATTTTTAGATGATGCTATAGCAAAACACAAGAAATGGGACATTATTATTTGTGATCCTCCAACATTTTCAAATTCAAAACGCTGGGAAGGTTTTTTCGATGTTAATAGGGACTATTTGAATCTTTGTTGTAAGTGTATAAAACTACTAGAAAATGAAGGTATTCTTTATTTTTCTTCTAACTCAAAACGCATAAAATTTGATGAAGAGGCTTTGCATAAAGCATCAGATCAATCTATTTTCATAAAAGACATATCTAAAAATTCTATTCCCTTAGATTTCCGAAATAAAAAAATACACAAAGCATGGAAAATTAAGAAAGAAGAACACTAAAAATATAGTATTAAAATGTATATTTTTTGGATAAAATAAACAAGTTTCCTACTCACACACATGAAATGAATAGGAAACTTACTCATTAATTAAACATCAAGATTTGCATATACAGCGTTTTCTTCTATGAATTTACGTCGAGGTTCAACTTCTTCTCCCATCAAAGTACTAAATGTCCTATCAGCTTCCAAAGCATCAGGTAATGTAACTCTCATCATTTTTCTCTTTGAAGGATCCATAGTTGTATCCCAAAGTTGAGTTCCATCCATTTCACCAAGACCTTTATAGCGTTGCACTGCTACATTTCCACCATTCCCAATCTTTTTTAACAAAGCTTCCCTTTCAGCATCATCATAAACATACCATTCTTTTTTGTTATGTGAAACCTTATAAAGAGGTGGCATTGCTAGATAAACATAACCTTGCTCAATCAATTGAGGCATATATCTAAAAAAGAAAGTAAGTAGTAAAGTTCTAATATGTGAACCATCAACATCGGCATCAGCCATGATAATAACTTTATGATATCTTATCTTTTCAATATTAAAATCATTTCCAATACCTGTTCCAAGCGTTGCAATAATTGGTTGCAACTTCTCATTGGAAATTACCTTATCAAGCCTAGTTTTTTCAACATTGAGCATCTTTCCCCAAAGTGGCAAAATTGCCTGCGTCTTACTATCTCGCCCCTTCTTTGCAGAACCTCCTGCAGAATCTCCCTCAACAATATACACTTCACACATTGCAGGGTCTTTCATAGAGCAATCCGCCAATTTACCCGGTAAGCCAAAGCTATCAATACCACTTTTTCGCCTTGTTGCTTCTTTTGCTTTTCTTGCTGCAATTCTAGCTGATGCTTCAGCAACACACTTTTCCAAGATCTTTTCTATGGTTTGAGGATTTTGTTCAAAATATAATGTTAATTTTTCAGAAAAGATGGAGTCTACAATGCTTCGCACCTCACTATTCCCAAGCTTTGTCTTTGTTTGCCCTTCAAACTGTGGTTCTGGCACCTTCACAGAAATTATAGCAGTAAGTCCAGCCCTTACATCTTCACCTGCTAATTTCTCTTCCTTTTCTATTTTCTTTAATAACTTAGGATTTTTCTTTAAGAATTCATTCATCACACGAGTTAAAGCGTGTTTAAAACCATCTAAATGAGAACCGCCTTCATGCGTGTTTATATCATTTACAAAGCTTAAAATATTTTCATTGTAACCATCGTTATATTGTAAAGCAATTTCCGAAACTACATCTGACTTTTCACCTTCAATATATATAGGCTCTTTTGGCAAAACTTGTTTTGATTCATTTAAATAATTAACAAAATGGGAAATACCACCTTCAAATGCAAAAATAACTTCTTTTGGAGTTGTAAGTCTCTCATCTCTTAGAACAATAGAAATAGAGCTGTTTAAAAAAGCTAATTCACGCAATCTTGCAGATAATACATCAAAATTATATGTAGTGGTTTCGGTAAAAATAGAAGGATCTGCTGCCCAACGAATAATAGTACCGCGTTTAGAAGAAGAACCAAGTTTCTTTACAGGACTAACAATCTCCCCTTTTTCAAACTTTGCATAGTACTCTCCACCATCACGGAAAACTCTAGCTTCAAGCCAATTAGAAAGAGCGTTAACAACAGAAACACCAACACCATGAAGACCACCTGAAACCTTGTATGACCCTTTGTCAAACTTGCCACCTGCATGAAGGCGAGTCATAACCAGTTCCAAAGCACTAACACCTTCTTCAGCATGAATATCAACAGGAATACCTCGCCCATTATCTTCAATACGAACAACGTTTCCAGCTTCAAGAACTACGATTATTTTATTACAGAAACCAGCCATTGCCTCATCAATACAGTTATCCACAACTTCATACACAAGATGATGAAGTCCATTTGGACCTGTAGAGCCAATGTACATACCAGGCCTTTTTCGAACAGCTTCCAAACCTTTCAATACGGTTATATTACTAGCAGAATAATTAGATTGTGTCATAGTGGGGACATTCTAACATTACAAAGAATAAAGGTAAATAGGGAATCATAACATTAGACCTTCAAAGACAATAGACACAATCAATAGAAAAATTATTAGAATAACTTATGTTTTAATCTCATCCAATTCTTTGTTAAGTTCTAAGAACGCTTTATTGTTCTTATCTGCCGTCCTGTCAGCTTCTGAGACAGATCTTGAGATTAAATCAATGCTATGTTGGATTTCTTTCATGTTCATTGTGATCTCCTCAGAATGATTAGAAAGAGCTTTCATAGAACTAGAAATTTCATTGCTACCCTGCATTAGTCTTTCCTCTAGCAATGTTTTAATTGCATTAGTGCGTTCTAATACATCTTTATTTGCAGCAAGCACTTTTTCTCCCTGATTACTTTGCTCTTTCATGCTAGAGTAAATTCTAGTTTCTTCTTCCTTTACAGATTGAGTAATTTCAAACACTGTTTTCACTATTTCTTCAGAAGAAAAAGCCTGATCTGCAATTTCTTTTATTCTTTCCGTTAGTTCCTTTAACATATTAGAAATACGCTTTCCTTGTCCACTGGATTCTTCAGAAAGTTTTCTTATCTCATCTGCAACAACAGCAAAACCTTTGCCTGCCTCTCCTGCATGAGCTGCTTCAATAGCTGCATTCATTGCGAGTAAGTTAGTTTGAGAAGCAATATGTTGAATGATATTTCCTGCTTCAATTAAACCATCAGAAGCAGCCTGTATTTCAGATGCATTGTTAGAAGTTTTATGTGAAAACTGTTTAACTTTTTCCGTTTCATTCTTTAAATTTTCTATCGACTGAAAATTACTTTCAAGTGCATTTGTAATATTTTGGACGCTCTCAACCATCGTTTTCACTGCATCATAAGAAAGTGTAATTCCTTCATTCTGCCCTGTTATATGTTCGCCTAGGTTTTCGATAGTAGCAACCATTGAAGATAAGAGCTCTTCGGTTTCTTGGAGTAAAGATGATTGCTCAATAATCATCCTATCAATACTACTAGTTTTTGAAAGAATATCTTCAACACATGACTTTGAATTTTTCATCTCTTGTAGAAGGTTTGCCATTATAGAAACTGAAAAATGAGATTTATCTTTTATATTTGTAAACAATATTCTAGCTTGTTCCGTGTATTCTCTAAGATTATTCATTGCAAGCCCAAACTCATTTCTATATTCAACATAAAGATTATGCTCTTTAAAATCTTTTTGTTTTAATAGATGAACTTTCTTATACATAATCTTTAATGCTCTACTTTGATGTTCTGCCATCAAACTACCGTCTATTATTGCTAGAATCACAGCTATAATGCCAATAGGAGATGCAATTTTGAGTGCTTCCAAAAGTGCCATTCTTTGAGCAAGTGCAAATATAGGCCCTGTAGTTACCATCACGACACCAATTGTTTGAAAAAACACTACTAAAATGTTTCTAACAAGCAAATTCATTCTAATTTGGTTTTCCTCAAATCTGACAAAAACTACATATTTTTCAAAGTATTCAATAAAAAATATACACATGAATAATGATACTAAAGAAACATTTCCAAAAATAATAAAAAAGATTGAAATAGAAAGCAAAGGATTATTTAAAAGACCTTTCTCAGCTAAATACAAAAATGGAAGAACTATTCCTGTGCCAACAGGCACAATTTGAATAAAAACAGTATAAAAAGATGCTGCATGAATAGCAGAATCTTGATCGTTAAAAAAATTTCGTACCTTTTTAATAAAAAACTGATGTGCAAGCACCTCTACAATAATTGTAAATAGAAAAGAACAAATAATGCTAGGTGAAGAAATAATTTCTGTAAAAGTCTGTACTTTAGTAATTGACATCTCTAAAACAGCAGTAACAAAGAACAACGATGTTGTTAAAATCCCTAAAACAAAAACAGAAATAGGTGGTGGTAAAATCACTCCATCTCTTATATACTTCTCATAAATTCTTTCTTCCATTTTTTAGCCTCCAACAAAAGCATGATTTAACTTAAAACTTTCAAGGTCATTAATAATATTGCATAGATACTAGAATGTCAAACATAATTAATGTAATTTAATTACAATTTGGAGTAAACAAGTTTTAGTAATTTATTTATAATGAAAAAGTAAGTAGTGCATTAAAGCAACACTGACCAATTCACACATTTATGATGCAAGCTATATAAGCAATTAATCAGTGTTCACCTTAACACTAAGCCTTAAAAGATTTATGAAAAGTTATTTATGTTGCATTGGACGAATCCATACTTCTTTAGAAAACTCACCATGATTTAATTTCCCATTTTCATCATAAGCTACAACAGAAAAGAAGTATAATTTTCCATTTTCAAGATTATATATTCTTATAGAAAGCGAATCTTTAGCATCTATTGGTGAAGAAGGTAAAAGATATTGCCCCTCCCTATCCCCAAAAAATACTAAATAACCTTTTACATCAAAATCAATAGAACGACTCCATGACAAATCCACATAGCCATCCCCCTCTTTAGCAGTAAGTTCTATTGGAGGTTTTGCAAAAACGTCACGCTCATAATCAAGCTTTAGAGAATGAATAATAGGAGATATATCACCATCCTTATCAGGATACATATTAAAAGCTATTTGAAAAAATCGACCAGGTTGGCAATTAAATATCGCCTCGTTTCTAGATACTGCTCTCCACGAAGGATAAGTAGGTGTCCAATTATACGGATTATTACTAGTTCTAATAAAGAATGCAATACTAGCCTCTTTTTCAACATTCATTTTTGCATCTAGCATTTTTGGCATTGAATTAATTCCACCAGTATCAATGATATGAGAGACAACCCTACCACCATTTTTATTATATCTTTCTCCATTTCCCATAGCTTCTTGAAAAGTTTGGGGCGAAAAACTATTTTTCACAACTAAATTGTCAATTAAACCAGAATATCCTTCACCGATTAAAAGCTTTGCAGTTTTTCCTTTCATGGAATAAAAAATTCTATTCGTTTCTTTACCTGACAATGTTAAATAACGACTAGAATCAACCTTCCCATCAATTCTATATTCAAGTAATCCAGTTTCATCGTCAAATGTCAATAAATGATGTGTCCATTTTTCTAATGGTAACTGGTTCTGGCTTCTAACTTTTACATCTATTCCTCTATTATTATCATCACGCCAAATATTAAAAAAAGACCACTCAAGCTTATCGTCTACAATAGAAACAATAATGTTCTGAAACATAAAAACTTTTTTTTCTAATATTTGACTCCACCATTTTATGATATTAGAACCAGCCCTTAAATCTTCAGGACATAGCCAAAACTCAATAGTGAAAGAATTAACCTTTGAGTTTCCAAAAAAGAATGCATTATTCTTAGGAGACAAAACTATTGCAGGTTGTTTTGCGTTTGACCTACACAACAAAGCACCTGTACCATATTTAGCCTTTTCTTTTTTCACATAAAATGCTTTTGAAGATGCTATATCATAAAATTCAAGGTAATCTTTCGAAACATCTCCATCAAAGCTTAAAAACAAATCATAAGCTTCGTTAGTTTTTTCAGGAGAAGCCAAAAGCTCCAAGCTTCTAAAACCATGTAAGCCCTCAGTGTATGTAACATTTTCTATAGAAGATAATTGACCCCAACCTCTTTGACCACCAAACTCTATAACTGCATCATCACAATCAAGATTTAATGAAAAAAGAAAAAATATAAATAAAATATTGAAAAGTTTAACATTTACCTTAAACATACGCACATAGAGTATCGGAAAAAATAAAACATGACATTATTTTTTTTGTAAAAAAGTTTCTATAAGTATAAAAAAGCGAAGTTAATGAAATATTAAAACCTCGCTTCTGTAAATTAAACTTTAAACTTTTCCACCTCTTCAACCAACTCTTCAATGCTCATCTTGTTCTTTTGTGCAATGTCAGCAACTTCTTGCACAGCATTGCTAATCTGTGTAGCTCCAGCAGCCATCTCGTTCATACTATCGGTTATAACTCGTGTAAGCCCATCTAGCTTTTCCATCTCTTGAGCTACCACTTCACTTCCTCTTAACATTTCGGAAGAACCATGTTGCACTTCATTTGTCACAGAATTGATGTCTTTAATAGCAGTAAGTACTTCCTTACTCCCATTTTCTTGCTCTCTCATAGCTTCAGTAAGTCTATTACTCATTGACTTCACTTCTTCTGCTAAATTAAAAATTACATTGAATTTAGTTTCCACAACTTTCGATGACGATGACAGTCCTTCAATCTCACCAGAAAGACTTTTTAACGTTGCAGTTATAGCTTTCCCTTGACTTGCTGATTCTTCTGCCAACTTTCTTATTTCATCAGCTACCACAGCAAATCCCTTTCCTGCTTCACCTGCATGAGCTGCTTCAATAGCTGCGTTCATTGCCAAAAGGTTAGTCTGGCTAGCTATATGTTGAATCACACTAGAAGCTTCCATAAGACTACCCGATTCCTCTGCAATTTTACTTGTTACAGTATTAGACTGAGAAAGAGTATCTTTTCCATCTCTTGTAGCTCCAGTCAACTCTTTAATCAGACCATCACTTTTTTCAAGTGTTCCTGTTATGCTTTTAATATTTGCCACCATTTGTTCAATACTAGATGAAGACTGAGCCACACTATTTGCTTGACTTTCTATACTTGCATTTAATTGTTTGATCGTATGAGTAATTTCTTCTATGGTACTAGCTGTTTCTGTTACACTTGCAGCTTGCATTAAAGCTTGTTGCTTTACACTATCTATGTTTGAGCTAATTTCGTGAACACTTGAGGCAGTCGCTGTCATATTATTACTTAATTCCATGCCAACATCTTCCATTATGTGTGCATTCTCATCAACAGCCTTAATTGAAAAGCCAATTTTTGCTATTGTCTGGTTAAAGTACAAACTCAAATCTGCAATCTCATCGTTTCCACGAATAGGAAGACGAACAGTTAAGTCTCCTTCTCCTAGAGCAATATTTTTCAAGGCTCCAACTGTAGTTTGAATTGGACGAACCATACGAGAAGCCATTATAAAGGTAATTATAAGTGCAATACTCAAAACAATAGCACCAATTATATACATAGAAAGCCTTAGTGTTTTTACAGTTCCCATAAACTCATCTATAGGTGCTTGGATTATAACTGTCCATCCTGTAGTATTCATTTTGTCATACGAACTTATGTAAGAAATATTTTGATATTGATAATAACCAACTTCATTATCATCACTTTCTATAGCATGTTTAGCAAAATCAGCAATTGCCTTCACCAAAACATTATTTTTCGACTCATTAATTAAGTTACGTGCCTTTATAACATGTTGAGAGTCCTTATGAGCCAAACAAGTGCCTTCAGGTTCAAGTATATAACAGTAACCAGTTTTTCCAACTACCAGATCACTAACATTATTAGAAAGCCATAATCCATCCAAAGCAGCACTTAAAACACCTATAACTCTTTTATTGTCATCATATATTGGCACTCCAAAAACAATTTGTAATTCATTAGTTGCAGTAGATATACGAGGTGGTGCAACAAAATTATTTCCTTTAACAGCTGATTTAAACCAATCTCTATGCTCTATATTTGTAGTATTTCCATCGCCAGAATAACGTACACCATTTATATCACACACACCAAAAAATTCTACATTATTATTTATTTTTGCTTCATTTTCTAATAATCTAGCTTTTTTTGTGTATGAAATACTCTCATCTCGCAATAAGGGATTTCTAGCAATTCCTTCCAAAAATTGAAAAAATGACATAATCCTACCATCAATAATCCCTACAACATCTTGAACCTTGTCAGTTAGATGTATTTCAACCTTTTCCACTACAGCACGTTTTGCCATGTTCATAGACAAAAATCCCAACGCAAAAACAGCTATTACTATGAGAATCCCAAAAATTATTAGTAGTTTTAAACGTATAGAAAAACGTCTATTTATTATCTCTCGGGGGGGGGGGGGGTAACAACCTTTAAATCATTCATAACAATCTCCTAAAAATATCCTACGGTATTATAAACCTAAAAGTAAAATTATGCAAGAAAAATATAAATAATCAAAAATCGTATATTTATTAAAAAACTACAAACCAAAGTCTAAAAGTTTTGACGCTTCTGTTTCAGGTAAAGTATCCACATCTTTTAGTTTTCTCTCTATTGCCCTAGTCCGCACTCCAACGCCATCTATTTCTTTAGAAGCCGCATCTAGCTTCTTTTTTGTGTTCTCAAGAACAGCTCCAAATTTACCAAATTCTGTACGAACAGCAGAAAGAGTATGCCAAATCTCACTAGTTCTTTTTTCAACTGCAAGAGTACGAAATCCCATCTGCAAGCTATTCAAAAAAGCAGAAATAGTTGTAGGACCTGTGATTGTAACCTTAAAATCTCGTTGGATCATTTCAAAAAGTCCTTGAAGACGCAAAACTTCTGCATAAAGCCCCTCAATTGGTAAAAACATAATTGCAAAATCTGTCGTATTAGGAGGATCAATATATTTAGTATTAATGTCTTTTGCAAATGTTTTAATCTTTCTCTCTAATTCTTTCTTAGATTTTTCTATCTTTTCCACATCACCTTCGTTATAAGCATCAATCAATGCTGAATAATCTTCTGTTGGAAATTTCGCATCAAGAGGAATCCAAACATTCTTTCCACTGTCATCTTTACTTGGAATCTTAATTGCATATTCAACAATATCATTACTATTTTCTTTTGTCTTAACATTCTTTCCATATTGCGATGGAGTTAGTAGCTCATCAAGAATTGCTCCAAGTTGATATTCCCCTAAAACTCCCTTTGTCTTGACATTTGAAAGAACTTTCTTTAAGTCCCCAACACCTGTAGCAAGACTTTGCATTTCACCAAGACCTTTTTGCACTTGTTCAAGGCGCTCGCTCACAAGACGAAAAGACGCATTCAGTCTATTCTCAAGTGTATTATGGAGTTTTTCATCAACAGTCTCTCTCATCTTTTCCAGCTTTTCTGTATTATCTTTTTGTATATCAATTAGTTTTTTCTCAACAGCCTCTCTGACCTCTTTTGAAGAAGCTAGGCTTTCAGCTTGAATATTTGCAAGTTTCACTTCAATAATGTCTCGCATTTTCTCCAAAGCCTGAATAGTTTGTACCGTCAATTGATTCTGTTTTTCTGTTAATTCATCAAACTTTTCTTTTTGTGAATTTTTCAAATCCTTAACATTTTCACTAAATTTATTTTCAAAAGCTACTAAAGCTGAAGAAATCTCACTACGTAAAGTTGAAGAAAAAGTTTGATTTTGTGTCCAAAGATTAGATAAATTTTCACCCAACAGTCTTGAGAAGTTCAAAAACTTATTATCCAACTCTTCTCTTCCTTCTTTTGCACTCAAAGTAATTGTGGAACGTGTCTTTTCAAAACTCTCATCTAATAACCTTTGATAAGTCGAAATCTCTTTCAATATTTCATCTTCTTTTTCAGAAGATAACAAAGACTTACCTTGTCTTACAAGAATAAGAAAGGTTAATACAAGTTGTATCACAAAAAGAAAAGCAAATAAAACAATAAATACAAAACCACTAAGCATAAACATTATCTAATCTTTTTAATCAAATAAAGTAGATACGACATTCCTTTTGGCTTCAACGCTAAGTCCACTTCTTCTTTTTCTTCTGTTTTTTTCATCACAACATAGTCTCCCTTATTAATCTTATCGTAAAAGCCTCTCTCCTTAATCTCACCTTCACTTACATCTTCTTCCATTTTAGTAATATTAAAATATCCTAAAATAGCCTCATCATCATAAACTATAGAAAGTTCATCTTTATTTGCTTTAAGTTTGTTTTTATCAACAATTTCAAATCTTCCTTTTTCAGCTCCATCACTTACAAAGTCATTTTTTCCAATATCAACTAATACATTATGTTGCCATCTTTCGAGAATAACGCCTAAAATTGGCATACTAGAGGCAACCAAAGTCGAAAGCCTTCTAATAGAAAGGCTATACCTATCATTATCACTTCGGTACACATTAAAAGTTTTTGCAAGTGAACCTGTCCTAGAAATATAAAGCTCCATAGTCAAAGTAAGATCATTATTACTTTCGTTAACTTTAATCAAAGCAAAATAAGCATCCCCTTTTTCTCTTGCCATCTTAAAAGCATCAATATATGATGTAGGGGTTTCAGTGTATACGTTGATCTTAAAACGTCTGTTATAAGAAAAAACATCATTAATTGCATTTGTAACCAAACGCCCAGTCTCTGGTAGTAAAGTATTAGAACCATCTTTACTAAAGAAAAGTCCTATAGAAATATGATTTTTGTCTAAATAAAGGTCATCAACATTCCATTTTTTAAGAAGTGATGAGTCTAAAATCTTGCCATAAGACTCAATTGCGTCAGATATTCTAACCGGAGTGTTTCCAATGGACTTAATAAACTGCAATTCATCAAAATACCTTTGCATATAGCCTTTTCTAAGCAAGAGTTTTGCATATGCTTCTCTTGATTTCAAGTCATAAGGATACATCTTTAACGCACGTCGATACTCAAAAAAAGCCTTTTCTGTTTCATTTTTGTTATTAAAACCTTCAGCTTTTTCACTATGATATTTAGAAAGCTCTTTTCTAAACTTATCTTCAAAGTCTAAAGAATCAATTGCAATCTCTTCTAAAAGCATTCGATAGATTTCACTAGTTGGCATAAGTGCTAATGTAATTTTTGCCGTTTGCATGGCTTCATCTTGTCTTCCTAGCTTCAAAAGTGCCAATGTCTTTATATACCACGCAACATGAGCTTTTTTATTTTTCGCAATTTGCCTATCTGTAGCTCTAATCACTTCAAAATATCTTTCACTCTCATAAAGCACGCTAGCCAACAAAGACAGGGCATCATCATAATCAGCATTAATTTTTAGTGCTGTATCCAAATATGCTTCAGCTGTCTCATATTTTCCATCCAAAGCATTAATATAAGCTGCAAAATAACTAGTTACCTCATCATTTCCATGATATTTCAATGCCTTCTTTATATACTTGTTGGCTTCTTTTTTATTATTAGATTGATGTTCTATAACAGACATAGCTAAAAGAGCTCTTTTGTTTTCAGGACGCATAAGAAGAACTTCCTTATATATATCCCTTGCCATGCTTATTCTTCCTTGTGAAATTTCAATTTCAGCAAGTCCAAACTTTGCATTCACATCATTAGGTTGCCTATTTAATATACTTGAAAAAACAGCCTTAGCTTCATCAACCTTATCCAGACCTATAAGGATGAAGCCTTTAAGTGCTTCTAGCTCCACATCAGCTTGTTTATAAGACAGAGCCTTCTCAACACAATCAGAAGCTTGATCAAATTCATCAAGAGCATAAAAACATTCTGCAAGACGAGCAAAAACTAAGTTATAACTCTTATTTTCTTTCAAAATAACTTGATATATTTCAATTGCACTATAATATTGTCCAACCTGTTGCAAAGAATAAGCTCTTTCATATGAAGAAATTGCAGTTGGAGCAGAATGCAAGCCCATTGTTATTAAAATAAAAGTCACAAATAATAAAATTCTTTTTTTCATAGCAATTTCCTTATTAATTAATATTTTTATGTTTTATTATTTTGATGGTATTCACTTTATGCCCTTCAACATCATGAACTATAAAATCATAATCTTTCCATGTAGCCTTTTCAAACTTTATAGGTATCTTCCCAAATAAATCAAAAACAAAACCGCCTAGAGTATCAAAATCATCAGTTGGCATCTGTTCTCCTAAAACACTTGCCAAATCTTCAAGGTCTACCCTAGAATCACAAAGCCACATCCCATCCCCTAGCTTTGTAATATCTTCCCGCTCATTATCAAATTCATCTTGTATGTCTCCCACAATTTCTTCTATTATGTCTTCCATACACACAATTCCTGAAGTGCCACCATATTCATCTATAGCCACAGCAATATGAACATGCTTTCTTTTGAATTCCATCAAAAGCCCATCAATTCTCTTAGACTCTGGCACAAAAAAAGGTTTTTTGATAATTTCCGCCACCTTCACTTCCTTTCCTCTTGCAATGAGACGCAACATGTCCTTCACATAAAGAACGCCCACTACATTATCAATTGAATCTTCATAAACAGGAAAGCGAGAGTGCCCCGATTCCACCACTTTATCCAAAAGCTCACTATATGCCGTATCTATTGATAAAAAATCCACATCAATTCTAGGGATCATCACCTCTTTCACTACAGTATCGGCTAAATCTACAACACCTTGTAACATGCCTTGCCGCTGTTCATTCACATCATCTGATGCATTCACGTCAGGCTTTTTTTTCTTAAATCTATCAAATAATTTCATTTTTCTTCCCTTATAATTTTAATATCATTAAATAATTTTAATATATCTTCTTGTAATATTAACATAGGTTGCTCTTTTGAGTTATCACTATGATCCATTCCAGATAAATGCAAAATAGAGTGAATGATAAGTCTTTTCAACTCTTCATTTTCGCTTACAGAAAAATCAATTGCATTCTTCTTTAGTGAATCTACGCTTATAACGATATCTCCTGCAACATACCGCTCATCACCTTTTTCATCACTATAATACTCCCCCATTTCAAAAGAAAGCACATCTGTAGGTGAATCTATATTTCTATATGTCCTATTTAATTCTTGAATAAGAGGGTCAAAACAAAAGTGAATAGAAACGTCCCAATTTTCCTTTTTCAATTTTTCCAATACATCCGAGGCAAAACTCAAGGTAGCCTTTTCATCTATATAAGGAAAAAGCAAGGAAGAGTCATCTTGATAAGAAATAAATAGATGGTTAGGCATTAAAGACCAGCCTTTTTCATTTTTTCGTCCTTATCTTGTGCTGGTAACTTCTTAACTTCAGACTTTTCATCTTCTTCATCATCATCTTTTTGATTTGGATATTTTATTCTTGAGTGGTAATAACCAGATAATATATCGATAAATGTATTTTTAATAGTAGTTATATCCCTAAATGTCAATTGAGACTCATCCAGTTGCCCACTTTCAATCTTACTCTTAAAAGCATTATCAATAAACCTTGTTAAAGACGGCACAGAATGCTTTGAAAGAGAACGACAACCTGCTTCAATCATATCAGCAAGCATAACAACAGCAGACTCCTTCGTTTGAGGCTTTTGTCCGGGATAAGAAAAATCTATAGGGTCAACATTTTCTCCTAGTTCCTTTGCTTTATTATAAAAGTATGCAATAAGTCCATTTCCATGATGTTCTGCTATTATGTCAACTACAGATTCGGGGAGGTGCATACTACGAGCTTTTTCAATGCTTTTCTGCACATGACTTCTTAAAACTGCAGCAGAAAGACGTGGAGGAATGCCATCATGTTTATTGATACCGTCATGTTGGTTTTCTATAAAATACTCCCCCATTTGCATTTTCCCAATATCATGGTAATAAGCCCCAACCCTTGCCAAAAGTGCATTAGCGCCTATTGCATTACAAGCATTTTCTGCCAATGTTGCCACCATCATTGAATGACTATAGGTTCCTGAAACAGTCACTAGCATTTTTTTCATTAATGGAGAATTTAAGTCTGAAATCTCAATCAAACGAAATGCCGTTGGAGTATTTAAAATCACTTCAATAATCGGCAAGAAGCCCAATAGAAATATACCACTCAAAAATCCATTCAAAGAAGAAGCTAACGAAATAAAAAAAACATTAGATACTATGTTTGGAAAAATCAACAAGCAACTTAAAGCAATAAGAGGTTGCACTCCTGCGAGAATACAAGCAGTTTTAATTAAATCTATTCTTTTTCCTGTAACATGCGTAAATGCAATCCCCGAAATACTAGAAAAAAATGCAAAAATAGCAACTGGTAAATTAAAATTAGAAGCTACCAAACACACAAGCGATAAAATAATGGAAGAAACAATTGCCATTCTTTTAGACTTCAGCACATAAAACAATATCGAAAAAAACACACATGGCAAAAAAGGAACAAGCGAAAAACTTGACGAAATAAAGTCCACACGAGATAAAAGGATAAGTTCTATATAAACCAGAATAGAAGCTAGAAGTAAAAGCAAAAGATATTTTGTTTCAATAGATTGCCCAGTAATTTCCTTTGAAAGCAAAAAAATGGCCAACGCAAAACAAGCTACAATGTATATGATATAGCCTAAAAAAAGTTTTTTGCTAACAAAACTATCAGGGCTTTTATATTCTTTTAGTTTATTATAGTCATCTTCTTTTATAACAAAATCTTTTTCTATAATCTTTTCACCTTTAGAGATTTTAAGCACAACATTAGAGACTTTTTCTAATTCTTCTCTCACTTTCTTTTCTGTTTCCGTTCTGTTAAAAGTTACATTAGCCTTAATGAATGGAGAAATAATTAGAGAAACAACTTCATATGAGAGCGTCCTTTCAACCAACATACTCTTTATATAAGAATTTAAGTCAAGATTATCGTAGCCAGAAACAGAATGCATAAAGATTAAAGATGAAAAATCTACATATCTATACTCTGTTTTTTCACCATGTGAATAGATAATCATTACATCAGAATTGTCATATTCATCCAACAGCCTCTTTTCTTCATCAAGAAGGCCTGTCTCAAGAATCCTCTTATATATCGAAAGACTAGATGTTATCACACTATACAACGATGGAACCTGATATAATCTTGTTAAACTTGAGGCATCAAACTTAGAAGGATATCTTTGTTGCATGTTTAGTATAAACTCATCAAGATTTTTGGCACTTTCCTTTATCTGATACAACTCTTGGGTAAAAGCCTCATAATTCTTGTATGCCATATCATCTAGCAATTCATTTTTATCAAAAATTGCACCAATCGTTCTTCGCCTTGCGTTACGTTTTTCAATAGTCGCAACTTCATCAATATATTCAATATCCTTATTTGCAACAATGTCCCTACTTGCAACTTTTCCCACCTTAAAATCATCAAGTGAAAATTCAGAAAAAAGTGCATACTCACGCATATTCACATACGTAATTACAACTATCAACAAAAAGCTAAGAAAAAGCGAAACAAGCAAAAACCTATTTCTTCTGAAAGTAGATAATGCTTTAATAAAGAGACTAAGTATTGTATCTAAAAAATGAACTTTATGTACCATAAAATGATGGTGAGAAGCTTTTGAAGAAACCTCCAAAAACCTCATTCACTATTTGATTTTAAATGTAAATATGAATGTAGGTCAAGTAGGAAGTTTATCTGAAGAGTTTTCAATTCTTAATTTAATCCCAATTTCATCATAAAATCATTCAATTCTAAAAAAGAAGCCTCATATATCAAGCAATTTTTCTTATTCACGGAATCTATTGTGCCATTTTTATAACACACTTATCAATACACAAAAGATATCTTGAAAAAACAACAAGGTTTTTTCAAGATACCCAACATCCTTAAAAATTCTAAAGGAACTAATCACATGCTTTTTTAATGATACATTTCAATCCTATCTTCTGGATAGTTTGAAGCTTTCACCAATTGCTTAATTGTTTCATTTGGAACAAGCACTTTTTTGCAACCCACAAGAGCAAATTCATCTATTTTTTCTATCCATTTACCAAGCTTAACTTCAGCATTTTTGCAATCTTCAAAAGTATACCTCCAAAGTCTCTTTAATGCACTGCAACCTGATAAGTCTACGCTTTCAAGACTTTTGCCTACATGGCAAGTAAACTGCTCGAGTTTTTTGAATGCTGATAAGTCAAGGTTTTTAACGCTTGCTCCATTACAAAATGTAGCACTCTTTAATTCACTACACCCTGTTATGTTCACACTTTCAAGATCATAGCATGAGCAGAAATCAAAATCACTTAGCTTTGGGCAAGAAGATAAATCAATACTTTTTAGCACTAAAGAAGCTCTAATACCAATTCTAGTCAACTTGTTACACCCTGTTAAATTTATAGTTTTAAGCTTACTACAGTCAATAAGCCAAATCTCATGCAAATTTGCACATGATGATAAATCTATGCTTGTCATAAGTCCGTTAGATAAGGCAACTTTAGTCACTGCACTACAACCTGTTAGAGTTATATTTTTTAATTTACTAATAAATTTATTTTGATGAAAATCATTAAATTCAATGCTCTCTAAACTACTACATCCTGTAAAATTCATTGACTCTAATTTAGGACAATAATCAAAAGCCTTCCCACTGATCTTTTTTAATTCACTACACCCTGTAAGGTCCACAGCCACTAATTCAGAACAATATTCAAACAAACCTATATCATCATACTCTTCTGTCCATACATCTGATATACCAATAGTTTTTGTCGGAATTATTATCTTACCTCTAGGTTTTTCACCAGTGTAATTAACAAGGACATCCTTCTTACTCCACTCAAATTTGATGTAATTTGAGCGTGGGTACACTTTCATGCCATCTTCCACAGGACTATCATCTTTTATTTCTTCTCCTTCATAGTTTTCACGCCTAAAGTCATATATCCCATAATCCCCACTCATCCATGCAGGTTTTAGAGAAATCTTTTCTGCAAGTTTTGCTTTCACATCGCCAAAAGTTCTCACCTTTTCAATAGGAAAGCTCACCTCTCTTTCTTTCACTTCAAGCCTCTCATCCCCCTCTATTATGTTAATCCTAACTACTTTTCCCCATTGGGCAACATATTCTTTTTTGTCCTCATCAAGCAAAAAAGTTTTAGGTAATGAAGGCGTAAATCCACCAAAAGCAAAGTTTTCTTTTGTTGGATTTTCCACATTTACGCTTGCCCCAAACTTACCTTCTAAGATATTTTTACCTGCTGTTTCTTTTAGCCTTGTTGTAGTTTTTCCTCCCTGTAGGTCAAGAATTAAAGAAATAATGTTTCTTTTATATAAAACTTTAACTATAGTTGAGCCATCAGCTTTCACTTTTTCTTGGGCGATAGCTTCTGGCTTAAAACCTTTATACTCTCTTGCCTTAGCCAAAGTTTTCTCTCCAGCTTTTCCTATCTTTATTTCTTCTAATAGCTTTGTGTATTCAGAGTCTGCAATATTTTCTTGCCAATGCTCCACAATATATGTAGCATTTGGCTTAGCATTTGACACATTAGATTGCTTACAAGCAGGCACAAAAACTATTATCAATAAACACAATAGGCTACGAACTCCCCTAGCCCACACAATACTTTTATCTAATATTTTCATAATAAACCCCTCATCTTCTTTTAAACATGCTCATATGATAAGTAAACATTCTTCCAAAAATAATTATAATTCTATCACAGGAGCATCCTTTTTACTTCCATTTAGATCATACACTTTCCAATTTTTAGCATTGGCATCACTAATATTTTGTCTTGTGTATTTATTGTCTTCTACAGCTTCGCCATCATTATTTACAATTACGAATATACCATTTGTATTTCCTGCAGAAGGAGAAAGGGCATGAAAAGATTCAATAACTGCATCCATATTTCCTCCTTGCACTGTGCCAGAATAGCCAAGTAATTCCGAGTTTATACCACTATTCAAATCAAACGGTGTAATTGTAAGGGTCTCTACCCTTGGATTTATAAGTTTAGCAGTAGGAGAAACAGTTGGCAAAGATGCAATGAGAGCATCCATATTTGCCCCTTGTATCTTGTTTTTATATACAAGCAATATAACTAATTCTTTGTTTTGACTCACATCAAAACTAGTAAGTTGGTTATAATAACAATGCAATGTTTTTAGTGTTTTGCACTCACTTATATCAAGACTTGTAATTTGATTATAATTGCAGTGCAATATTTCCAATGCTTTACACTCACTCACATCAAGAGCCTTTAGTTTATTACCTATACAAGAAAATTGCTCTAATGCTATGCATCCCTTCAAGTTAACACTCTTAGTCTCACTTCCCATAATAGTAGCTACTTTCAAAGCTTTATGTCCACTTAGATCAAGATTGGGTATTTGATTATGATAACATTGTAAGGTTTCCAATGCTTTGCAATCACTGACATCAAGACTAGTAAGCTTATTTTTTGCACAGTGCAATTCTTTTAGTGCTATGCAACCTTTCACATTAAGATTTGTTAGCTTGCTACGTTCACAATATAATGTCTCCAATGCAATGCAACCACTCACATCAAGACTCGTAATATTATTGTAACGACACCATAATCTTTGCAATGTTTTAAAATCTTTCAAATTGAGAGTTGATAATTTAAGATTACCACAAGCCAATACTTTTAATGCTGTGCAACCACTCAAATCAAAACTTGTGAGTGTAGGCTCAACACACATAATTTCTTTAAGTGCTTCACAATTTTTAAAATTAATACTCGTTATATCATTACGACAACATCGCAAATGTGTTATCTTACCATAAACCCTAAGAGTCTGATTAGCTATAAAGTAAGTATAATCCAAACGCCCACTAGAATGATAACCAAAAGATCCTATATTCTCTCCATCTTCTCTTATTCCGTTATTGTTGAGGTCAATCCAGACATAAGGGCGGTCTTCTGGCTTTGCATCAATACCAAGACTAATAGTCTTTCCTATACTCCTACTTGTAGTAAAAGAGACGTATTGTAGCTCAGCCCACTTGGCAGTTAAAGTTATACTTTCATTAACAGCATAGCCTAAATTTGCTTTTGTCTCTCCAACATGCCAGCCATTAAATATAAAACCATCCGCAGAAAGAGGAGGTAAATCATCCTTAGTGAGTTTATAGCCCTTATCTACAGTTTTTGACGCAGGGGCTGTGTCTTTGTCTGTTGAGTATGTGATTGTTACTTTTTCTCCTGAAGCTGTCTGCCATGTTGCAGTCAGTGTTATGTCATTAGCAACATAACGACCGACAACTGCTTTTTGACCATCAACATACCATGCTTCAAAAATAAAACCTTTTGCAGAAATAGGATTTAAATCACCTTCTGTAAGCCTATGCCCCTCATCAACAATCTTAGGTTGTGGGGCTGTTCCGTGTGCGGTTGAGTACGTAATTGTTATTTTTTTAGGAATAACTATCCACTTTGCAGTTAAAGCCATGTCTTCATTAATAACATCACCAATAGACATTCTTGTGTTATTCCAATACCAACCTTCAAATCTAAAGCCTGTTGAAGAAATATCAGGCAAATCCTCATAAGTAAGTGTGTAGCCTTCAAACACAGTCTTTGAAGCTGGAGCTGTTCCATGCTCTGTTGAATACGTAATTGTTACTTTCTTTAAAACCATCCACTTTGCAACCAAAGTTGTAATTTTTGAAACAGTATAACCTACAGTAGCCTTTGCCCCTTCAACATACCAGCCTTCAAATTTGAAACCATCCGCAGAAATAGGAGCTAAGTCTTCTGCTTTAAGCTGGTAACCTTCATCAACAACCTTTGGTTGAGGAGCCATCCCATGCTCTGTGGAATATGTAATCATTGCCTTTCCTGAAACAATAGTCCACTTTGCAATCAATGTTATGTTTTTATTAACAGTATAGCCAACGTTAACCTTTGACATGCCAACATACCAGCCTTCAAACGTAAAATTAGCTACAGAGATGGGAGGTAAGTCCTCTTGGGTGAGTGTGTAGCCTTCATAAACAGTCTTTGAAGCTGGAGCTACTCCATGCTCTGTTGAATAGCTAATTGTTATTTTATCTTTCCACTTTGCTTTCAAAGTTATACTTTTAATAACAACATAACCTACAGTAGCCTTTACACCTTCAATATACCAACCTTCAAACACGAACCCTGTTGCAGAAAGTGAGGGCAAATCTCCAGCTGTTAATTTGTAGTTCTTATCCACTTGCTTTGAAGCTGGAGCTACTCCATGCTCTGTTGAATAGCTAATTGTTATTTTATCTTTCCACTTTGCTTTCAAAGTTATACTTTTAATAACAACATAACCTACAGTAGCCTTTACACCTTCAATATACCAACCTTCAAACACGAACCCTGTTGCAGAAAGTGAGGGCAAATCTCCAGCTGTTAATTTGTAGTTCTTATCCACTTGCTTTGAAGCTGGGGCTGTTCCATGCTCTGTTGAATAGCTAATTGTTACTTGTTCAAGGGCTGCCTGATCTCTTTGAGCTTGCGACTTACAGCCACTTATCAAAAAGACTACACTCATTAGCATAGCTAATGTTCCAACCAATGAAAACATTCTTTTCAATTTCATACCAAAACTCCTTAAAAATATAGATTGATTTAAACTAACCCACGTAAAAAAGAGAAAAAATAATAATATCTTTGAAAAAAAGCCCAACAGCCTAAAAGTAATAAAATCTAAGCTTGGGGGGGGGTATGATATACATACTAATAAAATGAGCCAGAGTTCCTCTGGCTCTATTGCTTTTAAGCATTTCTTGAATAATATTCAACAACATTCTGGATATTTCCAACAGGCTGAATATCAGTTGCCACAGGCAAAACGCTAATAGAAGCAGAAAGTTCTTCTTCGTTCACATTCAACCAAGCACCCTTGCTCGTTGACAAACTCAAATTATGTCTAATCAATGCTTCAACACCTTTTTTTGACTTTGTAGTTATAACATCGTTGACATTCACCAACATAGAAGGAATGTTAGCAGGTTTTCCATTAATACAAAAATGAGCATGAGAGACCATTTGTCTTGCCTGAGCCCTACTCATAGCAAACCCCATTCTATAAATGGTGTTGTCAAATCTTCTCTCCATCAGGGTAATCATATTATCACCCGTAACACCTTGCATTTTATTAGCTTTCTTAAATAAATTCCTAAATTGGCGTTCAGAAATACCATATGCAAAACGAAACTTTTGCTTTTCTTTTAACTGCTCACCATAAACTGAAAGTTTAGCACGTTTCTTAGAACCTTTCTCTTTTCCAGGTCCATGTGGTTTTCTTGTTAATACCTTATCATACTTAGGATTTCCGTATATGTTCAATCCAAGCCTTCTAACAACTTTTCCTTTAGGTTGCCTAGTTGCCATAAATCTACTCCTTTTATTTTAATCATGCACTTCTCTGCACAAATCTTCATAAGCAAGTTTTGCAACACTTTGCTCTGCTTCCTTCTTACTCTTCCCTTCAGTAGGCCCATAAACATTACCAGCAGCAGTAACTTGAACCCTAAAGCTAGGACTATGATCAGGACCTTCCACATCAACAACAGCATATGAAGGTGTCTGTTTAAGAGTTTGTTGCAACAATACTTGCAATAAACTCTTATAATCATACCAAACTCTATTTTCCATAACAGAAGAAATAAAGTCAGAAACTAAAAACAAAACAAAATCTCTTGCTTTTTCAAAACCAGAATCAACATAATAAGCTCCAATCACAGACTCCACAGAGTCTGCAACTATCGCCTTTTTCTTCCTTCCACCTGTCTTCTCTTCACCTTTACTAAGAGAAAGCAACTTATCAAAGCCAAAGTGAAAACCTATCTTGGACAAAGTTTCTTCACAAACAACAAAAGCCTTCATTTTTGCTAAAACGCCTTCATCCCCTTTGTCCATTCTCTTGTAAAGTTCTTCGCTAACCACCAAACCTAAAACTGCATCCCCTAAAAACTCAAGACGTTCTCCATTCAAAGTAGCAGAACACGAAGAATGAATAAAAGCCATGTCCAACAAAGCTACATCATTGAAAGATATAGAAAACTTTTTTTGAAACTTTCTAAGTTCAGAAAAACGCTTTCCTTCCATTGAACAAGCTTCACACTTCATTTAAAATTATTTTTTCTGTGATTTAATAAAATCATAAGCATCTCTAACTGTTTCAAACTCTGTAACTTTTTCGTCAGGAATAGAAATGCCCATTTCTTCCTCAATGGCATAAGCCAACTCATAAGTGTCTAAACTATCAGTTGCCAAATCTCCTCTAAAAGAAGAATCCATAGTTATCTTTTCTTTGTCTATGTCAAGCTTACTTGAGATTAAATCTCTCATTTTTTCAAATAATTCATCCATAAAATACTCCTGATATATCCAAAATATAATATATGAGAAAATAACTACATAGTTTCAGGATTTATCACTTGTCTATTGCGATAAAAACCACACTTAGGACACACACGATGTGATAAAATCAAGTTGCCACAGGCTGAACACTCCACCAAGTTAGGAGCCTTTAGACGCATATTAATTCCTCTTCGTCTTCTGGTGCGAGCCTTAGACGTTTTCGCTCTTGGCACTATCATAACTTAAACCTCCAAACACTTATAAAATAAGTAATCTTACAAGCCTAGCATGTTAATCAAAAAAACATATAATGTCAATCTCAAAATTGGCTTTAATGCTTAAGGTATAAATTGTAAATGCTAATTCTATAGCCATTGTTTTTTCATATATATACTTACCTATTTTAAAAGCAATAACCTAGCAAACACACTCCCTTAAACATCTCGCAAAAATGTTATTCTACCACCATGTAGGGTAAGTACGACACACTCTCAAGCCTATTGCAATATCAACCTCTCCAGCATATTTTACAGAACAAAATTTAGCTTCTCTGTTTTTACATTTTAAGGCATCCTTATTATGCGATTTATTTCCTATATAGTCTCCACCTTTCACCATTGCAGGAGAGCTACTAGGTTGAGGTGAAAATCCAAAACACCACCGACCAGCATAGCGATTCCTATCAGAGTCACTCATGTATGGATCCATCACCCATTCTGCAACATTTCCTGCCATGTCATAAAAACCATAAGCATTTTTCTCTTTAGTCGCCACTTTATGGAGAATAGGAGATGTAACATTTGTGTCTAAAGTAAACCAAGCAAGATTTTCCCAAGAGTCTCCACCTGGATATTCTTTTGTTTCAGCCCCCAAAGAAGCTAATTCCCATTCAACTTCTGAAGGAAGGCGAAAACCTTTTTTAGGCTTATATGGATTTGGCAAATACATATGCTTTTTTGCTTTTGCATCAGCTATTGTATAAGGTGTTTTTAGCTCTAAATCTGAGTAATAATAACATTCTTTATCTAAACCATCCATAAGCTTTGTAAGTTCATTGCAAAAGGCAACAGCATCATAAAAGCTAATATTAGCTACAGGACATTGTTTTTTCTCTTCTTCCAAAAGACCTGCCTCAACACTTGTGGTTGTAGGATTTTCTTTCATCACTTTTTCATAGAGTTCTTGCGTAACTTCTGTTTCTGATAATTGAAAAGGTCCTGCATTACAATTTTTAACAGAGGTTAGAGTTTGCAAAACATTGATGTATGGAATGTTAATCATATTAAATTTCACACCTCCGGCATTCATTTCAACTTTTTCATAAGCATGACTTTGAGGATCTAGTGCAATCTCACCCGAAAGCGTCATGTTGCTATCCACCACTATAGTCTCTTGAAGTATGCTAGCATTCCCACTTCCAAGACTTTGCACATTCCCACCCCCTCTATCAATCTTTATATTCTTCGCATGCCAATAAATAGGCGGAGCTTTAAACTCCACTATAAAAGATGTGCCGTCAATCACTTTTTTTAAGTCTTTATCCTCAACTTCCACAAGTTGCGAAGCAGGCTTTCTATTAATAGTTAGCTTACAACTATCAGGAATAGTCCCTTTTGCCACTTTCCAAAAGTTTTTAACAACTCCGTCAATTGTTAAATCTTGTTTTAGTTCAAAAGATGTGTATAAATAATCATTCTTAAATTTGTTATACTGCACTTTTTCTCCCACTTTTAACTCAACTGGAATAGTTTTTGTAGGGTCAACCGCAGTAAGTTTTATCATAATCCATGTATCCCTTGGAATATTTGACAAAAGTTCTTCTGTATCAAGGTCAATAGTTTGCTTGTTCACATATTTTTGGATTACTAACTTTCCATTTGGAATATCTTTTTTTGTTATTCTATAGAAAGCTTTTACTGGTTCAACACTTCCTTCAATCTTAGTATCCTCAGTAATGGCAAAAGATTGAGTTATTGTATCATTTTCAACCCTTATATAAACATTATTTCCTATTTTTAGCTCTTTTGGTGTGTATTTTGTGCTTTCAAGAGCTTTTAGTTCCACCTTCAAGTTAGTATTTTCTTCAATTTTTAATAAATCAGGAGGTTGTAGTTCTGTTTCAGTATGACCAACAACTTTTTTAACTGTAATTTTCCCATTTTCTGGTTGAGTTACTACCACTTTAAATGTTTTAACAATCTTTTTTGTTTTTGCAAATACTTTTTTATCTGATGTAAATTGATAAGAATCTCCTATCAATGTGCCATTTTCATCATCAAAATGCCAGCCTTCAAGTTCAAAACCATCTCTAAATGTAACAGTAATTCTCTTTTTAACATCACTCCATAAATCATTTTTCTCAACTTTCATAGAAGTAGGATTTACAGTTGCATTGGTATCTCCCATTATAGTCAATGTAAACTTTTCAACTTCAACTACTTCACCTTTTATTAGGACATTTTTTAATACTTTATAAAGCACAACAATTTTGTTATCTTCAATATCCTTATACTCTAGCCCATCTATAATTAGCTTTGAAACTCTAAAACCTGTTTTTGCTACCAATTCAACAGTAAGAACCGAATTTTTAGCAATCTTTTTTAGTGCTTTTCCGCTTATTACTTTTCCATCTTTTTTAACAGTAATTGTATAACCATTCCCTTCTTTTACAGTTATTTCAAAAAACTCTTCTTGTGTATTAGGTTTGTTTTGTGAACTTTGAGTACTTTGGGTGTTTTTACAAGCAACCAAAGATAAAAGTAAAAATAGAAAAGTTGACAAATATTTAGTTTTCATACTCTCCTCCATGCAAGATAAAACAATTCGTATCTAAAAAGCTACAAAAAAAATAGATATTTTTACATAATTTCCATAGCTATTTTATAATCTCATCTATATTTAACATGCGGTTAGACCTGATATCATTCTACAATATTTTCCAATATCCATTTCTATCCGCACCTACACGACAGATTATATTTTGTTTTTTAAGTTTTGTAATACCTCTTTTCACAGTAGATTCTGACTTCCCTATTTTCTTTGCAAGCTCAGCATAAGTCGCAGAGGGCATTTGTTTGATAGCATTTATGAGGTCATTATCAGGCTCATTATCAAGGTCATTATCAGGGTCATTATCAAGGTCATTATCAAGGTCATTTAAATTTGCACGATTATTTATAGACTTAAGAATTGCCCCTAATATAAATTCAACAAAAATTCCAGAATCAGTTTCTTTTGTACTTTGCTCTATAGCTTTGTAATATTCAGCTTGATTTTCCCAAATCATATTTTCAATAGGAAGATGAGCAAAAACTGATTTCCATTTGCTTAAAAGTAACGACTGCCAAAAACGCCCCATGCGTCCATTACCATCTTCAAAAGGATGAATAAACTCAAAGTCATAATGAAATATACTACTTTTAATGAGAATATGATCTTCAGAATCTCTAACCCACTCAAATAAGTCACTCATCAAAGACGAAACCATATTAGCAGGAGGAGCTATATGGGTTACTCCTTCTTTGCCAGCAACACAAACACCAGTTTTTCTAAAATGTCCTGGACTATCTACCAATCCAAGTGCCATAATTTCATGGGCTAAGAGTAAATCTTCTATCTTATAAGGATTAAAATCCATGAACTTATCATAAACCTTTATTGCATTCCTAACTTCTTGCACTTCCTTTATTGGTGCAATAACATGTCGTCCTTCAATAAGTGCCGTAACCTGCTTTTCTGTCAAAGAATTTCCCTCTATTGCAAGCGAACCACGTATAGTCTTCATTCTGTTTATTTTTCTAAGCTTTATTCTGTCAGCTTGCTCAAGCTCAATCTCATAACGTTCAAGCTTTGCCGAGATCTCCGAAATAAGATTTATAGCCTTTGCAGTTATCGTAAATTGTGGCTGATATGCCATGAAAATCCCTCTTTATAAGCAAAAGACCCGAAGAGTATATTAATTTTATTTTCAATATCATTAAAAAATCTAATTGATATTTTATCCTTCCACATTAAAAAACTTACAGCTGTTTTTATATAGTATATCAGCAACCTCTTCAACATCTTTCCCAACAAGACGAGCCATAAAATTAACAGTAGACACTATATTTGCAGGCATATTCCTCTGTTTTGTAAACTGGCTGGGTGGTAAAAAAGGACTTTCAGACTCCACTAACACACGTTCTAAGGGCAAATACTTTAAAGTAGCATGTAGATTAGTAGCATTTTTATATGTAACATTACCAGCAAAAGAAAAGTATACAGGAAGAGAAAGAGCTTGCTTTGCAAATTCCACATCTTCAGAATAACAATGGAACACTGCCCCTTTATTTGGAATCCTATCTTTTAATATATTCAAAATATCTCGTCCTGCTTCCCTATTATGAATAATCACAGGCAAATCATATTGCCTTGCAATATCAAGGTGCGAAATAAAAAGCTCTACTTGACTACGCTTATCTCCATAACGTTTGCAATAATCAAGCCCAGTTTCTCCAATAGCAACTACAGAACACTCTGTAATTTTCTTTACTATTGTCTTTTTCCAATCAGGAGGACACGAAGTTACTTGAGACGGAGAAACCCCAATAGCATGAAGCACACTATGTTCATTCTTTAGTTTTTCATACACATCAGAAAAATCATGAAGGCTATTACAAATGCTAACTATCTTACTAACTCCCTTAACTTCAGCTTGTTGCAAAACTCTTAATAATTCAACAGGGTCATCATTTATAAGCCCTAAATGAGCATGTGTATCAAAAATCTTCATAAATTCTAATCTCCTTAATGTACATTCCTGATTATAAACAAGAAACAAAAAAAATAATAGACCTTTTATCCTGATTTCTATTTTAAGAAACTAGACCTGTAAAGTCCATCAGAGAAAATATCAGGACTCTCCTAGCTTAGAAAAAAGGATTTTAAGCCTAAAATCATCACTATAAGCACAATAACGCTTAACTTAGGCTGAAAGGTTTATCTTTTGAATTTCGTATCAAAAAGCTATAAGTTTTTTGATTTTATGAGGTATGCGACGGGCTAAAAGCCTACGCACAAGCAAGTTATGACGCATCAATTATGCACTATATAGGAAAAGCTACATCTTTTAAAGTAAGATTCTTAATATTAGTTTTTGCCATATTGTACAGTAAAGTTGTATTTTCTTCAAAAATTACGTTTGCTGTACCTCCTACTATTGATAGAAATTTTATTTTTGATAAATTACTGTTTTTAAATGTTATATATCTAGTTAAATGATCACCTTTAAAATCTAATAATTTTAAATCATATTCACTTACTTTTGTTGTATCTATATTTTGTAAAATTAAATTTTGTATTCTTACAGATCTAGCATTTTCCTCTATACCATTATGGTAGATTTCATCTGTTCTTTTTTTGAATTCTAAAAATTGTTCTATTGGTAAAGGTTCGTTGTTGTCTTCCCCACCATTATATTCTGTAACATTTATTCCTTAACATATAATTTTTCGTACATTTTAAAATTTTATACCACCATTAATCTCTTTAATTTTATCTGTTCCAACAAGGTGAGGAAGTAAATCTTTTACATTACCAGTTATATATACATCTTTAATAGTTATATAATTTTTTAATTTTCAGTAATGTTAGTAATTCATCAACACTAGGATAAGGAGTTATATCATGTTTTGTTGGATTTAATTTTTGAATTTCTTTACTTCCTGATATAAGCTTTGAATCATTTTTTAAATTAAAATTATTGTTGAAAGTAAATTTATTAAGGTCTTTTATTTCAAAACAGTTTTCAATTGTACTATTAAATTTGATATCAATAGGACATTTTGCTGTTTGATTATTTAATCTTAAAGTTGAAAAGTTTTTTGATTTTTTTAATTCTAAAATACTTTTTAAAATTTCTGGGGTGATTTCTTTTGCTTCAAAACTATCTGTTAAATTTTTTATTGTAATAGATTGTCCAGAAATATTGTTAGTTGCTGGTTTAAAACAGTTAATGTTAAGATCGTTTGTGTCTATATTTCCTGTTATCCCTTCTAAATTTTTACCAAAATCTTTAAAAATTAAGTCATCTATGTAAATATTTCCTTTTAGTTTGTAAGTTTCATTTTGTTAATTTGTAGGTTTAACAATTTCTACTGAACTGCCATTATTTGTTTCGTAAGTTGTGTTTTCAGTAAACACTTCAGTGTCAACTAATAGTTTTCCATCTTTGTTTGTAAGATGTCATGATTTAAGCACAAAACCATCAGTAAAACTAATTTTTTGGTTTGCTTTAACTTTAACACTTGCCCAAGTGGAATTCTTTAATACATTGAAAGAAGGAGATTGAGCTATTTTGACATTAGAATCTCCTAACACCGTGATAACAATTTCGTTTTGTTGTGGTGGAATATCAGGTGGTATGTTTGGCTTGTCTGTTTGATTATTTGTTTGATTTTTACACGAAAAAACAAAAAACAATGCAAGAAAAGTGAAGGAACTTAGTAGACTATTATGCTATCCCCCTCCCCGATAAAAACGTTGCAAAGAACTTTGCAAATTTACTTTCTGACAACTTTTCATAATACCCCCCTATTTTATTAATTGTAGTCTTTGAAGTCCGTTTTTTACTTTATTAGCTATTTCATAAAACGTCAAGGTATCATAAAGAAAAATAATACAAAAATGGTTAAATTGTCAAGAAATGATAGTTTTATACCTTTGCCTCAAACTAAAATAATCTCTACCTCGCCTTTTCGATCTGCCATTCCTCTAATGTACGAGTGTCTTGGCTAATACTAGCTCCTA
>JBQNBL010000015.1:0-57961 GCA_052169955.1 Treponema sp.
TGTAAGCGTGTATTGGAGCTTGTTTTAGAAGAAGAACTATCAGTAAAAAATATTACTTCACAAAAAACAATAGAAAATCATTCAGAATCAAAACTTGTAAGGTTAGACGTTCTTGCAGAAGATGAAAAGAAAAACAAGTTTAATGTCGAGATGCAAATGGTAAATAATGATAAAATTCCTCAAAGAATGAGACTTTATCAGGCTAGTATAGACGTATATATGACTGAAAAAGGCACCTTCTATGCTGATATGCCAAACACTGTTATTATATTTTTTTGCATGTTTGACCCAATAGGAGAAGCTCTTCCTGTCTACACATTTAAGAATATTTGCGAACAAGATAAGAATATCAAGTTAAATGACGGCACTGCTAAAATAGTCATAAATGTAAAAGCATATGAAAAAGTTAAAAATCCTGAATTAAAAGGATTAATGAAATATATTTGTGATGGAATTGTAACAACTTCATTAACGAAGGAGATAGAAATGACTATGTCAAGCATAAAACAAAATACAACTTTCTTAAAAGAATACAAATCCTTTTATGCTACAATGCAAGATGCAAAAATAGAAGGAATGAAAGAAGGAATTTATACAAAGGCAATTGAAACAGCTAAAAACTTAATTGGTATGAATTTATCAATTGAGCAAATAGCTCAAGCCACAGGTCTTTCGATAGAAGAAATAGCAAAGCTATAACAAATTGTAGGGAGTTATTCCCCCTATCAAAAATACCTTTTCACTTTGGTATGCTACAATTCTATAGCTAGCTATTCACTTTTTGTTATGCTACAATGAGGGGTATGGAAGAGGATAGAAATACAACAAAAAGTAGAGAATATAAGAATACTGTATTTATAGATTTATTTACCTCTTGGTCATCCCCTGTTGAGCTATATAATGCTATTTCTTCAAGTAATGTGCCAGAAGATACTAAGGTGAAACCTCTACAAATTTCTAATGCATTATACACGTCATTGAGGTGTGACCTAGCTTTCATGCTAGAAAATGAACTCGTAATAATTATAGAACACCAGTCCACGATAAATCAAAACATGCCTACTCGTCTACTTCTTTATATAGCTCTGCTATATTTAAACATTTTAGATGAAGAAATAAGATATGCAAGAACGTTAAAGCCAATTCCTACACCTCGTTTTTTTGTTTTGTATAACGGAAAAGAGAAGCTTCCTGAAAAAACTGAATTACGTCTCTCGCAAGCCTTTACACTAAAAGATGAAAAGATACCAATACAATTAGAATTAATAGTTCCAGTAATCAATATAAACTATGGACAAAACAAAGAAATAATGGAAAAATGTAAGACATTACATGGATATTCTTACTTAATTGATAGAATAAGAAAATATGAGGCTATAGACAGAGAAAAGAAGTTTGACTTGGCGATAAAAGATTGCATTGATCACGGCATATTGAATAAATATCTTGTAGAACAATGGAAAAGGGTTAAGAATATGTTACAATCAGAATATAACTATGATTTAGACATTGCAGTGCAAAGAGCAGAAGCAAGAGAAGCAGGTATTTTGCTAGGTATTGAAAGAGGAATGCAAAAAGGAAGAATGGAAGGAATGCAAAAAGGAAGAATGGAAGGAATATTAACTACAGCTAGTCGAATGAAAAAAGCTAATTTTGATATACCAACCATCATAGAAATGACAGGGCTTTCAGCAGAAGAAATTGCAAAACTATAGTTTTTTAATATAAATATAAGAGGAAACATACATGCTTCATTTTTCGATGGAAGTACATAAGTTATTAACTGAATATGCAACTTATGAAGCAAATAGGGCGAAGTCTCATTTTATTGAAATAGAACATATTTTACTTGCAATACTTAAGAAAAAGTCTTTAATTGGGCATAAAGTATTGGTGCATTGTGCTTTTGATATTACAAGGCTACGTATTACACTGGAAAGTAAATTAAACATAAAAACTAGAGGTGCATCTTTTAATGAGATTTCAAGGTCTCGTAATACAAATCAACTTCTATATGAAAGCAATAAAATTGCTGAAAAATTAAAACATTCTTATTTGACTACAGGCCATATAATTTTAGCAATGATAGAAAATCCTCAAAGTTTTTTGCATGTCTATATAGGAGACAACAACATAGATATGATGCAATTAGAGCAAGTTTGTCGTCTGTTTTATAACAAAGAAATTAAAAACAAAAACAATGGCTTTAATACTTTTTCAAATAAATTTAGCCTTTCCAACTTAGCTTATGATTTAACGCAAAAAGTATCTTCTTCCCAAGAACCAGTTATAGGACGTGAAAAAGAAATTAATAGATTAATTCAAGTTTTATCTAGAAAAAACAAAAACAATCCTATTCTTCTAGGAGAACCCGGGGTTGGAAAAACAGCAATAGTCGAAGGTTTAGCTTGTGCAATAATTGAAGAACGCGTACCTAGTGTCTTAAAAGGAAAAAGAATTTTTGTCTTAGATTTAGCATCTTTAGTAGCAGGAACTCAGTTGAGAGGACAGTTTGAAGCAAAACTAAAACGAATAATTACAAAAGTCTCAAAAGCAAAAAATATCATTTTGTTTATTGATGAAATTCATACTATAATAGGAGCTGGTTCTTCTCAGGGTTCTCTTGATGCAGCAAATATATTAAAGCCAGCTTTGGCAAGAGGAGAAGTGCATTGCATTGGTGCTACAACCTTGCAAGATTATAAAAAATATTTTGAAAAAGATGCCTCTTTGGTGAGACGTTTTCAACAAGTGATGATTGAAGAACCTAGCGAACATGAAGTTTTTAATATTATTTCTGGGCTTAAAGATAGTTATGAAAAATACCACAACGTTAGCTATAGCAAAGAAGCTTTGCAAAAAATTGTAAGTTTGTCAGCTCGTTATATACATGATAGAGCCTTTCCTGATAAAGCAATTGATGTTTTAGATGAAGTAGGAGCGATGAAAAGGACAGAAAATGAAAAAATGCCAAATGAACTATTAGCAATCGAGAGACAAATAGAAAAATTGCAATCTGATAAGCTTAAATTACTTGAATATCAAGATTATGAAAAAGCTATCATTCTTAGAGATGAAGTAAATGAGTTAAAAAAAACTCTTTCAACAATAAAAAATAATTGGGAAAATCCTCATAATATTGAAACCTTGCCTATTGATGAAAAAGATGTAGCGAAGACAGTAGCTATAATGACAGGCATTCCCTCAGAACGTATGACAGAAACTGATATGCAACGCATGAAAATCCTAGACAAAATATTAAAAGAAAAAGTGATTGGTCAAAATGAAGCTATAGATTTAATTTCTTCTTGTATACGTCGCTCTCGTGCAGGCATTTCATCTAAAGATCGCCCTATAGGTTCTTTTTTATTTTTAGGACCTACAGGAGTTGGTAAAACTCTCCTTGCAAAAACACTTTCTGAATACTTATTTGGTTCTTCACATAATTTATTTCGCATAGACATGAGTGATTACATGGAAAAACACTCTGTTTCAAAACTAATAGGCTCACCTCCAGGTTATGTTGGATTTGAAAATGGTGGTTTAATTACAGAAAAAGTAAAAAGAAATCCTTATTGCATTATTTTGCTTGATGAAATAGAAAAAGCTCATCAAGACGTTTTTAATATTTTGTTGCAAGTTTTGGAAGAAGGTGAATTGCAAGATAGTTCCGGCTACACAGTCAGTTTTAGAAACACAATCATTATTATGACTAGTAATGCAGGCTCTCGCTATATTCTTAAAGATTCTATTCCGGGCTTTAGTATTGGAAATGAAAGTCTTATGACATATAGCGATATAAAAGCAAATGCTCTTTCTGAAATTAAACGTTTTCTCTCTCCTGAATTTATAAATAGACTTGATGATATGGTGGTTTTTGCACCTCTTAATAAAGATTCTATAGAAAAGATTTTGATTTTAGAGCTTAAAAAACTTGAAAAAAGGTTGAAAGAAAAAGATCTAAATCTTTCGTTAACAAAAAACGCTATTTCATATTTTGTAAAAAAAGGTTATGAGCCAAGCTATGGAGCTAGACCTATGCGACGCTTAATTCAAACGGAGATAGAAGAAAACCTTGCAATGATGATTATTGAAGAAAAAGTTCTGTCCCAATCTTGCATAGTAGTAGACGTTGAAAACGAAAAAGTAATTTTAAAAGTTGAAAAACCTAATGAAGATGAAAGAATAGCACTTCCATCTTCTGCTCTTGTAACAACAAATTGTTAAATAAAACAAGGCATCCCAATAAGGATGCCCTTGTTGCTATTTCATTTTGACGACGTTTTCGCTTATCTTAACCAGTAGCTCAATACCTTTTTCTATTGATTTTGTTGGCACAATTTCAAAACGTCCATGAAAGTTGTAGCCACCTGCAAAGATATTTGGACAAGGAAGCCCCATAAATGAAAGTCTAGCTCCGTCTGTACCTCCTCTAATAGGTTGTACAATTGGTTTAATCCCAATTTCTTCCATAGAATCTTTTGCTAGATCTATTATCTCCATGCAAGGAGCAATTTTATCTTTCATGTTGTAATAATAGTCTTTCATGTCTATTTTGACTATGTTCCCATATTTTACATTCAAAAACTCAACTGCTTTTTCCAACATCTGTTTTTTATGATTAAACTTTTCCATAGAGTGATCTCTAACTATGTAATTCATTTTTGTCTCATCAACACTTCCTTGCAATGAGCAAAGATGAATAAAACCTTCATACTTTTCTGTAAATTCAGGTTTTTGCTCTTTTGGAAGCATTGCTTCAAGCTCCATCGCAACAGCCAAAGAGCTAATCATCACATTTTTAGCAGATCCCGGATGCACATTTTTGCCTTGTACTGTGATTTTAGCTCCTGCTGCATTAAAGTTTTCATATTCAAGTTCTCCTAGTGGGCCACCATCAATTGTATATGCAAAATCTGCTCCAAACTTTTTCACATCAAAAAGATCGGCACCACGCCCAATCTCTTCATCAGGAGTAAAGCCTATTTTTATGTCCCCATGTTTAATTTCTGGATGAGCTATCAGATATTCAATAGCTCCCATAATAATTGTAATGCCTGACTTATCGTCAGCTCCCAATAGGGTAGTTCCATCAGTTGTTACAACTTCTTGACCAACTAAGTCATTTAAAAATGGGAATTCTTTAACAGTCATTGAATACTCATCATTTAACTTAATATCCCCACCTTTATATACAAAAACTTGTGGATTTACACACTTTCCGTCTAAATCTGGAGCTGTATCCATGTGTGCAATAAAACCTATTGTTTTTTTGCATTCAGGTGAATTCCCCTTTAAGCACGAATAGATGTATCCATGTTCATCTTGTTCAGCTTCAAGACCGAAACTCTTCAGCTCTTCTACAAGTGCTTTACCCAAAACCAACTGCCCCTGTGTAGAAGGACAACATTCGTTTTCTTCATTTGACTTTGTATCAAATGCTATGTACTTTTTAAACCTCTCTAGTGCTTTCATAAAAAGCCCTCCTTGAATATATAAATATCCTATAATTCAGATAAATAGTAAAGAGTTAAAAGAGCTGATAATTTTTACAACGTAGTAAAAAACATAAAAACAAGAATATTCATTAAACATCAACAAGGTCAAAAATTTTAAGTCGTTACCTCCTATTCCCAAAATGGTTTATTATGTAATAGTGATGTAGACCATAATTGACATCAATACAAAGCTTTTAGGAGGCTATTTATGGAATGGTTAAACAAAAAAGATTCTTTTTTAGTTAAAGATGTGCGTAGCTTACAAGGTAATTTTTTGCCTTTGATATTAAAACTCGCAGTAGAAGCAAAAGAGGGAGAAGGTTTTTGCATAATCCAATCTTTTGAACCTATACCACTATACTCAACCCTTTCTGAGCTAGGCTATGAGCATCACACCGAAAAAATTTCTGACTCCGAGTGGAGAGCCTACTTTTATAGAAAAGAAGTACTAGCTACTTCCTCAGTTAGTGGTATGGATATGCCATTAAAACCTACAGCAATGCTTAATTTTAATAAGATTGACCCTAAACTCGCAAACATTGTCGTAAATTTTTGGCACTTGATATGGCAAGATGAGGATGCTGTTCTTGATATGAAGACAAGACTTCTTCTTTCTTTAGCAAATGGTGTTGGAGCAGGGAGAATGAGGCAGGCCACAAGAGAGTTTATTAAGGCCTATTCTCTTGGCGTTAGTATGAAAGAATTTGATGAGGTTTTTTCTATGTTTGTGTGGAATCAAGGAGCAGGATATTTTGCTTCTGAAATTGGACCTTCAACGCTGTTTGCAGCCTATTCTTATGCAAAAAATGAAGAAGAAAAAGGAAATTCAAAAGAAATCATTCTTAAAGGGTTGATTGAAAAATTTGGAGAGAAAAACCCAGAAGTTAGCACAATGTTCAGAAGTAACCATTAAGATTATGTAACTAGTAAATAGCTGTATGGTTTTTGTGAAAGTATAGTATTAGAGATTTGTGGTAAAATTGGAGCTATCAATTGACATATAACAATACTTGCTATGTTATGCTTCAACAGTTTCTAAAAGTTATTGAGCTTTTAGATTAACCATAACCTCTACATTTTCTAAGGAGTTTGTTATGAAAAAGATTGTTGGACTACTATTGTTTGTAATATTACCTACTTTGATGTTTTCTGAAGTTGTGTTTATGCCTCGTATTGGCTTTGATATCCATAAAGGGCTCGAGAGTCAAATGTTAGACAAAAAGTTAGTTGAATGGATTAATAAGGCGTTGGAAGCTGGAAAAGACCCAAGTGAGACTGTAAAGCCTGTTACAACTGATGATTTGCCACACTCAAAACCTTTGATCACAATGATCACCTTTGGCTTTGATATGCAATTCATTTCTCATGGCAATGGTTTTACGTTTTTCTGGAACAATGAATTTGGTTATGCAGCCGGTTTTAAAGCTTATGAAAAATTCACATTTTTAAGAAAACTTACACCACTAGGACAAGATACTGTGGATAAAGACACTGCTTTTTTTAATGAAAAGCAAAAAATAATGTTGCTTTCAACAGAACTTTTATTCGGTGGAACATTTAGAAGAGAAGATGCACTAAACATTAACTTTGGTATAGGTCTTAAGGCTTCTATAACACCTCAAACAATCATGTTGATAAAGAACTTGTTGAGTAATCAATTTCCAGAAAAAGAAACTGTTGTTGCGGTTCTTCCAGCTATTGGTGGAACATTTGGTATGACCTACTACTTTAATGATGTAGTTGGTATATCTGCATCTGTTAGTGACTTTATTTCTTTTGGTGCTTTTATTTCAGGAAAAGCTAAAACTGATAGTGGAAAAATTAAAAGTGCTAATGCTTTTGCTTCATTAGGGCTTAGCAATAGTTTTTCTATGAAACTAGGTTTAAGCTTACGTGTACACGGAGTTAGAAACTAGTCTATCTCATTATTGATTATGATGAGCCTTACTTTTAAGGGAGAGGTGACAAAAAGTTACTTCTCTCTTGTTTTATTTTAAAACTTGTAATATACTCACCGAAAAGTAGGTAAGGAATTATGCCAACTTAGCTCACCTGGCAGAGCAGCACCCTCGTAACGTGCAGGTACTCGGTTCAAGTCCGAGAGTTGGCTCTTTATGGAAGCTGATGGGGTCTGGTGGCTCTCGCGGTCTTCAAAACCGTTGATTGCTTAAATTAGCAATGGCAGGTTCGATTCCTGCCTCTTCCGTATCCTTTCTTATGATCTTTATCTTCATCTTTTTTGATCATCAAATGCGTATCTAATATTTATTAGGAGGATTAATTTGAAAGACCTTTCATCTCTTCCACAAGTTGAAAAACTTCTTAATGCTGAAAAACTAATTCCAAGTATCAACGAGTTGGGACGTAGCACAGTAGCAACGCTGATTTCTTCCTATCTCAATGAAACAAGAGAAAAAATAAGAAAGGGGGAAGACTTACCTAGCTTTGAGGATTGTGTCAATGGTATTGTTAATATCTGTTCTCAATTTTCAAAAAAAAGAATAAAGCAAGTAATTAATGCTACTGGTGTTGTGCTTCATACAAATTTAGGTCGCTCTCCCCTACCATCCAATGTGTGGGACAGAGCAAAACAAAAAGGAAGCGAATATTCTTCTATAGAAATGGATTTATACTCGGGTAAACGTGGAGGACGTTTTCAGTTTTTGACAGAAGCAATGGCAGAACTTCTTGGAGCAGAGAGTTCTCTTTTGTTAAACAATAATGCAGCAGCAGTTTTTTTAATGCTGAAAGCTTTAGCAGAAGGAAAAGAAGTAATTGTGCCTAGAGGACAACAAGTGCAAATTGGCGGTGGCTTTAGAGTGCCTGAAATATTAGCCATGGCAGGATGCCGTTTAATTGAAGTCGGAACTACAAATATAACAACATTAGACGACATAAAAAATGCAATTACAGAGAACACAGCTTTAGTTTTATATGTACATACTTCAAATTACAAAATAAGAGGTTTTACACAAACACCAAGCATAAAAGAAATTAAAAAAATCATTCCCAAAGATGTTATCTTAGCTGTTGACCAAGGTTCAGGTAACTTATTTTTTAACATTCCTGATGAACCTACATGCAAAAACTTATTAAAAGATGGAGCTGACTTAGTTTGTTTTTCAGGCGATAAACTTTTAGGAGGACCACAAGCAGGCTGGGTAGTTGGGAAAAATGAGCTAGTAAAAACAATCTCAAAACATCAGCTAATGAGAACTTATAGAGTAGGCAAAGCTGTAGCATCCTTAATGGAAGAAACATTGATTTATTACTTAAATGGTGGAAAACCCTTTGCAATAAAAGCATTAGAAGAAAATCAAGAAAAAATACAAAAAAGAGCAGAAACAATTGTCGCAAAACTTTCAAAAAAAGAAGTTACTGTTAAAGAAGCAACTTTTTCACTTGGTGGTGGAACTTCTCCAGATGTTACTTTTCCAACATATGCTATAGAAATTTCTGCAAAAAACATTGAAAAAATGAAAGTTTTTCTACGTGACCTAGAAACTCCAATTATAACAATTATTTTTGAGAATACACTTTTGCTACATTTGATCACTGTAAAAGAGAGCGATGATGAATATCTAGCTTCTTCATTGCAATTAGCATTTGAAAACAATTGTTGCTAGCATATTGACATACTTTATGTATTTATATAGTATGTTGACGCGTCGTTCGTGAGGGCTTCGTCCCTTACAGAATGATACGGGCCATTAGCTCAGCTGGTAGAGCAACAGACTCTTAATCTGTGGGTCGCAGGTTCGATGCCTGCATGGCTCATCCTCCTTTAGTATAAGACTATGCGTTGCGACCTACCATGTTTAGTGGTAGGTTATTTTTTTCCTTGATAGTATAGTTTATTAAAGATATTCTGAAAGAACACTGCTTCTTCTTCTGTTAGTCTTGCTCTTATCATCATTTGAGATAGAAAAATCTTACAGTCATTGTCACCTCCTTTTTTATAAAGTCCCATTTCTTCTAACCTTGCAACAATTCCATTTGCAATTTCAGATGATTTATTAAACGTTATCATTTCTCTTTTTTCATCATTATTATCTTTCCATTTAAGAAGAGGAATAACCTTTTTTTCTATTGGTACTGAAATTTCTTTTTCTACAAATAATGAATAAGCTATAATCAAAACTGCATGAGAAAGATTATAAGAAGGATATTTTTCACTTGCACTAATATTTATGGAATGCGAACACGCCGAAACTTCTTCATCCGTAAGACCAGTACGCTCATTACCAAAAACTATAGCAATCTTCTTAAAATTTTCTCTTTTCGAAAAATCAACAAATTCACTGACAGAAAAACCTTCATGTTTTCGTTTAATACCTATTCGTCTAGTAGTTGCAAAAATAGCATTACAATCACTAGTAGCCTCTTTTAATCCTTCAATTGTTGGAGGAAAAAATTGGGCTTCATCCCATAAATAACGAGCATGTAATGCAAGAGTAAGTACTTCTGTCTCATTATAAATATTCCTATCTCCGACAATTCTCAAAACAGGAAGATCTGTATTTGCCATCACTCTACAAATTGCTCCAACATTCAAACTTGTCTCAGGTCGACAAAGAACCACAATTACTTCCATAACTATCTCCTATTCATGAAGAGTTTCTATTATATGAAATATTGAAACTATTGCCTATGTTTTTATGTTGAGGCTTATTGAATTTGTTAAGTTTGAACAAGACCCAACAACATATTAAAAAACTTCACAGCGCTCTTCTATTGTACAATCAATAAAATTATGTATACTTTCTATCTAGCAATCTTGAGGCTTTGCCCTTCATCTTTTAAGATAAGCGAAAAATTAAACTCTATGAGGCATAAATGGCACTTTTAATTATTTTATCAAAAATGATAGGTAGCTTAGGTTTCATTCTTTATGGAATGAAAATAATGAGTGATGGTATTCAAAAGAGTGCTAATAAAAGTGTCCAAAAGGCACTGAATTTAATGACAGGCAATCGTTTCCTTGCCGTTTTCACTGGGATAATTGTTACAGGTTTAGTACAATCATCAGGAGCCACTACTGTTATGACAGTGTCATTTGTCAACGCAGGACTTTTAACTCTTGAACAAGCAATAGGGCTTATTTTTGGTGCAAACATAGGAACCACTGTTACTGCATGGATTGTTTCCATAGTTGGAAAATTTTCTCTTTCATCATTTGCTCTTCCAGCATTTGGTATAGGTTATTTTCTACATTTTTTCAAACGTCTAAAAAGTGAAAATGTTGGTGAAGCAATTATGGGTTTCGCCCTACTTTTTATTGGTTTAGATTGGCTAACACAAATAGCTCCAAATATCTCTCAAGAACATTTATCTTTCCTTGGCATACTAAAAAAAACAGGAGCATCTGCAGTTTTCATAGGTATTTCAGTAGGTCTCATCTTGACTGTGATTTTGCATTCTTCTAGTGGAACTACAGCTGTAGTTATTGCTATGGCCCAGTCAAATGTTATTGGTTGGGAATTTGCAGCTGCTAGCATTCTAGGAAGCAACGTTGGTTCAACTGTAGATGCAATCTTAGCTTCAATAGGTTCTCGCCTTAATGCAAGACGCACTGCAGCTGTTCACGTTCTTTTTAATGTTACAGGCTCGGTAATTGCTCTTTTGTGTTTTCATTTTTCGCTATGGGCAATTGATTATTTCACTCCAGGAGAACCTTCAACAAACAATATAGCATTTAGAATTGCAATATATCACACTCTTTTTAATGTGTTGAATACAATAATAGCACTTCCGTTTATAAACCCAATTGCTAGATTTGTACGCTTCTTAATCAAACCAAAAGAAAATGAAAATGAAGATGAAAAATATGGTGTTTATATTTTTCCATTTCAAGCACCCAGCATGAAAGAAAATATAAGCTCATATATAGTAGCAGCAGAACATGAAATAATTAAAATGTCCAGTATTGTTTGCAAGATGTTTTTTACATTAAAGAATATTTTAAAAGAAAAGAAAAACACTTCGTTCATCCAAGTAGAAAAATATCTTGCTGAAAAAGAAGATTATGTAGATCAAATGCAAGATGAATTATCTGAATATCTAGTTTCTACTTTAGGTTTATCTCTTTCTGAAAAAGAAAGAGTAAAAGTTCGCCTCATGCTGGGAATGGTAGATAATTTAGAAAATATCACTGATGAGATATATGAAGTAGCTCTTTTTATAACAAAAAAAAATACAAAACTAGAAAAACCAATTTCACACGCAAACATGCAAAAATTAATCTCATATACAAATTTTGTTGATGAGTTTATACACTTTGTCCACGATCACTTAAATGCTCCTATGTCTCCCGAACAATTTCAAAAAGCATGTGAGATGGAAGACAAAATTGATCAAATCCGTTTTGAACTTAAAACATTAGCTAGTCATCAACTTGAAGAGGGAGCTGCGGTAAAAACTGAGTTGCTTTATATTGATATAGTACGAAATATAGAAAAGATTGGAGATTTTGCTTTTAGCATTTCAAAGGCTCTTTCACAATTATATAGTGCATAAAGTAACTATTACCTTTACATCAAAGTTTTTATTCATGCCGTTAACTTAGGAGGTAGGTATGCTTGATAATGAAAAAGTTAAAGAAGCCATCGAAAATATAAGGCCAATGTTGCAGGCCGACGGTGGAGATGTGGAATTAAAAGCAATTTCAGAGGATGGTAAAATCTATTTAAGCTTGCAGGGTGCTTGTGGTTCCTGCCCTATGGCAACTTTAACTTTGAAAATGGGTATTGAAGCAAGATTAAAAGAAATATTCCCAGAACTAGTGGAAGTTGTTTCTGTTTAAGAAGTTTTATCTATGTCCGAAATATTTGATTTTACTACTGTTGTTGAACTTCTTATGGGCGATGAAGAAAACGCAAAGGAACTTTTAAAAAGCTATCTTTCACAAACTGAAGAACAAATAAAACTTTTGCAAAAACTGTTAGATGAAAAAGACTTTGATAGTAAAAGAGAGGAAGTTAGACGGAAGGCTCATTTAATAAAAGGTAGCTCCTTAAATGTTAGTGCAAAAGATCTTACAGACACAATGTTAAAAATGGAAAAAGGTGCTACTACGTTGAGCTATGAAGAATTATCACAACTTTTCGAAATAGCTCAACGTAAATTTATAATCTTAAAACAAGAGATTAATAAAATTTAAGATAGCTAGAAATACTAATTAATGGAATTTATTTACATACCGAAAATATAATTGAGTGAGGGTGGCACAAATAGTGTAGACGGAGGCTTTTAGATATGTACTTAATTCAGAAAGCAAAAGGTAAAACATCGTATTGTTCAATTGTCGGTGAAAAAGAAAGTGGATATATAATTAGAATTTGCCGAGATATCGAAGGTTATGTTAAAGAAAGCGAAGACTATATTGAAAAAGATTTGTTTGATTTATGTGTTCGTACAGGCTACATCCAAGAAATAACTAACTAACACCTTTGGAAGTTCAACTTTAAAGAAAAGCCTACCCCATGCTGGTGTAGGCTTTTTAATAGAAATATGTGCGAGTACTGCTTAGGTACGAAACATCCAATTAAAATTATAAATGCTAAAGTTAATCGACAACTTAATTAGCAGGTTATTCTTTTAGCTCTCTAAAAATATAAGGCCCCTCATTAATGGGTTCTACTTTTGAGAACATGTAGTTAATTGGAGTTAGCTTTATGCTAAGCTCTTCAATGTTTTCTTCTTTGTTTTGCTCCTTGAGCATTTCTACAATATAGAAACTTTTTTTATTTGTGTCTGTCTTTGTCTGCATTATATTTTTATCATCTACAGTAATCAAATTAAACAACCCCTTTTCTTCTTTTCCATCATACTTCAAGATATAAGAGGATCCATTTGTTCTAAGAAAACCATTTCCATTTATCCATGTTATTGTTGAATTAGAAAATATTGCTTTTAGTTCAAGATAAGACAGGGATTCTTCAACTTGAGTTTGTGTAAAAATATTCTTTTTCTTTCTATAAAGGCCATCCCAGTTTGATGATGTAGTTATTTTTAAACTAGCAATATTTTCAATAACTTTCATCTGAATTTCATCAACATTTTTTACATCAATCTCTATACGCCTTTTTATGCTAGGAATTGATGAGTTATTTGTAAGAATAGAAAAACCAAAACGCCTTGTAAACATATTTTGAATAACATATATTTCTTCTATATTTCCTATATGAAAAATAAAGTTATTTTTACGTTTGTCATAATACAAATATCTAAGATTCTCACCAACTGTTGTTGGCATATACCAAACACCAGATAGATAGTTTTTATATGATTCTAAAGAACCTGTTCTAAGTTCTTTTAATATTGGGTTTTCAATCTTATTACCTTGTATTTTTTCTTCATTAATTTTAATAAATTTGTTTGCAGTGGCGATCCATTTATATTCTGAATGTATTTGATTTAGTGTTGTATTTGTCTCAAAACTATAAGTATGAAGTGAATAATCATCAAGATTCCCAATCGTTGTAGTGCGATGATCTTGAATTTGTAATTGTATATCAGCAGTTAAACTAGCAATGGTATCATATGCAAGATTTTTGTTGTCAGCTTGTTTCACCAAATACAAAGACATAGTTTGCTCATTATTCAACCCCAACCCCATGCAAATAATGACTGGTAAAGAATGTTGTAATTGGATTGTATAAAGGTCGAGTGAATTAGGAAGAAGTACAGGTGTTTTAATTTCTAGAACTTTTTTATAAGAGTTTTCATCAGGATTTTGAATCGCTAAAATCAGATATACTGAAGGCTGAAGAGTTTTTTTCACAGCAATAACTTCATCTAATAGACCATCTTCATTTAGATCGGAGCTAAATGAAGAAATATATATTTCATCACTACTTAATTGAATTAAAGACTTTTCTTCTGCACTCTCTTCTAAAATATCATTAGATGTATCAGTAGCTATTTCTTCAGCATTTTTTTCTTTCAATTTTTCTTCTTTTATTTCAATTTTGAATAACAACAATATTATAATTATAAAAATGGAAATAGCAACACCTATTAAAAATAAAATTCGTTTTATCATACTGTTTCCTTTATTTGATATTAGGATAAATTTCTTTAATCTTTGTGTTTACTTTATCAATAGCATCTATATCAAAAATTATTTCAAACCACTCATTATGTTTGAGTATTCTAGCATTCTCAAGATATGGACTCTTAAATGATTCTTGTTTACCTGCATAGTCAGATGTCCAAGGAGCATCTTGAATTAGGTCTGTCAGAAGAATCAAAATTTTATATCTACCATCATATTTTCTTTTCTGCGTTTCTGTTTTTATAACATCTTTCCTATGTCGGTATATTTACCATCAGGTTCTATAGAAGTTATTGTATCAAGTATTTTCCGTTTATCGTCATTATCATTCAAAGTGATAGTTAGTAGTTTTTCTGTATTTTCATAAAAACTATATTAAATATATTATCTTGATATATTAAGATATTGTCAATAAATTCATCTTTTAACCATTTGCAAAGACTATCAAACTTTCCTTTTGTTGCCATAGAAAGAGATTTATCTATCATCAAAAAAACATCAACAGGAATTCTTCTTTCTCCAGCAAAACTTATTTTACTTATCAATATTAAAGCAAATATAAAAAAAACTTTTTTTCTTTTTAACATTCAGTATACCTCATCTCAACATTCATATTTTATTATATAACAAAATACCATAGTATAATAGAGTGGATCTATTATGTTTATAAGGTCTGATAATTAAAGTATATATTTACAATTTAATATAAACTATTATACGATAGTCATCATAGTTAGTATAAAACTAATTTTTAAGGAGATAATAATGGCAAGTTTAGATTTACCACAAAGTCCTAATGTCTTTCATCCAGAAAAACCAAGTGCTTTAGGCTCTAGAAATTCATTAGCACAAGATTACAGAGATCAGCAAAAGGAAGTAAATCAGCTGATAGAAGAGACAAATAAAATCATGCATCACTTAAACACCAAACTACCAAAAGAAGTGCTTGAGAAGCTTGATGTTATGGGTTCTCTTAAAGAAAAACTCTAAACTATTTCAATCAGAATTACCAGAATATGTTTAACAGGTATATGGTAACTGCTGAAGATGAAATGTTAAAAAAAGTTAGAGGTTTTATTGATAGAGAAGAGATGAAGGTGTTAGATAGATATACTCCAAAAGAAATTGCAAATCTTCTTGATGCAGTTGGAGGAGCCGATAAATTTAACACTGGTGAAATAGAAAAATCTATTGTTAATATGTATGGGCATTTACAGGGACATGTTCAGCGTGGTGTTAATGATTTGGAAACATTGACAAATTCATTACTTAGACAAAAAACAGATGTAGGTGCATTTGTAAGAGGTAAAAATGCTTATTCAATTGTAAAGTGTGCTTTCAAAGATAATTTATACAAACCTAAAACTGTTACTGATGTTAAGCTATCAGTCAATATTCTGGACACAGAATTGATTAGCCCAATTTTTCAATATCAAGCAACAGTTGAGTATTTAATTAAAGACTTGTTAACCAATTACTATATGGATACAATTGATAAAGAAATTGAAAAACTAAAAGATGAAAGAATAGATTCAGGCCTTGATGAGATGTCTGATGGCACTATAGTATTTGAAAAAATGAAGAAAGTGCTAGATCTCACTGATGATGATGTAGAAAATCCAAAAAGTAAAAGATATGACATTGTCTAAAAATTATTGATGGAAAAAATAAATAATTTGAGTGCAGAAATTGATCCTGAGACATTTGATCAACTAAACATTAGAGAAAACTTAAAAAAGATTATTGATCTTGAAAATATTAGAAACAGAGGTTTTAACACAGCGATAAATTCACTTACTTCAATATTGGATACTTCCAAGATGGGATATCAATATATTGAAAATCTTAAAAACGCACAAGAACTTATTTTGCGAGAATACGATGATACGGATATTTCAGCCTTACCTGATGAAAGATATCAAATAAGATTGAAGTATTTTGACAATGCTCAGCTCATAGCAGAAAGACAAGCTTATGAAGTTATGGTAGCTTCTTTCCAAACAAAAGTAGAACACTTATGGGATGTTTTAAATGCAAAATATGATAAGTCTAAATCTAGTTTTAGAATAAAAGATTTTGATGATCTTGCAAAAAGCTATAAAAATTATATCAAAAATAATTATAAACTCCCAAAAGGAGAACCATCGAAGGAGCAAGTCCACGCTTTGAGGCTTTTTTACACGGAACTCCTGATTCTATACTTCCTCTATTTTAAATTAAAAAAACTATTTTTCTATATCATCTATTACATTTAAGGACTATCAAATGAAACGACAATCTATACACTTTATCAACACAAATCAATCAATAAAACTAGATAGCACAATATTAGGCATTAGGGGAAAGGAAATTAACGAGTTATCTAACCTTAAACTACCTGTTTTACCTTGTGTCTTGCTAGATAGTAAAATAACAAAAACATTAGAAAAGATTAAAATATATCAAATGCTTATTCCATATATTAAAAAGTTTGAACTTGAACTTGAAAAAACATACAATAGTGAAACGGAGCCTATGCTCTTGAAACTAGTTCTTTCTTCAAACTTATTAATCTCTGACTATCCTATACTGCATAATTTTGGACTTACGAAAAAGACAATTAAAGGATTTGAAGAAAAAACTGGAAAATCATTTGCAACACACGAAGTACTATTTCTATTAAATGGAATTTTAAACATCTATATAAAAATTGCAGAATTGGCTTATTGACCAACACTCTATAGAAGGAGTTAGCACAATAGCTTCAATTCTTTTTCTTTTAGATTTATATAAAAGAAAAATTATAGATGCAAAATATGTAGTTAAAAACATTAGAGCCGAACAACTAAATGACATTTTACATCCGATAATTGATATTAATAGTACAAAAGAACTAAAAAAATCTATCGGAGGTATAGCAGGATCTGCAGGTGCAACTACCGGTAAAGTTTATTTTTCTGCCTCATCCTTAATAGAAGCACAAAAAAAAGCAAAAATGGAAGGTAAGAATATTAATTGCATTTTATGTATGTCTGCAACCTATGCAGGAGATGTAAAAGGTATTGAAGCTTCAAAAGGTGTTCTTTCAAGTGAAGGTGGCTATGCAGCTCATGCTTCTGTTGTGTCTCGTCAATATGGAAAAGTATCTCTTGTCCGTCCAGACATGAAGGTTTTAGAAAAAAAAGCAATAATTGAAGGACAAGAAATTAATGAAGGTGATGAAATTACATTAAGCGTAGTCTATCATGGAGACTCTGTGGTTTATTTTGGAAAAGCTAAACTAATAGAAGGAAGTAAGGAAAAAGCAGAACTTTTAGAGCTTATAAAAATTGCCACATCTTTTATTAAACATTTTCATGTTAGAGCTAATGCTGACACTGAAAAAGATGCCAAAAAAGCTCTTGAATTTGGTGCTTATGGAATTGGTCTTTGCAGAACAGAACACATGTTTTTCGATGAGAAAAAAATCAATATCTTTAGAGAAATGATTATTGCAAAAAACATAACTGAAAGAGAAGATATTCTAAAGAAATTAAAACAAATGCAAATAGATGATTTTTATCGACTTTTTAAAATAATGAACGGAAAAGAAGTAACTATTAGATTGTTAGATGCACCTCTTCATGAGTTCTTACCACATAATGACTCAGAACTAGAAGAATTTTCTAGTCACCTAAAATCAATTGGAAAAAAATATAAAATTGATGAATTGAAATCTTCTATCAAAATGCTTGCTGAAATTAATCCCATGTTAGGACATAGAGGTTGTAGAATTGCGATTTCATATCCTGAAATATATGTCATGCAAATAGAGGCAATTTTTGAAGCTTCACACAAAGCAAAAATAGAAGGTATTAATAGCAACATCGAAATAATGATTCCTCTAGTTATGAATTTTAGGGAATTAAAACAAATTGCATACAGCAAGAAAATAGAAGGCCATTCATATTTGGGGATCAAACATATAGAAGAAAAATTGCAAGAAAAGTTAAAGAGTAGTAAGTTTAACTATAAGATTGGCACTATGATTGAACTCCCTGTAGCTGCTTTAGGAGCTGGCGAAATTGCACGCTATACACAATTTTTCTCATTTGGAACAAATGATTTAACACAGACTACTCTAGGACTTTCTCGAGACGATTTCAATAGTTTTATGCCTGATTACAGTATGTATGACCTAATTGATAATAACCCTTTTGCGATATTAGATGAAAGTGTTAAAGAGCTGATTCATATAGCTATCACTAGAGGAAGATTAACCCATCCAGATCTAACTTTTGGACTTTGTGGGGAACATGGAGCAAGAGCTGAAAATATTAAGTGCTTTATGGAACTGGGGGGCAACTATGTTTCATGTTCTCCTTATTCTGTACCAATTGCATTACTTGCAATTGCTCAAGTTGAAATTGAAAGAATTGAAAATCAAAATTAATGGATATTTTTAATTGAAGATTGTAAAAAATTGTATTTATATTTATTTATAAAATACCGAAATAGTAAGGAATGAAAAGGAAACTTTTATTTATTTTTTCACTGTTTTTTTTCTTATTTTCTTCAACACCTGCAACTTCGTATTTTGTAAAATATAAAGAGCAGTACTATAAGCTATATCACATACATTTAAAGCAATATTCGGATGATATACTAGAAAACATCTATTATCTTGAAAAAGCTATAAAGGCTGATTTTTGTAATCCACTTTATGCACTTGCAACAATTAAGGATGAACGAGATTGGGAAAAATATCGATATCTTTTCCTTATGCACTTAAACTTGAAAATGGTGGAGCAACATTTACGACTTGCCAATAGGTATGACAAAAAAGAAGCCTTTTTTTATAACTATCCATGGAAAGAACAAAATATCGATAGTCTGAATAAAGCAGAGCAGATCTATAAGACTTCACTAGTATATTGGGAAGAAGCAAAATTATGGGCAGAAAAAGCAAATGTTCCAGCTTTTAGATTTCTATTTTTAGAAAAAGTTCAATACTGGGAAGATGAAAAAGAAGCAATGATTACAGGTAAATTAAACTATGACAAAACTGTAAATAGGAATTTGCGTCGATTGGAAAAAGTAAGAGAAAAGTTTTTGACAATGGACGAAAACACATATTAATTGATGTGGAGAAAAAAATGAAAGTTGCCGTTTTTTATGATCCTTTAAGTGTTGATGAAGCTAATGTAGTAAAAGAAATACTCAATTCACATAAATGCAGTGTAGTATTATATGATGGAGCTTTGCAAATTCCATATGATGTCCATAAACTGATGAAAGATGTTACACATGCAGTTTTCATTAATAAAGAATTCAATGAAAAACAACCAAGTTTTTTTATGGGCTATGCTATCGGACTCGAACTTCCTACTTTTTTAGTAGGTGAAAATATTAAAATCTCAAAAGAATGGCTTAATTTATTTAAGGTCATTTCGCTTAATGATTTTGATACTTATTTTAAGTTAGAGAAAAAACGATTTACAGAAATTGAAACAAAAGAAAAAGCAAAATGCAAATTATTGCAAAAAGGCTATTCATTATTTAACTCTAATTATGTCCAAGCTGTCGTCAATAATGAAGTAGATATCGTAAAACTATTTATAAAAGCAGGCTTTAGTGCTTCAGATTTAGATGAGTTAGGTACTCCTGTTCTTTCTTTGGCTGTAAGAGAAAGGCACATTGATATGGTCAAAACTTTAATTAAAGAAGGAGCTTCTCTTGATGCAGCTTCAAAAGATAGGAACTACACTGCTTTAATGGACGCAGCTCAAATTGGAGAAGTAAACATTGCTAAGGTGTTGCTCGAGCACAAAGCAAACCCAAACATTCAAAGTAAAGATGGACAAACAGCCCTCATTCTTGCTGTTGGTAGACAAGATGTTGAAATTATCGATATGTTATTAAAAAACAATAGTGATTATAACCTTAAAGACTCTATGGGAATGTCTTCACTAGACTATGCAAATCTTTTTAGAAATGAAGAAATATTAAAATTGTTTGACAAAGTTATAAAAACTAATTGAAAGATAAGTATTAGAATGAAGTTTCTAAAGCTTCCCGCTACTTTAGAAACCTCATTTAAGATAAGTCTACTTCTTGATTTTTACTGCAGTGCCACTTACTTTTACTGTAACAATTTGCTTACCATGCTCTGTCCTGACTTCAGTTTTGCTACGCACAAAGATAACAGCATCTGCTTGTAGTCCATCTGCTTTTTCAATCATTTGATAAATTGCATTTGCCAAAGCAGCGTCAAAAGGTGATTTTGGCTCTAGTGATGTGCTTCCAACACCTAGATTTAAGTATACTGCGTCATATTCATCCAAACTACCGTATAAATGAGTATCTCCATCAAAGCTACCATCACTTTTTTTAACACTAGAAACAACAGCAGAACCAGAAACCCTTTCCAATACCACAAAATCTTTCATTTCGATGTTTGTAAGTCCTGGCTCTTGAGTTCTAATCCTATTAATTTCAAAAGGTCTAATGCTACTGCAAGATGCAAAAAATAAAACTACCCCAGTTAAAAATATAATTTTTTTCATATATCCTCCTATAATTTAAAACTTCCTCCAAGTTTTAGTGAAAACCTATTAATAGACACTCCATTTGCGTCAGCTGCTACTGTAAGTCCCAACCCATCAGTTAAAGATACAATAATTCCTAAATTCTCCTTAAAGAAATAAGAATAATCAAACCTCATAGCAAAAGCTCCAAATTCCAAAATACTGCCATAAGCTCCTTGAAAGCCTAATCCAAAGCCAATTCTATGTGAGCCAATTTTTCCTGAATAACCAAATAGCAATTCAATACTATATGCAAATGCAGAATATGAAATCTCTTTCTCTCGAGCGTAAAAGCCACTTCCTTTCAAAGTTCCTTCACCTGTACCAAAAATAAAAGCATTATTGAAATAGAGTGCAAAACCATTATGGTGTAAATACATATAGTCCAACCCTAAACTACCAGTATTTGCAATGATAAAGTTATCATACCCAATAATTGGCATTAAAAAATGAGAACCAGAATGTCTTTTTCTGCCTCCATTTTTTTGTGTACTTCCAATAATAGATTGATATTTTCCCTTTGGAATAAAGCTTGAAGCATTACCTTTAAACCGAATACCTTCGCTATAAGAAAAAGACAATGTAATAAGCAGAAAGCCTATCACCAAAATATTTTTCTTCATTCAACCTCCTTATAGAACTTAATTCTCAATAATTCTGTATTTTTGCGGGAATTTTATGAGACAAAATAATCATTAGTTAGTTAAAAATAATGTATTATACTGTATACCCCCCCCCCTACTGTCAAGATGATATTGACATTTTTTTATTAAAAAACGTTTCTTTATTCATCTTTATTTTTATTCGATACTATAGCATGGAAAAATTGATTAAATGCTTCAGCTACTAGATAAGTCATTGGTAGTCTAACTTTAATCACTATCTACCTATTAGTCATTTTAAGAAAAATATTGTACAATCAAAAAAGTTTTAGGAGGTTTTATGAGGCGTATTCCATTAGTTACTACAACAAAATCTACAATAAAGGCAATTACAGATGCGAGTTTATCTTTTAATGAGACAAAGATTGTTGTCTTGGAATCTTATGCTGAAACATTAACATATTTTCAATACCAGATGCCTGAAATTAAAATTATAGATTTTATGGATGCAAACATTGAAGGAGAAAAATGTTTAAATATTATTAAAGCAGACCCATGGCTTTTATTTGGTGGGGTAATTGCCATCACAAACACAAAAGAACAAAAACAAAAAATGGAACAATTAAAAGAGTCTAATTTTCTTTTTATAATTACAAGAGATGAGTTTGAAAATCATGCTACTCAAATTATCAGAATATTAGAAAAAAATGTTTTTTTCTTACAAAAGCCATACCTTACAAACATTACAAAACACGATGAAAAAGGAGAATTTATAAGTGATACTGACCCTTTTGAAATTGTTTTTTATGCTAACCTACTAAATACCTATCTTTACAATACAGATAGAATCAACACATACGATCGCTCCAGTTTACAATGTGTGATGATGGAGCTATTACTCAATGCTATAGAACATGGTAACTGTGGCATTTCTTATGATGAAAAAACAGAGTGGCTCTCAACTGGCAGAAACATGCTAGACTTGATAGCAACAAAAAGAAAAAATCCAGAGATATCAAAAAAGAAAATTAAAATATCCTACCATATTCACAAAAACACCACAAAAATATCAATTGAAGATGAGGGTGAAGGATTTAATTGGAAAAAAAGAATAAACGAAGAAATATCTCCTTCAACACATGGAATGGGAATTAGAATGTCCATGGGCATGGTTAAAAACTTGACATATAATGACAAAGGTAACAAAGTTTCTTTTGAAATAGAAACACAACAAAATACAACAAATTTCACACCTGTCATATTAAAATCTCAAGAAATTGTTTGGTGCAAGCATATGCAAGTAATCTGCAAAGAAAACGAAGAAACAAATAACTTATTCTATATTAGCTCAGGTCGCTTTGCAGTTTATGTAAATGATAGGCTTATAAGTGTTTTAACACCAAGCGATGTTTTCATTGGCGAAATGGCATTTTTACTTGATGATAAACGAACTGCCACAGTAGTTTCAATTGGTAAAGGAGTTTTAATCAAAATACCCAAAATGAACTTTATGCGCCTTATCGAACGCTACCCGCACTATGGTATCTTCCTTTCTCGTCTATTAGCAAGTCGTCTTGCAATACAATCTAAACTCGCGAGCCAATTGAAAAAAAAGTAAATAAAAAAAGCTACAATAAGTTAATAACCTCATTGTAGCTTTTTTAGTTTTTATTAAAATATCAGTTTTTATAGAGCTTTTAAGAGAGCATCCACTTTATCTATTTTTTCCCATGTAAACTCTTCACGTCCAAAGTGTCCATAAGCTGCAGTTTTTCGATAAATTGGTTTTAATAAATCTAGAGTCTCAATAATACCCTTAGGAGTTGTATCAAACACTTTGTTCACTGCATTCACTAATTTTTCTTCTGGCACATCTGAAGTACCAAAAGTGTCAATTCTAATAGAAACAGGATGTGGAACACCAATAGCATAAGCTAATTGAATCTCAACCCTCTCTGCAAGTTTTGCAGCAACAATATTTTTAGCAATATATCGAGCCATGTACGCAGCTGAACGATCCACTTTTGAAGGATCTTTTCCTGAAAATGCTCCACCACCATGTCGACCTACCCCCCCATAAGTATCTGCAATTATCTTTCGTCCTGTAAGTCCAGTGTCTCCCATAGGTCCACCAATTTCAAAACGTCCTGTAGGATTGATATAGTAAACTGTATCTTTGGACAATAAACCTGTAGGTTCTAGTACTGGTTTAATAATTTCTTCTATCAACGTAGGTTTTAATTCTTTGTATGAAATATCAGGCTCATGTTGGTGAGACAACACCACAGCATCAATTTGAACTGGCTTAAACCCCTCATATCTTACAGTTAGTTGTGTTTTTGCATCAGGTCGTAAAAATGGCAATTTTTTTGTTTTTCGCAAAACAGCAGCATGTTGCAATATCTTATGGCTCATCATAATAGGAAATGGCATTAATTCTTTTGTTTCATTGCAAGCAAACCCAAACATCATGCCCTGATCCCCAGCTCCTTGCATACCTTTATATTCATCCAATCCTTGACCTACAACCCCCTGATTGATATTTGGAGATTGTGAATGGATTATACTCATCACAGCCATTGAATCGCAATCTAATCCATAGTTCGCATTTGTGTATCCGATATCTCTAGCCACATCTCTTGCAATCTTTTGGACATCAGCAAATGCTTCTGTTGTAATCTCTCCGCCAACAAGCACCAAAGCTGTAGATGCAAACACTTCACAAGCCACATGACTATGTTTATCTTGAGCAAGACATGCATCCAAAACAGCATCAGAAATTTGGTCGCATAGTTTATCAGGATGCCCCTCGCTAACAGATTCTGATGTGAAAAGACTAATATCTTTTTTCATATTTTCACCTCCAATTACTCGAAAAAAACAGCGTAAAGTATGACCATTATTGCAATATTTTTCTAGTATGCTATAATACATTTACGCCTAAAAATCAAAAAAAATGTTCTAGTAACATAGCCTTAGAAATAAATCTTAAAAGGATTTTGAAGAAATTATGGAATTGATAATTATTTTTGTTATATATATTTCTTTTTTGCTTTGTGGAATCTTGCTCCTGTTAGACAAAGCAAAGTTTTTAATTGCAGGCTTAAACACAGCGTCAAAAGAAGAAAAAGAAAATTGGAATGAAAAGACAATCGGCACAATAACAGGTACCTTGTTACTTGTCATGGCTAATACAATATTGGCATGTTTTCTAATACCACACTATAACTCTAGCCTTAGAAATATATGCACATCAATATTTTTGTTTACGTGCATATCTAGTTCGGTATTAGCAATCTTCTTAGCAAATAAATACGGCAAGAAATAATTCTTTTCCCCATTTTTCAAAAACATTTGCTACAAGCAAGTTATTGCATGTAGCAAATAAAATAACCCAACTGCAAGGCATCTTTCCTAAAATCATCTACTATGCACTCACTAGGTAGGGCATACAAGATGAACTATGAACTAGTCTTTAAAGCCTTCAGTATCAGGCAAAAACTCCAACTCATACTTTCCTTTAAGAGAGCCTTCTGTTGTAATGTTTATTGTAAGTTTTTTATCTTTAGTGTCGTTCAATGTTGCTCTAAGAATTTCTGCTCCTTGAGAATAGCTTACAAATTCATTACCTGTAATTATTCCCATATATGGCTCACTATTCCCATTATTTTCAATATAAAGAGAAGAAACAAGTTTTCCATCTTTTCTCACATGACCTACTTCAGTACTAATCGCCATCGAAGTTGATTTTCCTGTATAATAGTCTCCATTCTGCTCATTCCAATTTTTGCTTGAATCATACATTGCTGTTGCTAAAAACTTATATCCTTCAGGATATGTTGTAAGCTCATTAGTTTTTACCAAAACATATTTGCATACTTTGCTACTACCAAGTTTTGCTACACTATATTTATCTGCAAGCTCCCTATCTTTTGAAATATACTCAAAAATATTTTCGTCACTAATATTATTCAGCATATCCGCATAAATATAATAAGTTTTAATCCATCCCAAAAAACCTTTCATAGCCTTAGTTTTTTTAGTTACATCAAGAACTTTGAAAGAATCCCAGTTTTCCCCAAATGATTGATAGCGAACTTTTACATAGTTAAAAACCTTCTCATCAGTATCTAAATTTGAAGAAGCATTACTTGATTCCGCCTTATCAATCCCAACTACATATTTCTTGAAATCATCCCATTCAATAGCACTAGCTTTGGCTAAATTTTTATATGCAGAGCCAAACAAAGCTTCTGTTCTTTTAATGCTATAAGCACGTCTATGAGAAAGTAAATCTTCTAATGTTATTAAATTACCACCATTAACATTATCTAGAGTTTCTTTTAATTTTAACGTAACACTTTTAGTCTTTGTGTTAATATCGCTAACTTCATGCTTAGATATTTCCTTACCATTTTCCGATATACTCAACATTCCTTTAGTTGAAAAATCTAGCTTGTATACGTATGGACTTCCATTTACATCTTTCTTTTTACTAAGCTCCTTAATTCTTCCAACAATCAACTTAAAAGAAGTAGTCATTTTATTGCCTTTAAAAGAAACCTCACATGTCAAAGTAACTTCAACATCCTCTAAATCTCTTGTGATTTCTCCATTTAATGAGCATACCTTCTCATCTGATGACTTCCACACAAGGCTAGAATCATCAAATCCTGCTACTGTAGAAGGAAGTGTTATATCTTTCTCTGTAACAGTTCCATTCCATGAAATATAACTTTCTAACGCTGCAACACATTCTTCTATTGTTTTTTCTCCTGTAATTCCACTAGAGCGGATAACAGTAACAGTGAAAGTACATGCCTTATACACCTTTGTTGCTTCCGTTGAAACTACTATTGTCCCTTTGTCCCCTGCTTTTTCAAGAACAAGCAATTCAGGAGAAACATTAAATTCTTTTGGTGCATCTGCTTCTTCAAATTCTAATTTTATGTTTGCTTTTCTAACTTCATTCTTATCTGTAGGAATAAGAACACGATTGTTTTTGACATCTTTTTCATACACAGTGAAGATTTTTACTTTTGGGTCTTTTGGGTCTTTTGGGTCTTTTGGGTCTTTTGGGTCTTTTTGGTCTTTTTGGTCTTTTTGGTCTTTTGGTGGGACAACCTGATTACCATCTGGTTTATTATTTCTATTTCCATGATTACAACTAAAACTAAAAAAAACAACTAGAGCGATTAAAAATTTTACAAAACTTAATTTCATGTATACTCCTTAATACCTCGTTTTGAGGCTTTCTTTATAACAACTTATAGCATCAAAAAGATACATGAGCAATAGTTTAGTAAAATATTCATAAAGAATAAGAGGGCATTATTACTAAAACACTGATTAATTTTCATTTTATAGCAAAATATTCCTTTGACCATTAAAATTAATCAGTGTTATATCAATGAAAACAAAATTATACCTTAAACTTTCCAACTTCTTCTACAAGATCTTCAATGCTCATCTTGTTTTTTTGTGTAATGTCGAGAACTTCTTGCACAGCATTACTGATTTGCACTGCTCCTGTAGCCATTTCGTTCATACTATCTGTGATCACTCGAGTTAAGCCATCAAGCTTTTCCATCTCTTTAGCTACACTTTCGCCACCATGTAACATCTCGGCAGAGCCTTGTTGCACTTCATTTGTCACAGAATTGATGTCTCTAATTGCTACCAATACTTCTTTGCTACCATTTTCTTGCTCTTTCATTGCTTCTGTTAGACGATGACTCATCTGTTTAACTTCTTCGCTCAAGCTAAATATTGCATTAAATTTTGTTTCTACAATCTTACTAGAAGAAGACAAACCTTCAATTTCACCTGAAAGAGTTTTTAATGTTGCAGTTATTGTTTTACCTTGTGTAGCCGAATCTTCGGCCAACTTTCTAATTTCATCCGCGACAACTGCAAAGCCTTTGCCAGCCTCTCCTGCATGAGCCGCTTCAATAGCCGCATTCATAGCTAAAAGGTTAGTTTGGCTAGCTATGTGCTGAATCACACTAGAAGCTTCCATTAAAGAACCAGATTCTTCTGCAATTTTATTTGTTACAGAATTAGATTGAATAAGAGTATTTTTTCCATCAGCAGTAGCAGTTCCCAACTCTTTAATCAATCCATCAGTTTTTTCCAACGTGCTTGTTATGCTTGCAATATTAGCAACCATTTCTTCTATACTAGAAGAAGACATTGCAACACTTGCTGCTTGGTTTTCTATACTTGCATTCAATTGCTTAATTGTGCGTATAATTTCTTCCATCGTTGAAGCTGTATCTGTTACACTTCTTGCTTGAGTCAAAGCCTGTTGCTTAACACTTTCTACATTAGAACTTATTTCATGAATACTAGAAGCTGTTTCTGCCATATTTGAACTAAGTTCAGAACCAATTCCTTCCATAACATTAGTGTTTTTTTCCACTATCTTTATAGAAGAGCCTATCTTTTCTATTGTTTGATTGAAGTAAAGACTTAATTCTGTAATTTCATCATTACCATTAAGGGGTAATCTAACTGTTAAATCTCCATCTCCTTCAGCAATTCCATGCAAAGCATCTACTGTGTTTCTTATAGGTTTTATAATTTTCAATGCAGTTAAATATATAATGACCAAAGCCACCAATAAGACAACAGCACCAATTGCATACATTGTAAATCTTAAGATTTGAATTACCCCCATAAAATCTTTTACAGGTGCTTTTATAATAACAGTCCAATTTGCAGTAGTAAGCTTTGCATGACTTGCAATATTTTGCCCTTTATAATCGTAATACCCAATTTCAGAATTGGGATTTGCTATTGCACGAGCTTCAAAACTAGCCAAAGATTTAAAAGTGGCATCAGTTTTAGCCATTTCCTGAGAATTCGCTTTTTTCAGTACAAGACTTTCTGTTTTGTCTGCAATTACATTACCTTTTCCATCAATTAAATAACAACCACCAGTATTTCCTATAACAATATCCTCAATTGCATCAGAAAGCCAACTTGCAACCGCCACAGCTGATAAAACGCCATAAACATTTTTGTTATTATCATAGATGGGAACTACAAACCTAATCACAAGTCCACTACCAGACATAGAAGCAGAAGGTTCCATTATAGTCTTTTCTCCCCTCAAAGCTGCCTGAAACCAAGCCTCTTGAGAAACTGAAATACTTCGCTGACGAACATCATGAAAAGTACCATTTTTTTCTGTTATCGCAATATCACTAATGTTATCATTAAATTTTGCTTCTTGTGCTAAATATTCAAGCTTTTCTTGAATAGATGACCCACTATCTCTGAGCAATGGAGCTCTAGCAATTCCTTCAATAAATTGGAAAAATGCAGTAATTCTACCATCAACAATTGACGCTGTGTCTTTCGCTTTATCAATAAGATGCACAGTAACTTTTTCTGTTGTAGCTTTTGTTGCAATAGTTACAGCTAAAAAGCCCAATGTAATAATAGAAACCGTTATCAAAAGTCCAAAAACAAGTAATAACTTTGTGCTAATCGAGCCATACTTCTTATCCATTCCGACTCGTTCTTTTTCGTTTGGTGGGGTAAACAACCTCATTTTTATAATCTCCTTAACTCATAAGAGAATCATAACTTCCTTTTAAAATTCTCTTATGGAAGCAGATTGTACACCTAGTTAAAAAAACATGCAATAGAAAAAAATAGATTCTTTAATTTTTAGAAATTTCTCCCTATTTAAAAATATTAAAGCATATAGAAGTTTTATTAATGATAATAAATTTTAAAAACACATCTTGAACATTTTCATCATTTTTATTAACATACTGGAAGTTCGTCGCTCAGTTGGCGAATTATTTTATTTTGGCGTCGTACCCAAGCGGTAAGGGACAGGTCTGCAAAACCTTTATGCATCAGTTCGATTCTGATCGACGCCTTTCCCTATAAAAATCCAATTAGTATGATTGTAGTATATCTCTAGGTTTAGAACCATTAGCAGGTCCTACGACTCCTCTCTCTTCCATTTCTTCTATTATTCTAGCCGCTCTATTATAACCGATTTTTAGTCTTCGCTGAATGTATGAAGCTGAAGCTTTTCCTTCATGCAAAACAATATCCACTGCTTCATTGTATAAAGGGTCACTTTCATCATCAAAAAATGAATCTGTTGTTTCTTCTGCTTCATCCATAAATATTTCATCATCAATATAGTCAGGTTCCCCAAAAGTCTTCACCCTCTCTACAACTCGCTCAACTTCCTCTTCTGATACAAAAACACCTTGTATACGTGTAGGCCATGGCTTTGCAGGACTTACATATAGCATATCCCCTTTACCTAATAACTTATCAGCTCCCCCATCATCTAAAATAATTCTACTATCCACCCTAGAAGCCACCATAAATGCTATACGGCTCGGTATATTTGCCTTAATAAGACCTGTAATTACATCAGCAGAAGGACGTTGTGTTGCAAGCACCAAGTGAATACCAACAGCTCGGCTCATTGCACAAAGACGCGAAACCGTACCTTCAAGCTCCTTACCAGTTGTTGCCATCAAATCTGCAAATTCATCAATAATAATCACAATATATGGAAGACGTTCCATAACTAAATTTTCTGCCCTTATCTTTTTATTATAGCTTTTTATATCTCTCACTTTCATCTTATCAAGAAAGGCATAACGTCGCTCCATTTCACAAATACAATACTGCAATGCCTGAAATGCCTTTTTTGGCTCTGTGATGACAGGAGTAAGAAGATGACCAATATCATTATAAAGCTTTAACTCAACAATTTTTGGATCAACTAACAATAACTTTACTTCGCTTGGTTTATTGTTATATAAAATGGAAAGAATAATTGAATTAACGCAAACAGATTTACCAGCACCTGTCGCCCCTGCTATTAATAGATGTGGTGTCTGTGCTAAGTCAATTGTTTGAGGTTCGCCTGTAATATCTTTTCCTAAAACAATAGGAATAGCCATCTTTTTTGCATCTGGATTTTCCACTTGAATCAATTCTCTAAACCCTACTATAGAACGCTTATCATTAGGAATCTCAATTCCTACAGCTCTTTTTCCGGGAATAGGAGCTACAATTCTCACACTCTCAGCTGCAAGACGCAATGCAATATTGTCTTGTAATGCAGTAATTTTTGCGAGCTTTATGCCGGGCGGAGGCAAGACTTCAAACATTGTTACAACAGGGCCTTTTCTAATTCCTGTTATTTCAACATTGATTTTAAATTCATTCAATGTACTTTTTAACCTAAAAGCAGCCTGACGTGTCGAGCTATCAATAATCCAATAGTCATTTCCCGGATATTCTGTTAATAGTTCAAAAGGAATGTTATAACCTTGAGCTTTTTCACTTGCATTAGCAACTAATGGTTTTACAGAAGTTGCCTCTATTTGTCTTATTTTTTCTAATTCTTCCTTTATATAAGCTTCTGTTTCTTCATGTTGAGTTTCTTTTGCTTCAAATCCTTCAGGTTCTGCCTCTTTAAAGGCTTCATTTCCCTCTACACCCCCACTTTCATCTTGTGATGTTTCATTTTTCTCCAGTCCTTCATCATTATTCACTTCATCTTTTGCAATATCAACTTCTTCATTAGCTTCGCCTAATGCCTCATTTTCTACAACACATTCTTTTTCGTCATTTTGAACTTCTTCATTCTTCACATCATCTTTAAGAAAAGAGCTTTCAATATTTTCCATTTTACCATCATTTAACGCTTCAGATTCATCTGATTTTATATTATCATCCTTAATTACATCTTCAATCTTTTTAAGAGTCTTTTCTATAGTTTTTTCAATTTCTTCTATATTATTAATATCATTATGGGTGTAATTACTATTGTCATCTTGTTTTTCTATATTTTGAGTTTTCTCCATATCTTGTTCTTGAATCTTTTCTTCAATTGCAGGGGATATGTTTTTAGATGAAATATCAGTAAGAACCACCTCATTATCTTTTTCAACTTTTTTATCTTCTAGATTATCTTTAGAAACTATATCACCATCAGTTTTTTCAGTAGAGCTTTCCAAAGGCGTTTCAAACTTGAACATAGAAAAAAAGGTTTCTTTAGGAGCTTGTTTTTTCTCTTCCTGTTCTCTCACTTTAGTGTTTTTAGTGAGTTTTTCTCCTGCATATTCACCAGCTATGATATCAACATCATACTGATAACTTATTTCTTGCTTATAATTTTTGAAAAATTTCATTGCGATAAGATGTGCAACCATAAACTCAATACAAATAAGTAAAAGAGTAATAAGAATAATTGCCCACTGCACAAAACTAGCTATTGTTGAGTTTTGAATTATAGGTAAAAAGGTATAAAGAGAATACTCACCTGCAACACTCGTAAAAAAACAAAATGGGCTTGCCAAAAGAGTTGCTTTTGAATGCTTAGTCCAACCTGGCACAAACAAAATGATAGACGCATAAAGCAGAATGATTGGAAAAAGAAATGAAGAAAGTTTATATATTGCAACAATTGCAATTACCCATTGTAAAAAAATATTTTGACTTTCAGAAGTTTCAAATATAGCAAGAGACATTGAAATAGTTATTGCTACAGAAAGCAAAAAGAAAAGACATGAAAACATTAATGATATGAATCTAGTAATTGGTCTTGTTCTCAAAATAAGCCTCCCACAATCCAAATTAAGTTTTATCTCTTTTTAAAGATTAAAAAAAATTAAAAAATATAATCAATGCTATAGACAATGGAAACAAATAAAATGCAAAACATGCTATTTTTTTTGTTTTTAGTAGATTCTTCAATAAGGTAAGAGCAAAAAAGCCCACAACAAAGGCAGTAAGCATTCCAATTGCAACAGGAAAATATGCAAAAGAAATAGAATCAATAGAAGAATGTAGCTCCAACACCAAAGCTCCCAATATTGCAGGAATAGAAAGAATAAATGAAACTTCAGCAACTTCTTCATTCAAAAAGCCTAACATCAATAAAATAGATATAGTCATCCCTGAGCGTGAAATGCCCGGAAAAACACTTATTCCTTGAGCCACCCCTAATATTAAAGCTGTACGAATAATGTTCGGTTTTTCTTTAAGTTTAGCTTTAGATGAAACTAAAAGCATAGCAGAAGTGATAATAAAACCTATAGGAATAGCTTTTATATTTAAATTTTTAGTTAAATCTTTTAGTGCAAAACCCACAATTGCAGTTATGAATGTTGCCATTAATATTATGGCAACAAGACTGAGATTTTCTCTGTCATCTATGGAGTTTTTTCTCACTATAAATCGCAATGTAGAAAAAATAAGACTAGCAATTTTTTTTCTAAACACAAGGCATATAGACGCAAGGGTCGCAACATGAAGAAGAATATCAAAAACAAAAGGAAAATCTTTAACATTAAATAAGTATTTATATAGCTCCAAATGCCCAGAGCTAGAAATAGGCAAAAACTCCCCTACTCCTTGTATAATTCCTAGAATAATAGATTGAAATATAGACACACAACCCTCCCCAAGCCCTATATTAACATAAACATCGACAAAATACTGAGAAGATATAGCAAAAAAGAAGAAGTTTATTTGAAATGCACTCTTATTCACGACTGCAACATGCAAGTACTCACTATGTCAAAACTGTACAGTTTCGCATATGCAAACTGTACAGTTTACGATGTCTAAATAATGCAGTTTCGCATCCCTAAACTGTACAGTTTAGGGGCAGTACATTAGCTAATGTACAATTATAACATTAGCTAATGTACAACCATAACACTAGCTAATGTACTTTGAATTCTTTAGATTAAAATGAAATTTATTCGTATAATCAGTAAGACTATGTTGATTTTGTCTTCCGTTTAATAATTTTACATCAATAATTTTCATATAAGAAACACTTGGTGTTAAGTTTTCCATAGTTTCACCAAAACCACTATCTCAAAATATTACAACACTACACAACATCTCTGTACATGCAATCTGCAGTATTTTTTCGATAAAGGAGTTTTCCTTATTTAAGTTAATCGAGCGTAAAACATTAATTATTCTTAAAAGATACGATGGCAATAATTGGTTTGATGTAAATATTTCTTTTAAATATAACAAAAATATGAATAGCATAAAACATACCTTATTTTAATAGATGAAATACTCTTATTGTAAATGCTACAATTATGTGTTAAACTGAGCGATATTCTTGTGTACAGAGCTGTATTGGGAGCATTCTAGGTATGAACAAAAAGGTTAATGACATAATCGTTTTAGGTTTTGCATTGTTTGCAATGTTTTTAGGTGTAGGTCTCACTGCTACAGCAGGAAAATATGTTGTAGCCAAAAAATTAATTAATACATTTTTAGTTAATGTTAAAATAGTGCCTGAGTCAAATCCTGAAGCTTTGAGTTTTGAGACAACTGCACGAGTGCTAAAAAGTCTTCCATTTGAAGGTATTGGTTTTCCATGGCTTTTGCCTGCAATTGCTATGTCTCTGCTATTTGGTTTTGGTTATATTATAATGCAAAAAGCTAAAGGTTCACCTTCCATGAAGGATAATAAAATTGAAAATAAAAATGTAACTGAGGAAAGCGATGCAAAATAATCCGCAAAAGGTTAATATTTTTGATTTAGAAGAAGAAGATTTTGACACAGTCCTTGCCACAGACATAGACTTTTCAGGTGATGTGGAATTAAAAAAGCCTCTTATGATCAAAGGTGTTTTCACTGGAAGCATAAATAGTGAAAGTGCTTTGAGCATAGAAGAAGGAGCTATTGTTAAGGCCAATGTAAAAGCTGATAGCCTTGTGGTTAAAGGAGCATTGGAAGGAGATGTTGTAGCAGAGACTGTTGTGAGAATATACCCATCAGGAAAACTCTCAGGAGATGTTACAGCTCCAGAAGTGATTTTGGATAGTGGTTGCTATTTCACAGGAAATTGCAAAATGACAAAAGAGCTTAAAAGTGAATAAGTTTTTTCTGGCTTTTTTCTTTTTCTTTCTTAGTGTCTCTTTTTATGCTCAGGGAATATTTTCTGATGAAGGAGACGCTTCCATTTTTTCTACCCTCTACCGTGAAGGAAAATATGCTGAAGCAATAGTGGAATGTGAAAAAGAAATTACTTCTAATGCAAACAACATTGATAGCTATATTACCCTAACTTTGATATATATTGCATTGAAAGATTATGGAAAAGCCTATCATACTTCTCAGCGTGGTAGAAAGGTGCAACAATACCATCCACGCTTAATTGAAATGCAAGCTATTTCTTGCTATCATTTAGGTCGTAACATAGAAAGTTTGAACTTATTGCAAACTTATCTTTCTTATACTTCACAAGAAAAAGATGTTTCTGAAATATATTATTATATGGGAGAGATATATCTACGTCTTTCACAGTATCATCATGCAGATATAGCATTAAGCACTGCTGTTAGTATTAGACCATTTGAAGTTTCATGGTGGACTAGATTAGGATATATTAGAGAAAAATCCAAAACATATAAGTATTCACTTGAAGCATATGAAAAGGCACTTTCTTTTGACAAGAATTATTTTGATGCACTGGAAGGAAAAAGAAGAGTGCTTTCAGCATTAAAATGATGAATTTATTTACCATAAGAATAGAAACACTTGGATGTAGACTAAACCAAACTGAGTCTGAAGGCTTGGCTTTTATATTTGCAAATGAAGGTTTTCCTATTTTTTCAAAAACCATATCTGAAAATGATGTGTGTTTGTGTATTGTGAATACTTGCACTGTTACAAGCAAAGCAGAACAAAAGGCAAGAAGGCTTATTCGCTTATTACTCAAGACTCATAAAAATGCTTGTGTTTTAGTCACAGGCTGCTATGCAGAGCTAGAAAGCAAGACAATAGAAGCCATCAACGAACGAGTTATCTCTTTCTCAGGCAAAAAAAAAGATGAACTTTCTTATTTACCATCATTCATAAAAGAATATTTAACTTCTATCGACCATTTTTCTATTGAAAAGACAAAAACTATTCTTTTGGATTTTAAAAAAAAATATGATTTGGAAAGAAAAACTATAGCATTTCGTTCAGTTGCTTCTTCTTCATTCACACAGTTTTTTTCGCTTTCTTCTCCGAATTTTATGTTTCATTCACGTGCAACGCTTAAAGTTCAAGATGGTTGCAACAATGCTTGCTCATTTTGTAGAATTCGTCTTGCAAGGGGAAAAGCTATTTCCTTACCTATAGATGAAGCAATAAGAAGACTTAAAGAAATAGAAGAAAAAGGAGCAAATGAGGTAGTTCTTACAGGAGTTAATCTTTCTCAATATGAAAGTAATGGTTTTAATTTTACTCACCTTTTAAAAGCTCTTCTTGTTAATACACAACATATTAGGATTAGGATCTCTAGCTTGTATCCTGAAACTATAACTGATGAAATTATTCCGATTATCAGTGAAGAAAGAATATGCCCACATTTTCATCTTTCAATACAATCAGGTAGTAACGAGATTTTGAAAAAAATGAATAGACGATATAGAAAAGAAGACGTCTATGTTGCAGTAGAACGAATAAGAAAGGCAAAAGAAAAACCATTTATTGGAGCAGATATCATTACAGGTTTTCCATCTGAAAGTGAAAAAGATTTTTATGAAACTATTTCTATGTGCAAGAGCTTACAATTTACTGGTATTCATGCTTTTCCCTTTTCAGCTAGGCCGGGTACTCAAGCCTTTAATATGGAAGAAAAAATTGCAGAACGCATAGCCTGCCAGAGAGTTGAACTATTAAACCAAATAGCAAAAGTAAATTATGATGAATACTTAAAACTTTGCCAAAATGATGAAGTATTTGCAATTGTAGAAATAGATTCTAGCAACAAGCTATATGTTACAACTGAAAACTATCTTCATCTTCCATTAATCAGTACACAAAACCATCATGCAGGTGATGAAGTAAAAGTAAAAATCCAAAACAATGAGGCTTACTTTTTATGAGGATAATACTACTTATAGGAATAACAGCATCTGGAAAAACTACATTAGGTAGACTTCTTGCAAAATCTTTAAATTACTCATTTATTGATATTGATGAAAAGATTGCTGAAAGAACATCTATGAGTGTTAGAGTTTTTTATGAAAAAAATGGAAAAAGGATTTTTCAAGAGCTTGAAGCAGTGTTATTAAAAGAATGTTTAGAAATAGAAATTACTACAAAAAAAGGTCTTGTTATAAGCTGTGGAGGTGGGCTAATAGAAAATACAATTGCTCTTTCCCTACTTAAAGAGAACCCAAAACTTCAAATATTTTTCTTAGACAATAAGCCTAAAATATTGTTTAATAGACTTTTAAAAAAAGCAAAAAAACAACATTCTTTTCCTTCTTTTCTAAAAGTACCTTCTTCGAAAAATCTTTCATCTCAAATTAAATATGCAAAAATGAAGTTTCTCATCATTTATAAAAGACGCATGAAGTTATTAAAAACAATTACTTGTTTGAAATTAAAAACAAAAGGTTTGAGTACGAAAAAAATTATAAAAATAATAATGAAAAAGAAATTGTTTTAAGGAAAAACATATTTAAGTGATAAATTTAAAATATAAAAAATTATATATCTTCTAGAAAGCACTCATTATTAAATATTTTTTATAATTTTACTTATATTCCTTATCTTGAAAAGCCCGTATAAAGGTGTTATCATTCCAAAAGAATGCGAGACTTGTATTATGAAAAAAGCTGTATTTTGGTTTCTTTTTAAGTTGATTATTCTTAGCATCATTGCTGGCGTAATCTTTTCTATAGGCTATGTTCAATTTAGAGTTCCTCTAGGAAAATATGGTGTTATGCTTTCAAAATCTTCGGGTTACTACGGAAAGCTTATAACTCATGATGAATTTACATGGAGATGGGAATGCCTTATTCCAAATAATGTTGCCATTTTAGCTTTTGATCTTTCTCCAGTTACAATAGAAAAAGATGTTAGTGGAATGCTAGAGAATGGAGATAGATACACAAAAGTTTTAGCAAATGGAGCTGTTTTCTCTTGGAAAGCTAGCACAAAACTAAAAGTAAATATAATACACAATAAATTAATTGAAACTCTAAAAGCTAATAATATTAGAACAGAAGAAGTTTTAGAATCTTACATAAAAGGCCATGTAGAAAATCTTATCATAAATGCAATTGAAGAAGCTGTCGCCTTTTACCAAGAACATAATACTGAATACACAATAGAGAACTTTAAAACTAAATGCAAGAATTATCTTCAAGTAAATTCAATTCCTCTATTAACGCTGGAGGTGGAGTCTCTACAATTCACTTCTCCTGATTTTAGAGCATACACTGTTGCAAGAGATACATACATCGAAACTGCAAATATAAAAAAAGCAGTAATAGAAGAAAAGATTAAAAAATTAAAAACATTACAAGAAACACTCCAAAACATTTCAAAAAATGTAGCTGAATCTATTGAAGAGCTATCTACTAGGTATGAATAAAGAAATAGACCGACTAAGCAAAAAAGAAGAAATATTGTTACGCATCTTTGAAATAGAGTCTTCATTACACAATGTGCAAGATGTGGACGTACTTTTGGAGATTATATTAACTGAGGCTAGAAAGGTTGTCTCTGCCGATGCAGGTTCCATATACGTTGTAGAAGGAAGTAGTCTTTCTATAAGATATAGCCAAAATGATAGTCTAAAAAACAAATTACCTAAAGGTCAGAAGTTACCATATACTTTTTTTTCCTTTCCTATTAATTCAAGAACAATTTCAGGCTATGTAGCTCTCACTGGAAGCATGGTAAACGAGCCTGATGTCTATAATATAGATGAAGCAAAACCCTATAGTTTTGGGAAAGAAACTGACAAAACAACAGGATATAGGACAGTTTCCAACTTGACTATTCCACTTAATGCTCCAAATGGAACGCTTTTAGGTGTCTTGCAAATGCTTAATGCCTTAGATGAAGATGGAAATATACGAGAATTTTCTAGTGATGATGAAATATATCTCAAGCATTTTGCATACAACGCAGGTATTGCCCTTGAAAGAGGTTATCTTACTAGAGCTATGATCATGAAAATGATCAGAATTTCAGAAATGAGAGACCCACGCGAAACTGGAGCGCATGCTAATAGAGTTGCAAGCTATAGTGTCGAAATCTATGATAGATACGCCTTTCATAAAAACATACCAGATAAGGAAAGAATTAAATATCGCGACTCTTTGAGAGTAGCCTCAATGCTACACGATGTGGGTAAAGTTTCCATTCCTGATTCCATTTTGAAAAAAAATGGACAACTCACTGATGAAGAATTTAATCTTATGAAGACTCATACTTGGCGGGGTGCTGCCCTTTTTAAGCCTATAACATCGTTTGTAGACGAGATAGCAGTTGAAATAGCCTTGCGTCATCATGAAAATTGGGATGGCTCTGGCTATCCTGGATTTATCAATAAAGATACAGGTGAGGCAGAAAGATTGGATCATACAACTGGTAGAAATCAAGGCTTAAAGGGTGAAGAGATTCCTCTTGCTGCTAGAATTGTTTCTATTGCTGATGTCTACGATGCCCTATCTTCAAGACGCATTTATAAAGAAGCTTGGGCAGAAGATGATGTGTTAAATGAAATCAAAAAAAGTAGTGGCACAAAATTTGACCCCGAGTTGGTTTCATATTTTTTTGAAGCATTGCCCAACATACAAGCAATTAAGCATTTATTCACTGAATAAATAAAAAAACATCCTCATTAGATAAGGTTATACCCCAAAAATATAATGCAGAAAACTTTCTTTAAATATGGCTAAAATTTTTATTATTCTTTTTCTAATTCAACTTATTGAGTTTTTATACTGTTTATTTATGTATTCGTATGTTGTGTCTTTGCATAAAACTAATTTTTTTCTAGTTTTTCCAGTGGCACTGTTATAAAACCAGTTCTACCACATTCAAAAAAATCTTGTTCTTCCCAACCAGCAAGAATCACATTTTCATGTAGAGCAAAGTATGTGTAAGAAAAACCATCAGGTAATTTTGGTAATAAGTAGATACTAGCTACTTCCTCTTTCGTTGCATAAATGTATAACTTACCATTATTTAAGAGAAGTGCATAAACTGTATCATCTTTTGTGCTATTTGAAAAAGCAACAGCTTCATATTTTGAAATTTCAAGATTATTAGCTTTGCCAGTGTTTCTCAGTATCTTAAGGGGACTTGGAAAACTGCTATCAAAATATTCAATGTTTACACTCTTTTCTTCCACACTTTTTATTAACCGAATAAGTGGAGCAGGAAGAGATGAAAAACGCTCACTATCTTCTAATATCGGTAGCATAGCCTCCATAAAGATTTCAGCTGTTATGGGAGTGTAGCTCGCATTAAGTATATCATTGATATTGTTGAACTTAAAATATCTAAATTGCACATTTTTGCCATCATCTAGTTTAAACGATGCAAACCAAACAGCATTATAATACAATTCTGTTAGAGCGGCATATGCTGGTAATGCAAAATGGTGTGGAAAAAGAATTGCCTCTAAATCTTTTGTTATTGGATTGTAGCGATTCAAAATAGGAAGCTCTTCATAGTTTAATTTATCTTCTTCAAAAGTTCCTATGCTTTCAAACATAGTGTTTTTATAAGATTTCACTAAAAACCCTACATCAGTATTATAAAAACCAGATGCAGTAAAAAATGGAAATAATGGATTAGGAAAAATATCTACTGATTGAGTAAATAGATTAGAAAAAGGAAAAACTCCAATTTTATTCACAATGAAACAAGCTTCACCTTCAAAAAAACCTATCCCCGAAATACGAGTACTCTCAGTCCATGGCAAAAAGTCACATTCAGAACACTTATCAACTGAAGAAACCCCATGCAATATTTCATGGCTTTCACCCAAAAATTTTTGTGAGAAATAATATGTTTGTATTGTTGTTTTTACTTTAGGAAGTTCTTCATTTTCTAGTGTTGAACCATTTTTATTCTTATTGCAAGAAAATAACAACACTAAAAAAAGAAGAACTGTTGAAAGTGCTTTACGCAAGAGCTACAACCTCAATTTCAACTAAAGCATCTTTTGGTAGTCTTGCAACTTGAACTGCACTTCGAGCTGGGTGTTTTTCTGTGCCAAAAAGCTCACTATAAACTTTGTTCATTTCTGCAAAGTTATTCATATCACTCAAAAACACAGTCGTTTTGATAACCTTATCAAGTGATGAGCCTGCTTTTTCAAGAATAGCCTTAACATTTAAAATAGACTGTCTTGTTTGCTCAGCAATACCACCTTGAACAAAAACCCCAGTTGCTACATCAATTGGTAATTGACCTGAGGTAAAAACCATTCCATTAGCTTTTACACCTTGTGAATAAGGTCCAATAGCTGATGGTGCTTTGTCTGTTGCTATAATTTCTTTCATAATACATCTCCTAAAATTGATATGAAATTTAAGAAAACTCCTACAGAGTTTAACCTAAAAATAAAACTTTGTCATTATGATAATTTAAAGTAATATATGTATATGAATTAGTATTATGTTCTTTTTTTATTTATAACCACTTTACATGCTACATATAACAATAAAGATATGACATATGGAAAAGAGAGTATTAAAGTCGGAGAGATGTTGCTTTTAACTTGCAAGATGTTTGTTCCGTATTCTGCTATTGCAAATATAAAAACTGCAATTAAACATAGAAATGGTTTTTTAAGTCCTAAAAATACTGCTAAAACGCCTATCCAACCTTTTCCTAAACTCATACTAGGAGTGTAGGCTCCTAGCCTAAACACTAAAGAACTTCCTGCACAACTTGCAAAAAAGCCTGCCATAGTCCAAGAAGCAACTTTATACTTATTGCATGAAATACCATGTAGGTATAAAGTTTCTTCATATTGACCTACATACTTTAATCTGACTCCATAACTAGTATATTTTAGAAATAGAAATAAAAAGGCAGTACACATTATAGCCACAATGCTAGGCAAAATTGAAGCACTCGATAAGATATGAGAACTTTTTGGAAATGAAGAAAAGGCAATAGTGTGCGTTTTAGAAAACATAGTTGTATAAAAGGAGGAAATACCTTCTGCAAACATATTAATCGCAAGCCCTACCAAAAATGGATTTGCCTTATATTTATTTATAAACATAGCCATAAAAGCTATTATAAGCATAATTAATAAAGTGCTTGCAAAAAATCCTATTATTTTTGAACCTGTATATATCACAAAAATCACTGAAAAAAAGCCTGAAAGAGTAATAGCTCCTTCCATAAAAATACCTAAGCTCCCAGTATATTCCGTAAGCAATGCACCAAGCATTGCAAATATTAATGGAGCTGATGTTTTTAATATTGCTAAAATACTATATTTCATTTTTCTCTCCCTATTTTTGCATCCAGCCTCTGATATTTTTTCTTGTTTCTACCAAAAACCAATCGCTCGAAGTGTACAAAATTTTTACTGTCTCTCCAATACTCACATTTTCAATAATTGTGGAATTTATCTCTGGGCTAATATAAATATTGCAATTATTTTCAACATTAGTAAATGTATATTCTTTGCGTAAATCATTTGTTTTTATTCCATAAAATAATATAAAAATACCAACGCAAAAACTCAAAACACTATAAAAATTAAAAGACATTTTCTTAGCAAACTTTGTATATATTGAATAGCTTAGAAACAGAGTAGCAATTACTATGCTCATTATGTATAGCTTATAATGAAAAACTGTAAAACTATTTTCTAATCCTAACTCTTTTTCTAATTCCTCTCGCATTTTTTGTAAGTCTGCATAAAAAAAAGAAGCATATTCTTTTTCTCTCAAGTCTTTGATTTGCCTAGCTATTTCCAATTCTTTTTCTGAATATTGTTTAGATGAATGTTCTTCTTTTAAGGCTTTATTTAAAGAATCGTGAAAAGTCTCTTTTGCTACATCTTTTTCTATCTCTTTTTTCTCATTCACAACCACATCAACAGTGAGTTTTTCTAACACTAATTTGTATTCTTGTGTTTTGCTTATATCAAGAGTTAAATTAAAAAGAGGCAATGCCAGCATTCCTTTTTTCAATGGAATCCATAAAAACATAGCTATAGGTTGCCATATCTCGTCTTGTTGAAATTCTATAGGATAGGTTTTTAATTTTTCTATAAAAGCATTGTCAGGCAAGTCATACTGAATATGTATTTTTTGTTCTGTAGTTTTTTCAAATAAACCTTCAATAAGAACAAAATATTGTTCCCCCAATATGAATTGAAGTTTTGCATCATATTCATAAAAAATTGACTTATCTATGTCTTTGCTCCCTGTATATTTTAAAATTCTGGTTCTAAATTGTGTGTCCTTTGATAGAGGATTAGCTTGAACCTCTAGTTCTATAGGTGGCACTTCAATTATCTGATTTTCTATATATAAAAGAATATGAGATAATTTTATTAAGCCAGTTTTATTTATTTTGTATTGATTTTCGATAACAGTATTGCCATGTTCAATAAATACATTGCTAGTTTCTAACTCTAAAGCTTCATAATCATTGAGAACTATTTTAGGAATAGAATTAAGACGTGAGTCCATATAAAATTTTATGGTAAAAACATCCAAAATATGAGCAGTTTTTGGAAAATACTCAATATTTATAAGTGATGGATTTGCAAATAGTCCATAAGAGGATAAGAGTATCATTAATAGTCGTATATATTTTCTTGACTTCCAGTTTCTTTTTTCTCGTTCCATTCTTCTCTTTCCCGTTTTTTAAAAATATCTATAATTGCATCGTAAGTATCATCTTCTTCCATATTCATTTTTGCATTTTTAGCTTTTTGTATTAGCTCATCATCTAGGCTTTTTATACTTAATTCGTAGTTGATTTTTGCATCAATCCTTTCAGGTTCTTTTTCTAATGATTTCTTGAAATAAAAAACTGCTAGCTTATATTGCTGCCTTTTAAAAGCAATTAACCCCAATTGATAAAATACTGATGAAGAAAGATATTTATCTTCTGTGTTTTCAATTTTTGTAAGACTATTTATAGCAGCTAAGGACTCATTTTGCATTAAATATGTGCTAGCTAAAGCATATAGTTCATAGCTTGGCTGTTTTCCTTTAGTTTCTGCAATTTCTTTTGCATTCAAAAAATAAGAAGTTGCTCGATTCCAATCTTTCTGCTGCCAAGAAATATAACCTTGCAATACAATAAGTTTCTCATTTTTATTAATGCTACAACTAGCAAAAAATAATACAAAAAATAAGCTAAACCATTTTAGTTTCATAGCAAATAATTACTCCAATGCTAAAAAGTATTAAACTACATAAACTAAAGTTTATACTAATAACTTTATCTTCTTTCTTAAGTATTGTTTTTTCCGAATTGCCATCATAACTATCTAACATAGAAAACATTTTCTTTAATGACAAAAAAGAATTACTATTTATATACATAGAATCATTACCAGATAGTGTTACCATCTCAATTAACAACTTTTCATTTAATTCACTGTGCTTATTAATTTTTTTCCCATCTTTATCTATCACAGCTATATCTCCACCCTCCTTAGTTCCTACCCCCACTATTATTAATGTAATTTCAGATTCTAAAATTGTCTTTGCTACATTTAGTATTTGCCCTTTTGTTTCATCTCCATCAGTGAAAAGAATTATAATTTTAGAATTACTTCGAGCATTATTAAAAGAAGAAATAGCTTTTAAAAGCCCTAGCTCAAGATTAGTTCCACTAGATGTTAACCTTAAAGGAGAAAGTCTATTTATATTTTCTAATACTGTACTTCTTTCAAATGTTAATGGAACAGAAAGAATGCCATCTCCTTTTGCCAACACTAGTGCAAAACTATGTTGAGTGTATTTTTGCACAATGAAATCTGCTAGATATTTAGATGTACTAAGACGTGAAACATCATTTTCTTTTATTGTCATGCTATTTGAAACATCCATAACAAAAACTATTGAAGCTCCCTTTTTTTGCAAGGCAATTAATTTTGTTCCATAAACTGGACCTGCTAAAGCAATGCACAGACAAATATATGAAAGAGAAAATAAAAGTGTTCTTATCTTCAATTTTACAATATAATGCTTACCTTCGTCACCAATTATCTTAACAAGCTTTTTGATTCTTGCCAAATAAAAAATAGAAGAAGGAATTACTAAAAGACAAAGCAATAAATATTGTGGGTACAAAATTTTAATCATTAACTACACCTATTATCATTCTAGCAATAATCCAACTAGAGACTATAAATATTAAGGAAGCTAAAAGAAAGTAAAATGTTAAATCATTTTTTTCTGTTTTAATAAAATAACTAGAACCTGTTTTTGAATTTAATTCTGAAAAAAAGCTATTAGCTTCTTCCAATGAAGTTATACTGATATATTTTCCTTCTGCAATTTGAGCAAGATTTTTTAATTCACTTTCATTAATCTTTGTGTAATAGTTTCCTGAGTATTGTTTATTTTGTTTTTTGTCAAAATATTCAAGTACACCATATCCTCCTTTTCCTATATTTATAATGTAAAGTTTAACTCCTTTGCGTTTTAGAGTTTCTGCAACCAGATGTGGATTAATTTGGCCAGTATTATTTTCTCCATCTGTTAATAAAACTATATATGATTTTTTTAAATGTTCATTTATGCTTGATATTGCCACAGCTAAGGCATTACCCATAGCAGTTCCATCTCCTTCATCCCCTATTTCAATGCTTTCTAGTCTTATTAAAAATGTTGAAATATCAATTGTAGGTAAAAGTAAAAGAGAAGCATTCTCAGCAAAAACAGAAAGTCCCAGAGACGAACCTTGATGAGTATTTGCAAAATCTTTTATTATATTCTTTGCAACAGCGATACGGGATATGTCTTCAATATCTTTAACAGCCATAGAAGGACTTACATCCAACAAAAATATAACAGAGTTCCCTATATCGCTATAACTTTTTTTTGTTTTATATATAACAGGCTCCGCAGTTGCAATTATGAGAGCCATAATTGCAAGACTTATGAGAAGTTTATATAAAAATGATAAAAAGCTAAATATATGATTTGTGCTTATAGGGCTGTTGTCATTCCAATTAATCAGATTAAGATTTATTCTAAAATGCAAAATCAGCTTAAAATGTTTTATGAGAAAAAAAATTGGGAATATAATAAACAGTAATAAGAATTCAATTCTTAAAAAAACTATCATATTAGTTACTATCTAAGAAAGTGCTTGTAAATGTTAGCTAGCCAATTACATTGATCAGTACAACTAGATTTAATCCATGCAACTTTTAGCATATCACAATATAATAACTACTTCTATCTATAGTAAAATTAAAGAAGCTTTGAACAAATGTTGGTTAATAAAGATTAATACTTATGTAGTACTCACTTTATACTTAATAAAACGTCTATTAATATTCTACATAATAAATCAAAAGAAGAATGCCTCGTCTTGTAGATTGGAAAAGTGGTGGTTCTTTTGTATATTGTGAAATAGATAATGAGAAATTACCTACATCACAATAATTTTTCTTTAACACCATAAACCTAGCCAATTTTTACTAAACTTTCTTGTTGTTAATTGAAAAATACAAAAAAATCTGTTATATAGGAGATTGAATATGGTTTCATTAATTAATAATATCTTACTATTCAAATATAAAAGGATATGGTTTCCATCGATTATCCCCAAAGTTGGACTATTTGACTTTGTAAGCCTTAGGCAGTGCAAAAAAGAAATAGCTGAAAATATTGACACAAAAGAATGGATTAAAATTAATTTCACAACACTACACAACAATTTATTAGAAGATGAAAGTGTATTGTTTTCAAAGATTGCAAAAAACACAAAATATGAAATTAATCGAGCATCTAAAGAAGGTGTTGAAATTACTAAAACGAATTTAAAAGAGTTTTTGACATTCTTTAATGCTTTTGCCCCAACAAAACACTTAAAAAAACTAAGAACAAATAACTTAAAAGCATATAAAGATTCACTACTCATAACAAAGTCTTTTCGGGATGAAGTAGTTTTTGCAATGCATGCTTATGTAGTAGATAAAGATGAAGGACGTGCAAGACTTCTATATTCTGCTACTGTCAATAGAAATACTTCAAACATTGACTTAAATATGATAGGAAGGGCTAATCGTCTCTTACACTGGAAAGATATGCTTATGTTTAAAGATGAAGGGCTTTCAATCTATGATTGGGGGGGAATAGTAGGGGACAAGAATGCAAAAGAGACTCAAGGAATTGATTCTTTTAAGATGGCATATGGAGGTATTCCCATTCAAGAAGCGCATTATGAACATAAAAAGCTAAACCTCTTAAAAAAGCTCCTTAAAAGATAAGGCTAGTCTAAAAAACTAGCCTTATGCCATCTTGTACACATTTTTGATTAGTTTATCTTTTACTATAATCACAGAACATTTTAGATGTGAAAGAATTGAAGAAAAAGAACGCTCAAAAATCTCATTTGATGTACCACTAGAATTTTCCACGCCAACTAAAACAGCGTCAATTTTGTGTTCCTCTGTGTAAGAAGCAACCTCATCAGAGACGCTACCTTTTCGTAGCTCTATTTTTATTTCTACACCTTTATTTGCACCAATTTCTTTTATGTGTTCCAAATATCTTCCACCACTATCTTCCATATTTTTCTCATATTCCCTACTTTCTTCTGCAACAAAAATCTTATTTAATGAAAGTGTTTTTATACTGGCAGTGTCTACAACATACAAAGCATGAACTTTTGAACGATATAACTTTGACATAACTGTGGCATATTGTGCTGCTTCCACACAACCTTCTCCACCACGCACTAGCACTAATATATTTTGGAACAACGGTCTTATCATAGTTTATCCTTTTTAATATGGTTTTTTAAAGCTTTTAGCACAAAAATATTTTCTCTGTCTCTTTCTTCCAAAACACTTTCAACATAATTTTTATCTCTTTTTGTTTGAGGGATAATCTCTTTTTCTAAAGAATTAACTCTCCTCTGGTTTTTTTTCACTTCTCTAGCAAGTTTCCAAACAATAGTTCTTATAGAAGCCATTTGGGTTAGAAGTGTAAGTAATTCAAAAAAATCAATGATAACTTGGTCGCAATATGCAAAAGAATTAAAATAAGAATATGGAAGACGCTTTTTGGGCATGTCTACAGATATGGTTTTAAACTTCATACCAGCAATTATTTTTTCTTCTGGTGTTGCATTAAAATTATAGGAAATAGTCGCTGCCAAGCGTTCCGCTTGTTTTTGCCCCACAACTACAAACATTCGTCTAAGAGATGGATAGGCCTTTTCAATTTGACTATTTATCTCTTTTTCAAGAGCCTTCACTTTGTCTAACATTTGCATTAAAGACATAACAAGTATCTCTCTTTTCTGTTCTAGTAAATCATACCCTTCTTCTGCAATTTCAAGCCTTTCTTTTAGGCTTAATAAATTAGATTTTGTAGGAGCAATATTCGTATTCTGCATTTCATTCTCCCTAAAACTTTGAAAGAAAACTACTTAACTTGAGGTTAATTCTTCTTGCAAGGCTCTACAAACATGTGCTTTAGCATTTTCCATATATTTTTCAATTAATTCTTCTTTTATTCTATATAATTCAGGTTTCGGCAAAACAGATAACACAGCCCAACCTATATCAAGAGTCTCTCCTATACTTCTATTTTCAGTTTCTTCTTGTCTAAGAAAATATTTCTCGAATAAAGTACCAAATCTCAAATATTTTTTATCTATCTCAGACATTTCTTCTTCTCCAACAATAGAAGCCATGTTTCTTATGCTTTTCACCTTAGAATAAGAAGCAAAAAGTTGACTTGAAACATCCTTATGATCATCTCTTGTCATTCCCTCTCCAATGCCGTCTTTCATAAGTCTTGAAAGACTTGGGAGTGGATTAATTGGAGGATACGAATCTTTTTGGGACATATCTCTATCAAGCACTATTTGTCCTTCTGTTATATATCCAGTTAAATCAGGAATCGGATGGCTTATGTCATCATTTGGCATAGTAAGAATAGGAAGCTGAGTTATAGAACCTTTTGAAGTACTAATTTTTCCCGCTCGTTCATATAACTCCGCTAAATCTGAGTAAAGATATCCAGGATAGCCTTTTCTTCCGGGAACTTCTCCTCTTATTGCAGAAACTTCACGTAAGGCCTCACAATAGTTTGTCATATCAGTGAGAATAACCAAAACATGTTTATTTTTTTCATAAGCTAAGTATTCAGCAGCAGTTAAGGCACAACGTGGTGTTATAATGCGCTCCACAGACGGAGAGTCTGCAAGAGATAAAAACATAACAACATGAGATGCAACTCCAGTCTTTTCAAAACTATCAATGAAATACCTAGATGTGTCATATTTAATTCCCATTCCTGCAAAAACAATGACAAAATCTTCATCACTAGAAAGAATTTTTGCTTGTCTTATAATTTGTGAAGTTATAGCATTGTGTGGCATTCCATTTCCCGAAAATATTGGAAGTTTTTGCCCCCTAATTAAGGTATTCATTCCATCAATTGCAGAAATACCTGTTTGAATAAAATCTCTAGGATATATTCTAGCAAAAGGGTTAATTGGGGAGCCATTAATATTTCGAAAGTCAGCAGAATAAAGCTCAGGAAAACCATCAATTGGGCGAGCAAGTCCGTCAAAAACCCTGCCCATCATGTCTTCAGAAACTCTCATTTGCATGGGTTCTTCTAAAAACTCAACAGTGGAATCTTCAACACTAAAACCTGTCGTATTTGCAAATACTTGAACTACACAAAATTCTTTAGATAGCTCTATAATACGACCAATTTTCACATTACCCAGTCTATCTTTAACACGGACTACTTCACCAAAAAAGCTATTTTCTCTTTTTTTTACAATTAAAACAGAGCCTTCTACAGACGCTAAGCCTCGATATTCAACTCCCTTCATGATAGCATTCCTATTTTATAAAGAATTGCAAAATAAACACTAAGAATAAAATTGCAGTTACAGGATGAATTTTCTTCCATTCTCCTGTTAAAAGTTTTAATAGAACGTAAGAGATTATTCCAAACACAATACCTTGTGCAATACTATAAGCCAAAGGCATCATTATAATTGTTAAGAATGCAGGTAAACCTTCTGTTGCATCTGAAAAATCCACTTCTTTTATTGTTCTCATCATTAAAAAACCAACCATAACTAAAGCCGAAGCAGTAGCTTGAGGTGGGATTAGTAAGAATAATGGTGAAAAGAAAAGAGAAAGAAGAAAGAGAAAAGAAATAACCAAGGCTGTAAGCCCTGTGCGTCCTCCGACTGCAACGCCTGAAGTGCTTTCAACATAACTAGTAACAGTAGATGTTCCGAGTGCTGCCCCTATGCACGTTCCTACAGCATCTGCCAAAAATGCTTGCTTCATCTTTGGTATGTTTCCATTTTTATCGTGTAACTTTGCCTGTGCTGCAACACCTACAAAAGTTCCCACAGTGTCAAAAATATCAACAAACAAGAAAGAAAAGAAAACAACAAAGAATTTGAAAGTCAAAACTTGTGAAAAATCAAAGTGCCAGAATGTTGGAGCATGTGGCATAGAAACAGGAGAAAAAGCTTTCCAGTCAGTTGGAGGGGGAACTATTTTCATAGCATAACCTGCAATTGTTGTAATTAATATTCCAAGCAAGATGCCACCCGGCACTTTTAGAGCAAAAAGTAAGACAGTCAAAATAATTCCCGCAACAGCAAGAAGAACAATCGGACTCGTTAAATCATTTAATGCAACTAATGTAGCTTCATTATCTACTATAATACCTGCACTTTTTAAGCCTATAAATGCAATAAAAAGCCCAATTCCACTTGGAATAGCTTTTTTTAAGTTTGTGGGAATAGACTTCAATATTGCCTCTCGCACATTAAAAAGTGAAAATATAACAAATAAAATACCTTCTAAGAAAACAGCAGTAAGAGCTACTTCAACACTATACTTCATGCTTATTACAACAGTGAAAGTAAAAAAAGCATTAAGCCCCATACCAGGAGCTAGTGCAATTGGAAGATTTGCCAAAAGCCCCATGAGTAATGTAGCAACCGCTGCAGAAACTGCGGTTGCTGTAAAAACAGCTCCCTTATCTAAACCTGCTTTACATAGCAATTCTGGATTTACTGCTAGTATATATGCCATAGATAAAAATATAGTGATCCCCGCAACTATTTCGGTTGCAACAGAAGTTCCTCTTTCCTTAAGATGAAATAACTTATTCATAAAACCTCAGACCTTTTTAAGTTTATTGTTTTGTAACAATGCAGTTAGAATAACAAAAAAAATAAGTCTTTTCAATGTAGTATGTTATTACTAGTAAATTTATTCAAATCATTCTTTGCTTTTCTTGCAATTTTTCAAAAGATAGATATAATTGAGGTCGCTCTTATAAAAAAGTACTTAATTCATAGTAGTGCTATCAAACTCAATCAAGAGCTATTTGACAACTATTATTGCAACTGTAAATACCATATAAATTCATAGCCTAAAAATTACCTATAACATTAGCTAGTGTTATGGTCGTACATTAGCTAGTGTTATACTCGTACATTAGCTAATGTTATGGTTGTACATTAGCTAATGTACTGCCCCTAAACTGTACAGTTTAGAGGTCGCAAACTGTACAGTTTCGCATGTCAAACATGTACAGTTTGCATATGCTAAACTGTACAGTTTCACATAGCGAGAACTTGCATGTTGCAGTCCTGAATACGAGTGCATTCAAAATAGACATCTATCCAATTATAGGGCATAAATCTCTATCATATCATCCTAGCAAACAGATTTTTAATGGATTAAAATAGATTTTTGAAAAAGATATTGTAAATAAGTAGAAAATTGGCACTTATGCCAACAATGACAGGAATTAGCACATTGTCAAAATCTTTTAATGGTAAGGCTTCAATTAAACAAGTTATAAAAGCTATTTCAAGACTAAATGTCAAATTACGTGTAAATAATATTTGAGCAATAAAAGTTGCAATGAAACAAGCAAGAGTTCCTGCGATTGTTTTTCCTTCAAAGATAAATTTTTTCTTTCCATACACTTTACCAACCAAGCTAGCAAAGCCATCACCAAAACTCAAAGAAAAAATAGCTATACTAGCAATTTCTAATGGAAAGTAATATAAGACAATGATTATACCTAACGAAAGAGTTACAGGACCTAAAGAAAAACGATTTTCATCTCTTTCTCTATTTGCCATTTCTACAATACTAGAAATAAAATAAAATCTTTTTCCACTCAACCTAAACATTTCAAAAATGCTGTATAAAATGATTAGAACACTTAAAGCTATAATGGCAATATTCGAAGAAGTAATACGTGCAAAAAGTGGTACAAATGCACTCATAATATGAATACACTTTCTAAAAACTTCTTTTACCAAAACTTGAGTTTTCTCATTATGAGATATCTTATCATATAGAAAATATTGTAAGATATTCATAAATTAAAATAAAATCATGGTAGAAATAGAAAAAAACAAAATTAAGCTAACGCTATCCACTATCGTAGTAATAAGTGGACCTGCCATTATAGCAGGATCAAGTTTTAATATTTTTGCAACAATGGGAAGTAAAGCTCCTGTAAGTTTTGCCAAAATTACAGAAACAAATAAGGTAATGCCAACACAAATTCCTATTTTAGCTTCTTTATGAGATATGAAAATTGTCTTTAGTGTGATAAACGAAGAAAGGATAAAACCCACAATTATAGCTATCCTGCTTTCTTTCCATAAAACTAAAAGCCAGTCTTTTGGAGAAATCTCACCTGTTGCAAGTCCACGTATAATCAATGTAGAAGATTGACTTCCTGCATTTCCACCTGTATCCATAAGAAGAGGGATAAATGTTGTAAGCACTGTCATACTAGCTAAAAGGCTTGTATAATTATCAATAATATTAGATGTAAAAGTTTGAGAGACCATCAAGATTAAAAGCCAACCTATACGTTGTTTTGCAAGAACAAAAACATTTTCATCAAGATATGCCTTTTCGGAAGGTTGCATAGCTGCCATTTTTTGAAAGTCTTCTGTGGCTTCTTTTTCCATAACGTCAATAATATCATCAACTGTTATAATACCAATTAGTCTATTTTCATTATCTACGACAGGCAAAACAAAAAAATCATATTTTTTGAATACCGATGAAACTGTTTCTTGGTCATCGTGAGTATTCACCGAAACTATATCATGGTTTAGAATATCTTCAACTTTTGTCTTCTCATCTGAAAGTACTAAGTCTCTAAGAGAAACAGTACCTTCAAGCCTTCTATCTTCGCCTGTCACATAACATGTGTATATAGTCTCTTTTTGTAAAGCTGTTTCTTTAATGTATTTTAGAGCTTCTGCAACAGTATAAGTCTTTTTTAGATTGACATACTCTATTGTCATTAAGCTACCAGCAGAGTCTTTTGGATATTTCAAAAACTGATTAATTAATTGCCTGTTTCCATCGCTTGTATTTTTGAGAATTCTTTTCACTACATTTGCAGGCATTTCTTCAATTAAATCCACAATATCATCAAGATATATCTCATCAAGTAATGGAGCTAACTCTATATCTGTTACAGCATTTATAAACTGGCTTTGAACTTCGCTAGAAAGATGAGAAAATACATCTGCAGCCATGTTTTTTGGAAGCATTCTAAAAACTAAAAGTGCATTAGTTGCATCCATATTTTCAATGCACTCGGCAATATTTGTTTCGTTTAAGTCAAGAAGTTTTTCTCTTACCTTTACGATCTGCTTTTTTTCTAACATTTCTTTTAATTTTTCAACATCTTCATTAAGCATAGTGCTTCTCTCCCATTACATAGAAATTATTCATCATTCTCATCTACATCAATCACTTCACTTTCTTTAAACCAAAACTCTTTGCTGTAGCTTTTTTCTACCATTTCTTCTATCTCATCAGGCAATGAGGCAAATACATCAATATCTACAAAAAATTCGAGCATATCAATAGAGCAAGCAAAGGCTTCTATTCTTTCATTAAGTTTTTGGTTAGGCATTATAAAACCTATAGCTTCAACTTTACTAGAAGTATAAAACAATAATGCCTTAAAAAAATAGGAAGGAACACTCACTGCATTCATCCCTATTTTCTCATCAGTTTCATCGAAGATGGGGCCTGTAATAACATAAAGAGCCTCATGTTTTTTTGCCATATTTCGCACATAGCTTTCGAGTTCTGCCCACTTTCCTCTATTAAACTTTGGCAATTGAGGTGATATATTACTAAATAAAAAAGATTCTTTCAAAGTCTCTTTTGAAAAAGCCATATCTCTAGCAGGAACTAAATGCCCTCTATCATAACCAGAGCGTTTGTAATCGCTATCATTTGCACTTCCTTCTTTTATTTTTTTATCTTCTGTGAAGGAAAAACCTTTCCTTTTTATCTTTGAGCTTTCTAATCTTTCCCGTGTTATAAAATATCCTACCCATCTTGCTTGCTTATCAGCTGGAGAAAACTCAAGATTAAAAGCTTGGTATTCATACACATTATTTATATCAATTGGAGTTGCAAAAGTTAAAGAGGAGTCAAAGATGGCTTCAGGTAATTCTTTGATAGTAGAATCGTCCGTAGCAAAAAGAAAAAATGCGAAGAATAAATATAATAGTAATAAGTATTTTATTTTATTGATTTTTAAATAGGAAAGACAAAATCGCATACAATTTATGGTGATATAAGGGATAATACACTGTTTCAAAAATATGATTTAGAAAATTAATGATTAAGTGATTTTATCTCTTCTATAGAAAGTCCGGTAGCTTGCGAAACTTGCTCTATAGATAGCTTTTTCATAGCAAGCAAATTTAAGGCTATGGCTTTTTGCTTTATAATTTCTCCAATTGACCTCCCTCTAGCCTCGCCCCTAGCCTCACCTCTAGCCTCACCTTTTGCATAAGCTAATTTATACTCTTCACTTCTTTGCACCGCAATATCCATTTCATAGTTGTATTCAGCTGTTAACATATTCTCTACCACCTTAAATCGTTCAGCAAGATAATCTTTTAAGATATCATGCTCTATACAACCTAGCATTCCCCATAGCTCTTTTATACTATCATAGTGTTCAAAAAATAAAAAGGGAACAAAATCTTTTGCTTCGATTTTGCTCCCTTAAAAACTCAATTTCCTAAAATTAACTATCTCAATTCATACCAAACTCTAATTACTTTTTTGCCTTTATAATGTCTCATGTCATCTTCAGTAACTGTGTATTGAAATGGATTATTAGCAGGAGTTGAGCTATAATTATGAGTACTAGTTTTCCATGCTATGCGTTGACTTTCAGAAAGTCCTTTTGCCTTAAATGTGAGAACTGTGCCTTCTAGCACTGTTTCATCACTTGCAACGTCTTTAGCACCATTTTTGCATTCAATCTTATCACTATCAAAAACAATAGGACACTCAATTGCTTGTCTTTCCTCTATAGAAATCACAATAACGAGCTCACCATCTTTTTCTATAGCATCTTTTGCTTTCACTCTACTATATTGCAAAGAAGTTGAATTACTCCAGTTTGTTGTATCCTTTCCATTAATAAGCCATCTTTTAGCAAGAATGCCAGCTTTTGTCTTAAAATCAAGACTCTTGCCTTCTTTCACTTTTGTGCCACTATCAACACCATCACGACCATCTTTAGTAATTTTATTTGTGTCATATTCTATTTTTATTTCTTTAGCATCTCTTACCTTGCAGTCAATTTTAATTACATCTTCATTCCCTTCTTTTATAATTTGGTCCATCTTTAGAGTAAATCTTATCTCTCTTCTATCTACATAATTAGAATTAAATTTGGAGCCATTGATAAACCAGTCTTCAACTATTTTATCTTCATTTTCAACTTTAAAGATAAGCTCATCCCCTTCTGAAAGCTCAGCTCCATTTGCTATTTCCACCCCTTCTCTTCTTGCTTTTATAAAATCTTTTTGCAAGACTAACTTTGCTTTCTTTGGCTCTTTCACTCTATAGTCAACTCTTATAACGTTTTCGCTTCCCTCTTTTTTGATGCGTTCAGCATTGAGATAAAGAGAAATATTACCTTTGTTTTCATCCATATAATCATAATCATTATCATTTGGACTAAACTCCTCCCCATTAATGAGCCATGCGTCAATAATCTTGCCATTAAAATTTGAATAATCAACATTGAACCTCAGTATATTACCTTCCATTACCTCGCCACCTGTTTGTATAGGATAAAACGTGCCATCCTCTCCCTTCTGAGCGTTTATGTCATTTTTTTCTAGCACTAATTTTGCTTTAAAGCGAGCATGAGAAGAAAGTGAAACTTCTATCACATTTTCGCTATTAGCATCCTTCTTATCAACACTATATCGGAACGAATTATTTCTACTGCACTCTCTTTTTACCGTTCCATTAATAAGCCAATTTTCAAAAATCTTATCATTAGACTGTTTTGCAGAAAAATACAAGCGTTGATTTTCTTTCACTTGGCTACCGCTAGCAACAATATCTGTAGCACTCCCCCCCTTACTACATGTAATTTCATCTGCAAACTTAATAGTGAATTTTTTGATATCCCTAACTTCTGCAGTTACGTGCAGAACATTTTTGCCACCTTCCATTTTCATATCTTCTGCAGAAACTACATAAAAAAGAACACTAACCCAAGCTTGATTAATTTGCTTTCCATTCACAAACCATTTTTCTGCGATTTTATTAGAATTCTCATTGATGATGAACTGCAAGAAATCATTTTCTTTCACTTCTACACCATCTTGAATCTCTTTACCACTAGGACCCTCGCCCAACGCTGCCATAATCGTAGTACTATCAAACTTTAAAATTGCTTTCTTAGGTTCTTTAAAGACTACACCAACATTGATAGTAAGTTTACCATTTTCATCTTTTGCATCATTTGCATTCACTTTATATTGATAATACAAACCACGATCATTTATTCTATTGAAAGCATGATTTTTTGTGCCATTTGTCGTGATGTAGTCTATCACTTTCTCATTTTCTGCATCTTCTTTCACCCAGAAGATAAGAACATCCCCATCTAATACTTCCTCATTCTGTCCTATACTACCATGATGGTGAATATATCCCACCATTTTAAATACAGATTCATTAAACTTCAAAACTATTTTTTTTGCTACTTTTTCTGTAAACCTCGCTGTTATAGACTTATTCCCTGCCTCTCCTTTTGCTTCCCCAATGTTAAGTATGTACTCAAAAGGATTATCATTATTTTTTTTATCTATATCATTTATAAACCAGCTTTCAACCTTTTTGCCATCTTGCAATTGAGCTTCAAAAGTTACTGAAGTACCTTCAAAAAAAGAATCTCCTGAACTTATTGAATGCCCATGAACACTAGCACTTATAGCATTGTCAAAAATGACCTTTATTTTTTCTTTAGACTTATTTCTTGTCACATAAGAGAATTTTATCACTTTTTTGCCATTTTCGGTTTTTGCATCGTTTGCATTCACAATATATTCAATACCATTTGCATTAAGCTCTGCTTTTTTGATACCATTGATGCTCCAAAAATCTACAACTTTGTTTGCCCCAACATTAGAAGCCTCTAAAACAATATGGTCTCCTACCTTCACTTCTTCACCACTTCTAATCAGTTTTATATCTTTAAGAACAGCTCTAATTTCTGCGTCATTAAATTCAATGACTATTTTTTCGCCCGGTAGAACTGGATTATCAGGATTATTTGGATTGCCAGAATTACTTGGCTTATGCCCATTTCCATTGCAAGCAAAAATCATTGCAAGAAATGCAATGGTAAAAACCAAAAACACACTTTTAACAACATTTTTCATTTTAATAATTCCTCCTTAAAAGAATTTAAAAATATAATGGTTTTATATAAAAATGCAAAAAAAAAATAAAATTAATATTTTTTGAAGTTTCCAAAATAGTAGTGATTATTTTAACAATAGAGCTAGATACTCTTTTCTCAAGAAAGACTGATAAATTTGAGACTATGGTGGGTGGGGTAACTGACATAATGTCTATCGTACCCCCCGTATTTTTATATTTGCAATATATTTATAAATAAACATAAGATACTTCATACAACCACGAAGATAGTATATTAAAATATACAAAAATTGTAAAGGATTTGAGATGAGATATACTATTATTTAGAAAATATGAATATTCAAATGATTTTTTATAAAATCGTTTAAATGGTTATAAAAAATTATTAAAAGGCAGTTTTAAAAACAAGAAATACCAAAAGAGAAGAATCAAATGAAATAAGATAAGGGGACAAAGCCCGAGCAAATAAAAAAAAGCCATGCGACTACCTACTTTCCCACTTGATCAGCAGTATCATTGG
>JBQNBL010000016.1:0-50057 GCA_052169955.1 Treponema sp.
ATAATGCAGTTTCGCACCCCCAAACTGTACAGTTTAGGGGCAGTACATTAGCTAAGGTACAACCATAACACTAGCTAATGTACTATTATAACACTAGCTAAGGTATAACCATAACACTAGCTAATGCACGGTCATGGTATACGCAGGTGGGATGTGGGTTTTGTTCACATATAGCAGGTGCATTATATACTATTTTTTGACTTTTTAGGTCTAGAAGCTTTGAATGTTGATTAAACTATTTCACTTTATTATACCTAAGATGAGAAGCTAATACACATAAAGATTATTGTAGTAAAATGGTGGATTAAGAAAAATGCTCCAAAGAAACATTTATTTTCAATTCTCTACCTTGAAAAAAATATAAAAAAATGATAGCCTCAACATTATTTTGTGAGGTGATTAGATGATTCGTGGTGGAGATATTGCTAAGGGAACAGTTTTAATTAATAAAGGTTCTCCATATTTGGTTGTTGAGAGGGAATTTGTTAATCCTGGCAAAGGTGCTGCTTTTGCACGTGTTAAAATGAAGAACTTAAAAGATGGCTCTGTTCTGACACAGACAATAAAAACAGCGGATAATGTGGAAGACGCTGTTGTTAGTACACATAAGGGACAATATCAATATCAGGATGGGGACTCTTTTGTATTCATGGATACAGAGAGTTTTGAGCAAATTGAAGTACCAAGTGATATTTTGAAGGATAAGGTGCATTATCTTAGAGAAGGTGATGAATATGAAATTGTCATTTGGGAAGAAAAACCTATTGATGTGAAAATACCTACAAAGATGATTTTTGTTGTAGAACAAAGTGAAAATTATATAAAGGGTGATACTGTTTCTGGGGCTACAAAGCCTATTGTAACAGAGACGGGGCTTACCGTTCGTGTGCCTTTGTTTATAAAACAGGGAGAAAAGATTTTGGTGAATACAGAGACAAACGAATATCAAGAAAGAGTTAATTCATAATATTCTGCATTGTGAAATCAAAAATATTTTATATGTTGTTTTAGGTTATTAGTTCTAAAATTTAGTTGTAGTAATTTTGTTTATTTACTATTGACTTAAAAAGTTCTATTTGGTAACATGCGGATTGGTTTATGTTTGGCTCCTTTGCTCCTGTAGCTCAGTAGGCAGAGCACAACCATGGTAAGGTTGGGGTCAGCAGTTCGATTCTGCTCGGGAGCTTATTGTCTTTTGAGTTTGCTTGGAGGAAAGATATGGCAAAGAAGAGTGCAGTTGAGTTGGTTGCGTTGCAGTGTAGTGAATGTAAAAGAAAAAATTATACAACTTCAAAGAATAGAAAAAATGTTCAGGGAAAGTTGGAATTTAACAAGTATTGTCCGTTTGAAAGAAAACACACTTTGCATAAAGAAACAAAAATTAAATAGTTTGATAATAGTTTAGATCAGTAGCTCTAATGGTAGAGCGTCGGTCTCCAAAACCGAGTGTTGGGGGTTCGAGTCCCTCCTGATCTGTTACAGTGTGTAGGAGAAATAATAGTGTCTAAGATTATTCTTTTTTTTAAGGAATGTGTTGGTGAATTGCACAAGGTTGTTTGGCCTAGCAAAGTTGAAGTGTGGTCTTCGTGTAAAGTTGTTGTGATATCTACCATTCTGGTTGCAATTTTTTTGGGGGCTCTGGATGCTTTGCTTATGGCTGGAGTTCTTTGGATTTTTTAACTTATGTCTAGAGAATGGTATATACTGCATACATATTCAGGCTACGAAAATAAAATAGAAAGGACGATTAGAACTTTTATTGAACGTGGCATGATTCCTCAAGATGTTATCTTTGAAATAAAAGTTCCTGAAGAAGCTATAACTGAAAATAAAGATGGAAAAAGAAGATCTATTAAGCGTAAATTTCTACCAGGTTATGTTCTTATTGAAATGGGATTGCCTGATGCAGGATGGAAAAAAATCTGCACTACTATTTCTGGTATTACGGGGGTTAGTGGTTTTTTAGGTTCTGAAGGTGGTAGTAAGCCTAAGCCTATATCAGCAGAGGAAGCTAAGAAAATTCTGCAGAAAACTGGGGAAATTAAAGGTGATAAGACGCAGAGATTTGCTCAGGTTTTTTCTGTGGGTCAGGTGGTAAGGATTACAGAAGGTCCTTTTGCTTCGTTTACAGGCACTATAGATGAAGTTATGTATGAAAGAAATAAGCTGACTGTATTGGTTGCGATTTTTAATAGAACTACTCCTGTTGAAGTAGATATGTTGCATGTTGAAAATGTTTAGTTTACGGGAGAACGTTTATAGGTGTTTTCTATAAATATTCGTTTTACCGGAAGGAGATATAATGGCTAAGAAAAAGGTTGTGACACAGATTAAACTTCAGTGTCCTGCTGGCAAGGCAACGCCTGCTCCACCTGTTGGACCTGCTTTAGGTCCTCATGGAGTGAGTGCTCCGCAGTTTGTTCAGCAATTTAATGACCGCACTAAAACAATGGAAGCAGGATTGGTTATTCCAGTTGTTATTACAGTGTACTCAGATAAGAGTTTTACATTTATTTTGAAAACTCCTCCAGCTTCTGTCTTGATTAAAAAGGCTTGTAAGATTGAGAAGGGGTCTGAGACATCGGTAACTAAGAAGGTTGGGCGTCTTTCAAAAGTTGCTCTTGAAGAAATTGCAAAGACTAAAATGCCTGATGTTAGTGCTAATGATCTTGAGGCTGCAAAAAAGATTATTGCAGGAACAGCAAGAAGTATGGGAGTGGAGGTGGAGCTTTAATGAAAAGAGGAAAGAAATATCGTAATGCTCTTACTAAATATGACTATACTAAGCATTATGAATTGGAAAAGGCTGTTGAAATAGTTAAATTAGTTAAGTACGCAAAATTTGATGAAACAATTGAGTTGCATGTGAGTTTGAAGTTGGGGAAAGGTCAAGCTGTACGTGATACCTTTGTTTTGCCACATCAGTTTCGTGGTGAGAAAAAGGTTTTAGTTTTCTGCACTGATGAGAAGGTTAAGATGGCTTTGGATGCAGGGGCTGCGTATGCTGGTTCTACAGAATATATTGAGAAGATTAAAGGTGGTTGGCTTGATTTTGATATTGCAGTTGCAACACCTGATATGATGAAAGATGTAGGACGACTTGGTATGGTCTTGGGTAGAAAAGGACTTATGCCTAATCCTAAGACGGGGACTGTAACTACGGATATTGTGAGTGCTATTGGTGAGTTGAAAAAAGGTAGAGTTGAGTTTAGAGCGGATAAGACTGGTGTAATTCATCTTGCTGTTGGTAAGGTTTCTATGGATTCTTCTAAGGTTGCAGAGAATGTTAAAGCTTTGCTTGTGGAAGTTGCAAGGAAGAAACCTAGTGATGCTAAGGGAGATTTTTTGCGTTCTGTGTCTATCAATTCGACTATGGGCCCTGGTGTCTGGGTTGATTATGTTTTGGGAGAATAATTATGGCATTGCGAACTAAAAATCCTAAGACGCTGAAAAGCGATATGATAAGTGCTATTGAGACTAAAGCAAAGGCTTCTTCTTCACTCATTTTTACTGAGTATAGGGGGATGACTGTAGCTCAAATCTCTGATTTGCGAAAAAAGCTTAAAGAATCTAATAGTACGTATAAGGTTGTAAGAAATAATTTTGCTAGAATAGCTTTTGCTAATGCTAACATTGCAGAAGGTATTGATTCCTATCTTGTTGGACCTACTGCTGTAGTTTATGTTGAAGGTGATGAGACTAATGCTGCGGCTAAAGTGTTGTTTGATTTTATGGAGGAAGTGCCTGCTTTGGTGGTGAAGGGTGCTGTGGTTGAAGGTGAGCTGTATGATGCAGCTAAGATAGAGGCTTTCTCAAAGTTACCTGGCAAAAAGCAACTTATATCTATGTTTATGTCTACACTTAACGCCACAACTTCTAAGTTTGTGCGTACGTTGCAGGCAATTGTGGATAGTAAAGGAAGTGAAGAGGCTTCCAGTTAGTTTTGTTTTTAACAGTCAGGCTTTCCGAATATGATTGCCCCTGTCTGTTTTATTCTCATTGATAATGGGGTTATTTAATTTTAGGAGAAGATAATATGGCAACATTGACTAATGATCAGCTTATTGAAGCTATTGGTAGTATGACAATTATGGAGCTTTCAGAGCTTGTTAAGGCTATGGAAGAAAAATTTGGTGTTACCGCTGCAGCACCTGTAGCAGTTGTAGCAGCTGGAGGAGCAGGTGCTGCACCAGCTGAGGAAAAAACTGAATTCACTGTCACTTTGAAGGGGCTTTCAGATCCTGGTAAGAAAATTGGGGTTATTAAAGAAGTTAGAAATATTATACCTGGTTTAGGATTGAAGGAAGCAAAAGAGCTTGTTGAAGGTGCTCCTAAAACTCTTAAGGAAGATGTTTCTAAAGAAGAAGCTGAGAAAATTAAGCAAGCTATTACTGCAGCAGGCGGTGAGGTTGAGATTGCTTAATATTTTTGAGCAAGTATATTTTTGTTAATTTTTTTTTCTAAAGACTTCCCATGTATGTTTTTATGGGGGGTCTTTTGTAGTTGAAATGCTAGGGGGTGGAGAGTGTCCATTGGAGTTCAAGATGTGAAGCGAGAGTATTTTGGTAAGCAAATCCCTGAATTTAAAGATTTACCAAATCTCATTGAAATACAATTATCGTCTTACAGAAAACTGTTGGAATCCACTGTAAATTCTGAGGGTGAAAACCAGATGTCAGGGTTGGAGGAAGTACTCAGATCCACTTTCCCTATAACTAGCCCTAATGAAGATATGATCCTTGAATTTCAAGGATATTCTCTTGATTATGAAAATAGAAAGTTGTCTGAAGTTGAGTGTAAAAGAAAGGGGCAAACATATTCGGTTCCGCTGAAGGCACAAATAGATTTATTTTTTACAGAGACAAAAGAATTTCGTCGTAAAGACATCTACATGGGCGATATTCCTTTAATGACTGAACGTGGAACTTTTATAATCAATGGATCTGAGCGTGTTGTTGTTTCTCAGATACATCGCTCTCCTGGCGTTATATTTTCTCGAGATAAAGATGTTTATTCAAGTAGAATAATACCTTATAGGGGTACTTGGCTTGAGTTTGAGATTGATCCTAAACGTGAATTACTTTATGCAAAACTTGATAACAGAAAAAAGATATTAGGTACTATGTTCTTGCGTGCTTTAGGTTTTGGCGATAGAGAAGAACTTATAGCAATGTTTTACAAGACAAAGTTGGTGCATGTCTCTGAAGATAAGGCGGAACATGAAGGTTTGGTGAATCAAGTTTTTGCAAAAAATATTTTTACAAAAGATGAAAATGGTGATGAGGTAAAATTATTTAAAGCTGGAACTAAGGTACTGCCTCATAATCTTACAGATTTAGTCCAAGAAGGCATTAAAGATATTGAAGTTATTGATTTTGAAGTTGAGGGTTCTTTAAACTCTCATTTGATTTTGAATTGTTTTGAAAGAGAAGAGGATAAATTTACACCTGATCCAATAGTTAATGATGAGCCAACTCGTGAAGAGGCAATAACTGAAGTTTATACAATATTACGTCCAGGTGAGCCTATATCGTATGATGTTGCAGTTGAAGATATTCATGCAATGTTTTTTACAGCTAGACGCTATGATATTGGTAAAGTTGGACGATATAAGCTAAATAAAAAGTTTGATTATCCAAATCCTACAAAAAGCACGACATTAATCAATGATGATATAATATATACAATGAAGCATCTCATAAATGTGTATGATGGAAATGAGAATCTTGATGATATTGACCATCTTGGAAATAGAAGGATTCGCTCTGTGGGTGAGTTGATGACTGATGTCCTAAAGAAGGCTTTTTCCCGTATGGAAAAAATTGCTAGGGATAGGATGGTCTCAAAGGAGAAGGAAACACTAAAACCTCAAGATTTGATTTCAATTAAACCTGTTGTTGCTGCTATTAAGGAATTTTTTGCAAGTAGTCAACTTTCACAGTTTATGGATCAGATTAATCCATTGGCAGAGCTTACACATAAAAGAAGACTTAGTGCATTAGGGCCTGGCGGTCTAACAAGAGAGAGAGCTGGTTTTGAGGTTCGAGATGTTCACTATACCCATTATGGAAGGATGTGCCCTATAGAAACACCTGAAGGTCCAAATATTGGACTTATAGTCTCTATGGCAAACTATGCACGCGTTAATGATTATGGTTTTTTGGAAGTTCCATATGTTAAGGTTGTGGATGGGATTGTTACAAAAGAGGTTGAATACCTTTCCGCAATGGACGAAGATCGTTATTATATTGCACAGGTTTCTGATGCGGTTTCTATCGATGGGAAGATTAAAGGTGACCAAGTTTCTTCGAGAAAGCAGGGGGATTATACTCCACGAAGTCCTAAGGATGTTCAGTACATGGACGTTTCTCCGAAGCAAATAATTTCTGTTTCTGCTTCTCTTATACCATTTTTGGAACATGATGATGCAAACCGTACATTGATGGGTTCTAACATGCAACGTCAAGCTGTTCCACTTCTTTTCCCTGAAGCTCCTATTGTTGGAACAGGTATGGAAGGAAAGTGTGCTAGAGATTCTGGAGTTTTGGTTAAGGCAAAGAAAGATGGTGTTGTTTCTTATGTGTCTTCAGATACGATTAAAATTAAATCGGATGATGGAAAGGAAGAAGTATATAGCCTTTTGAAATTTCAGCGTACAAATAACGATACATGTTATCATCAACGTCCGATAGTTCGATTGGGAGATAGGGTTAAGAAGGATGAGGCTATTGCTGATGGTCCTTCCACACATAATGCTGAGTTGTCTTTAGGTAGAAACATACTTGTAGGTTTCGTTCCATGGAATGGCTATAACTATGAAGACGCTATCTTAATTTCAGAACGTGTTGTTAAAGAGGACATGTTTACTTCTATCCATATCAAAGAATTTACGACTGAAGTTAGAGAAACAAAACTTGGTTGTGAAAAAATGACTTGTGATATTCCTAATAAATCTGAAAAGAGTTTGGATGATTTAGACTCTGAGGGTATTGTTAGAATTGGTGCTAAAGTTAGGTCTGGGGATATCCTTGTTGGTAAGATTACTCCAAAAAATGAAACAGAGACAACACCTGAGTTTAAGCTGTTAAATTCGATTTTTGGTGAGAAGTCTCGTGACGTACGAGATACATCTTTGAGACTTCCTCATGGCGTTGAAGGTACTGTTATAGATGTTCTACGTCTTAGACGCTCTCAAGGTGATGATTTAGCACCTGGAGTTGATGAAGTTGTAAAAGTCTTGGTTGCAACAAAAAGAAAGCTTCGTGAAGGCGATAAGATGGCAGGAAGGCATGGAAACAAAGGTATTGTTTCTCGTATTTTGCCAGAGGAAGATATGCCATACATGGAGGATGGTACTCCGTTAGATGTTTGTTTGAATCCTCTTGGTGTTCCTTCACGTATGAATATCGGACAAATTTTGGAATCTGAGTTAGGTTTGGCAGGACTTAAATTAGGACAACACTATGAAAGCCCTGTTTTTCAATCTCCTACCATGGAGCAACTTGAAAACAAACTTATTGAGGCAGGATTACCTAGCAATTCAAAGGTGACTTTGCGTGATGGTTTAACTGGACGACCTTTTGAAAATAAGGTTTTTGTTGGTGTTATTTATTATTTGAAGCTTGCTCACTTAGTTGATGATAAGATGCATGCTAGGAGTACGGGGCCTTATTCATTGGTTACTCAACAACCTTTGGGTGGTAAAGCTCAGTTTGGTGGGCAACGTCTTGGTGAAATGGAAGTGTGGGCATTAGAGGCTTATGGTGCAGCGAATACTTTACAAGAATTGCTTACAATAAAAAGTGATGATATGCACGGACGTTCGAAAATATATGAAGCTATTGTTAAAGGTGAGCCTTCTACTTCAGCTGGTGTGCCTGAATCATTTAATGTTTTGGTGCAAGAGCTTCGGGGATTAGCACTTGATTTTACTATCTATGATGATAAGGGTGTTAGGATTCCTTTAACAGAACGTGATGCAGAGATTATTAAAAAGGAAAATAGCACTGCTGAGGTTGATTTTTAGTTTGAGGGGAGGATGTGATTATGAGAGATGTTCAAGATTTTAATAAATTAATGATAAGACTTGCTTCTCCTGAAACGATTAGGTCTTGGTCATATGGTGAAGTTAAAAAACCAGAGACTATAAATTATCGAACTCTACGACCTGAGAGGGATGGACTCTTTTGTGAAAAGATATTTGGAACCACTAAGGAGTGGGAGTGTTTTTGCGGTAAGTTTAAGTCAATTAGATATAAGGGGATTATCTGCGATAGGTGTAGTGTCGAGGTAACACATTTTAAGGTTAGACGTGAGCGAATGGGGCATATTGAGCTTGCGACACCTGTTTCTCATATTTGGTATTATAGGGCAGTTCCTAGTAGAATGGGTTCATTACTCAATCTTGCTATTAAAGATTTGCGTTCTGTTTTATATTACGAAAAGTTTATTGTTATGGAGGTTGGAGAAACAGACTTAAAGAAAAATCAACTTTTGACTGAAGATGAATATAACGAAGCTAGAGAGAGATATGGAGATTCTTTTGTTGCAGGAATGGGAGCTGAGGCTATAAAGACCCTCTTAAAAAATCTTGATCTTGAAGCTTTGGAAGCAGAGTTAAGACAAAAGATGGTTGAAAAAACTGACAAAAATCTTAAAAACGATCAAACTCTTCTAAAGCGTATTGAACTTGTTGAAAATTTTAGATTTTCTAATAATAAACCTGAATGGATGATCCTTGATGTAATTCCTGTTATTCCACCAGATTTAAGGCCTATGGTGCAGTTGGAAGGTGGGCGTTTTGCAACTTCTGATTTGAATGATTTGTATAGAAGAGTTATTCATAGAAATAGTCGTCTAAAGCATATCATGGAATTGGGTGCTCCTGATATAATTATCAGGAACGAAAAGCGAATGTTGCAAGAGGCTGTTGATGCTCTTTTTGATAATTCAAGACGTAAGAAAGTTATAAAAGGGGTTGCTAATAGACCCCTCAAGTCTATTTCGGATATGTTGAAGGGGAAGCAAGGTCGTTTTAGGCAGAATCTTTTGGGTAAACGTGTTGACTACTCTGGACGTTCTGTTATTGTTGTAGGTCCTGAATTAAAACTATGGCAATGTGGGTTACCAACCAAGATGGCTTTGGAGCTTTTTAAACCTTTTATAATGAAGCGTCTTGTTGATAAGGAAATTGCACCGAATATTAAGAGAGCAAAAATGCTTGTAGAGCAAGAAGCTACAGATGTTTTTAACATTCTTGATGAAGTTGTTAAGGAACATCCTGTTATGTTAAATCGTGCTCCTACTTTGCATCGTCTTGGTATTCAAGCTTTTGAGCCAGTTTTGGTAGAAGGAAAAGCTATAAAATTACATCCACTTGTATGTAAGCCATTTAACGCTGACTTTGACGGTGACCAGATGGCAATTCATGTGCCTTTGACACAAGAAGCACAGATGGAATGTTGGAATTTGATGTTATCTGCGAGGAACTTACTTGATCCAGCTAATGGGAAAATTATTGTTTATCCATCTCAGGATATGGTTTTAGGTTTGTATTATTTAACAAAAATGAAACCTATTATTGAAGGAAGCAAGTTGAAGCTCTTTTCTTCTGTTGATGAACTACTTATGGCTGCAGAGTGTGGTAGTATAGGTTGGCAGGATCAAATACTAATTGACTATGAAACTTCACCTTCTAAGATTGAGAGAGTTCAAACATCGGCAGGTAGGATTCTTTTTAATGAAGAAATGCCTGAAGGTGTTCCTTTTGTAAATCAAGATTTGACAGATAAAGCGATTAGAGCTTTGATTGAAACTGTTTTTAAAACAAAAAATGCTTATTTGACTGTTCAACTTTTGGATAAGTTGAAAGCTGTTGGCTATAAGTATGCTACGTATTTTGGGGCAACTCTTAGCATGGATGATATTATTGTTCCAAAAGAAAAGAGTACTATGCTTGAGAAAGCTAATAAGGAAGTTGGTGGCATATATGAACAGTATAAGAATGGTCAGATTACTCAAGAAGAAAAATATAGCAAGGTTATTGATATCTGGTCTAAGGCAAACGATGACCTTACTGCTGTTTTGATGGATTCTTTGAAAAAAGACAAAGATGGTTTTAATACTATAGACATGATGGCGACATCTGGTGCTAGAGGAAGTAGTACCCAAATTAGGCAATTGGGTGGTATGAGAGGTCTTATGGCAAAGCCTAATGGTAGTATTATTGAGTTGCCTATTCTTTCTAGTTTCAAAGAAGGATTGAATGTTATTGAGTTTTTTATATCCACAAATGGTGCTAGAAAAGGTTTGGCTGACACTGCTTTGAAGACTGCAGATGCTGGTTATTTGACACGTCGTCTTGTAGATATTGCTCAGGATGTTGTAGTAAATGAGGATGACTGTGGTACTATAAATGGGATTTATTATTCAGCTGTTAAGAATGGAGATGAGGTAATTGAAGCATTAAGTGAACTAATATCGGGAAAGTATACTCTTGAAGAAGTTTTTCATCCAATAACTGGGGAGCATATAGCTGATATTAATGAGTACATTACTGACGAGCTTGCTAAAAAGATTGAGAAGGCAGGAGTAGAGAGAGTAAAGGTAAGGACTGTTTTAACATGTGAGGCAAGGCAGGGTGTATGTAGGAAATGCTATGGTAAAGATCTTGCACATAATAAGGTTGTTGAAATGGGAGAAGCTGTAGGAATTATTGCAGCACAATCTATTGGACAACCTGGAACACAACTTACCATGCGTACTTTCCATGTTGGTGGTACGGCTTCTAAGAGTAGTGAGCAAGATAAGATTGTATTTAACAAGTATTCTATAATTGTTAAGGATATCATTGGTAAGCATGTTAAACTAGAAAATGGTAAGATACTCTTTACTAGAAAGGGAGAACTCGTTTTTAATAAGGTTATTAAGGATTATCCTTTAAAAGTTGGTGATAAGGTACTTGTTAAAGATGGTGTGAGTGTTCTTCAGGGAGAACCTCTTTATGAAAATGAGAAAGGTATTGTAAAGTCTGAAGATATTGCATTATCCGTTGTAAAAGACGATGCTATTTATTTAGTTGAAAAGGAAGTAAGTACTGAGATAAAGAATGGAAGTACTGTAAATGTTAAGGTTGGAGATTTTGTTAGACAAGGTGAAGAGGTTGCAAAATTCGATACATTTGCAGAGCCGATTATTGCTGAAGATGATGGTTATATCCATTTTGAAGATGTGATTCCTGGTACCACTCTTAATGAAGAGATTGATGAGAATACTGGTTTTACCATAAAAAGAATTGCTGATTTGCATTTTGATAAATTACAACCGCATGCTTTTATTTCTGATGAAGCAGGAAATGCTGTTGGGAATACTTCTTACTTTTTACCAGCAGGTTCTCAGATTATGCTTGATGAAGGTGCTAGGGTTAAAGCTGGGGCAATTATTGCTCGTATTTCTAAGGCTACAGCTAAAACTAAAGATATTACAGGTGGTTTGCCTCGTGTTACTGAACTCTTTGAGGCTAGAAAGCCAAAAACTATAGCTGTTCTTTCCAAAATTACTGGTACTGTTAATATTAAAAAAGGGGTAGTTAAGGCTAAACGTCTTGTTGTTGTGCGAGATGATTATGGAAATGAATTTAAACATTTAATTCCTATTGCAAATCGTTTATTAGTTCGTGATGGGGATGTTGTTAAAGCTGGAGAGCCTTTGTGTGATGGTGAGTTTGATCCACATGATATTTTGAGTATCTTGGGCGAGAATGCTTTACAGAACTATTTGATGAATGAAGTAAAAGATGTTTATCGAGCCCATGGTGTAACTATTAATGATAAGCATATAGGTATTATTGTTAGACAAATGTTAAAGAAAGTGAAAATAGTTTCAGTTGGAGATACTAATTTCATTTTTGATCAGTCAGTGGATAAATATAAGTTTCATGAGGAGAATGCCAGAATTACTGCTGAAGGTGGGCAACCTGCAGTTGCTAAACCTCTTTTTCAAGGAATTGCAAAGGCTGCTCTTAATAGTGATTCTTTTATATCTTCTGCTTCTTTCCAAGAGACAACGCGAGTGTTGACGAATGCAGCTCTTGCTGGTGCTGAGGATAATTTGAAGGGTGTTAAGGAAAATGTTGTTATAGGGCATTTAATTCCTGCTGGAACGGGAATGAGGCAATATAGAAATGTGAAGCTGTTTGATAAGAATATGGCAGATTTAGATGTGCAGATGAATGAGATATTAGAACGAAGACGCCTAGAATCTACTCAAGCGGTAAAAGAAGAGGAAACAGAGTATTTCGATGATGATGAAGCTATGTTTGATGATTGATATTTTTCTTTTCTTTTTATAGAATATAAGATGTTGTTATACTCCGTAGTGCTGACGGATTTAAGATAAGGAGACGAGGCGTATGCCTACAATTAATCAATTGATAAAACACGGACGTAAGTCTAGTGTTTCTAGAACTAAGAGTCCGGCTTTGCAAGCTTGTCCACAAAAACGTGGTGTTTGCACTCGTGTTATGACCGTGACGCCCAAAAAACCTAACTCTGCTTTGAGAAAGGTTGCTCGTGTTAGGTTGAGTAATGGTATAGAAGTAACTGCCTATATTCCAGGCATTGGACACAATTTGCAGGAACACTCTGTTGTTTTAATTAGAGGAGGACGTGTTAAGGACCTTCCTGGTGTTAGGTATCATATCATTCGTGGTACTAGAGACTCTTTGGGAGTTGAAGACAGAAAACGTGGTCGTTCTAAATATGGTGCTAAAAAACCTAAGGCATAACAGAGGGAATATATGGGAAGAAGAAAAATAACAGTGAAGAGGGTGGTAATGCCTGATTCAAAATATAACAGTGTGATCGTGTCCAAGTTTATTACTAGAATGATGTTGTCAGGTAAAAAAAGTATAACTACAAAGATTATGTATGATGCTTTAGAAAATCTTAAGAAAAAGATGAATGAAGAGCCTTTAGCTGTGTTTTTGAAGGCTTTGGATAATGTGAAACCAGTTGTGGAAGTTCGTTCTAAGCGTGTTGGTGGTGCAACTTATCAAGTACCTGTAGAGATTGCTGAGTCACGACGTGAGGCTTTGGCAATGAGATGGATTATAGGGGCTGCAAGGAAGAGAAATGGACATGAAATGTCTGAACGCTTAGCTTCAGAGTTATTAGATGCATATAATGGGACAGGTGTAGCTTTTAAGAAAAAGGAAGATGTACATAGAATGGCAGAAGCTAATAAAGCTTTTGCTCATTTTAGATTTTAATTTTTTTTCTACATGTTTGAATAGCTTTAAGTGTTTTTCTTACGCTTAAAGCTATTTTTGTTATGTTTTTTATCAAAAGATGTTCGTGATGGAGCATTGTTTCAAGTTTTAGAATATCCTAAGAGCTAAAGATTGGGGGTTGAGCTGTACACTTTGTGCATGAAGTGTTTTTCCCCTGTTATATCAGGAAGTTTAAAGAACTTTCTTTTGTTGTGCTATTGGTGGGTTGTTTTTAAATAAATGTTTGCATTTTGTATTACATAGTTCTATTTTGTTGTTGTTTGAGTTCATTCAACTTTATCTCACTATAGAGCAACCTTTGATATCTCCAGTAACACTAGCCTTCTGTAATTCAGGATGTATTGAGCTTTTTGTGATTTGTATTAATTGATACTTCTTATTTTGATGTATAATTTGGTATTTATTAGTAGTTTTTTGTGATATTATGCGATTTAATCCGTGTACTAAAGTATACACGCTCTGTGCTTTGGATTTATTATCACTCGCCCATAAGTTATATAATATGTCGCTTAGGCTGACACCATCTTCATGAGAAAGTAAAAACATGAATAGTTTTGCTTGCATTTTAGTTAGACAAGATGTTATATCTGAGGTCTTCATTGTGTTAATATTGGCAACTTCATATAAGTTATGAATTTCAATATTCTTTTTCAAAGAGACGGGAACTTCCTTACAACAAAAATTGTATGATGAAAAATACTCCTTATCACTGGCAAATTTGTTAAAGCATGATTCTATTTTATAAATGTCCTTTACAAATGTCTTGCAATTGTTTTGGTGATATTCGTAAATATAATTGATGTCAACATTTAAATAAATATCACTACTAATGCTGTAAGTTACTATTGGAATATAACAATCAAACTTCTTTAATAGTGCTCCAACCTTAATACAATGTGCATTTAAGAAATTTTCAGCTATAACAAAAATAGCCTCGTTATCTAAGTTAGAAATAGACTCTAAAAGAGGTAACAAAGTATTGAAGGTTTTTATGTTACCATAGCTTTCTTGAAGGATGTTACTTAACTTACTAGCAATTCTCTCATTTTTGTCAAATATTACCACTTTCATAAATTTTTGTTCGGTAAATGTTACAATAACTTTAGAAAATAGTAATATGATATCTTGAAAATACCTAAATTTTTCAAGATAAATTATTGATGCTTTAGCTTAGTGAAAATGTTTTTAGTAACTAATTAAAAATATCCTTGTAGACTAAATGAGTAATGAATAAAGATGTTATTAACGTAATTAGATAAAAGGGAATATTTCTAGCGTGGTGAGAATTTGAGTCCTATTTTATGGAGCTTTAACATAAAAATTCTTAAACATCTTGAAACAAAAATAATACTCTTCTATTATGTGTAGTCTCGTATAATGTAAGTTTAAGGAGAGCATTTAATGGACGTTATTTCAATGCTAAAAAATCTTCATCCTTTAGAAATTAAAGTTTTAACAAGTTTAAAAGAGCATGCAAAGCTTTCAACAGCACTTTTAATGGAATGCTTAAAATTTAAAGAAGGGCATGCAAATCAAGCTTTTTCATGGCTTAATATGAAAAGCCTTGTTAAAGAAACAAATAGAATAAAACATGTTTTTTATGAACTCACTGACTTAGGGGCTTCTTATGCTAAGAATGGAACTCCTGAAGCAAGGTTAATTACTTTTCTAGAAAAACAGAAAAAAATAAAACTACCAGATATTACAACAGCACTAGGAGTTACTTTTAAAGAAGCTGGTGCCGCCTTTAGTTTTCTTTCCAAAGAAGGGGCTGTTAAGATGGATGAAGAAAAAAATGTTGTTTTTATAGGAAAGGTGGAATCAAAAAAACTAGAAACAATTGCAAGTTTGTTTGAGCGTGTACTTAAAAGTAATGAGCATGTATTAAAAGAGGATGATCTCACAAAAGAGGAAAAAGAGGTAATTTCTTCAATTTCTAAAAAAAGAGGTGCTAGCGATGTTCCCTTTAAAATAATAGAAAGAGATGAAATTTTTTATGAATTTACTCCACTTGCAAACGCGGTAAGTGAAGCTTTGAAAAAGGCTGGAATTACAGGAGAAGAAGTAGGGCAACTTACGCCTGAAATGCTAAAAAATGAGGATTGGAAAGGTAAGACATTTAGGGCTTATAATATTAATCTGCCTCCTCCTAGGATAATATTGGGCAGAACTAATCCTTATGTAGATTTTTTGGAAAGTGTAAAAGACAAACTTGTGGGAATGGGATTTGAGGAATTTGATGGTCCTCTTGTAGAAACGGACTTTTGGAATTCTGATGCCTTATTTATGCCTCAGTTTCATGCTGCAAGAGATATTCATGATGTGTATTATATTAAAAATCCAAGTTATGCTACTTCCATTGAGGAGCCATATTTAACTCGGGTTTCTCAAATACACAAAGATGGGGGAGACACAGGAAGCATAGGCTGGAATTATGAGTTTGACAAAGACTTTACTCGTCGCCTAATTTTGCGAAGTCAAGGAACAGTGCTATCTGCAAAACAATTAAGAAATGCAAAGGTGCCGGGAAAGTATTTTGGTATTGCTAGATGTTTTCGTTCAGACAAAGTGGATGCAACCCATCTATCAGATTTTTATCAGACTGAAGGTATTGTCTTAGGCAAAGATGTGAATTTAAAGACACTACTTGGGATGTTAAAGATTTTTGCAGTGGAAATTGCGGGAGCTACTGAAGTGAAATATGTGCCAGGTTATTTTCCTTTTACGGAGCCTTCAATTGAAGTTCATATTAAACATCCTGTTATTGGTTGGTTTGAATTAGGGGGGTCTGGCATTATGAGACCTGAAGTTACCAAAGCTATGGGAATTGATGTGCCTGTACTTGCATGGGGAATTGGAATTGACCGCATGGCTTTAATGGCCTTAAAACTCAACGATCTAAGAGAACTTTTTACTAATGACATTGAAAGTATACGTTTGAGAAAGTAGATATTCATTAAGTAAATAAAAGGTTGGGATAGCTTATTAAAACGGCTATTGACATTATTTGTGTGTTTTAGTAAGATTGTCCCTGTTCTTTTTGGGCACTTAGCTCAGCTGGTACGAGCGTCTGGTTTACACCCAGAATGTCGGCGGTTCGATCCCGTCAGTGCCCATGTTTCATTTCAAAAATCACTTTGATGTATTCTTTATTATTTAATTCATTGATATTTATATTTTTACTCTACAAGACTTATTATGAGATTCATATAGGGGGCGTTTATGGAATTGGTTTATCAAGGTAAGACAAAAGATGTGTATAAATTAGAAAACGGGAATTATTGCTTAAAGTTTAAAGATGATGTCACTGCTAGAGATGGTGTTTTTGATCCGGGGGCAAATCATACAGGTTTGAAGATTCAAGGTTCAGGACATGCAGCACTTTCTTTAACCAAGTTTTTTTATGAAAAACTTAATGCTATGGGAGTTCCGACACACTTTATTGGTGCTTCTCTTGAAGATGGAATGTGTGAAGTTTTTCCTGCTAAGCCTTTTGGAGAAGGAATTGAAGTTATATGCAGGTTTAAGGCAGTGGGGTCTTTTTTGCGTCGTTATGGAAAGTATGCAAAAGAAGGTATGGATTTAGACGCTTTTGTTGAGTTTACTTTGAAAGATGATGATAGAGAAGATCCTCCAATTACAAAAGATGCTCTTTCAATGCTTGGCATTATGAATGCTGAAGAATATGAAGAAGTGGTTAAACAAACAAAAAAAATTGCAAATGTTGTCAAAGATGAATTGGCAAAAAAGGGACTTTCTCTTTATGATATAAAATTTGAGTTTGGTAGATTAAAAGATGGTAGTCTTGTTTTGATCGATGAAATTTCTGGTGGCAACATGCGAGCATATAAAGATGGTAAATATATCCAGCCATTGGAAGTTGAAAAGATTATGCTAGAAAAATACTGATTGTATGTTTATTTTTGAGATTATCTATATATTATTAGCTACTTTCTAAATATTAAAAGGTTTGTGCAAAAGATGTGTACAAACCTTTTTGTCTTTATAATCTTCATATCAAATAATAAAAACCATGAAACTTTAATCAATTTAATGTATTTGACAATTTTATAATAGTAGTTTAAATTGTATTTTGCCGAGAATGTATAATAGTTTAAGGCTATTATTTTTACTACTAAAATTTTAAATTTTTAGTTTATATTGCTAGGATTAAGGGGTGTGCTATTTTAGCATTAAGGGAGCCTTTCTTAACGTCTAGGAGATAATTATGAAATTAAATCGAAAGTGGGTTGTTCCATTTATACTTTTACTAGTGATTTTTTCTAACACATGTAAAAACAATGTTGGCTTAGGTGGGCATATAGACATTACGCCTCCTACATGTCAGCTCACCTTTCCAGCTGAGAGCTTACCGACAATAAGAAACTCATTCACATTAAAAGGTGTCGCAACTGATGATAACATTGTTGATAAAGTAAAAGTTGTTGTGAAATCTGTTGATAGGGCTTGGGAAGGGGCTTGGGAAGTACCTTGTACTGTTGAGAAATCAGGAGATGCTTGGAGTTGGCGTGTTGTGTTGAATAAGCCCAACGAAGATGGGAGTTTTCCTCTAAAGGATGGTAAATATAACATTACCATTTTAGCTTATGATAAAGATGCAAAGGAGGGAGTTACTAATTCTGTATTGATAGTTGATAATACTCCTCCAGTCTTGTTTTTACAACGTCCTTCTTCTTTTGCAACGGCTGATAAGAGTAAAGATAAAGATGCTTCAGATAACTATGGTGCAGACTTAATTTTAAAAGGCACTGCAGCAGATGACAGTGGGCTTTCAAGTTTAGAGCTTTTTGCATATGGCGATAAATGGGAGAAACAAACAATTAATAATGTTAGTACTTCTATAAATCTTAAAATTGATGGGTTTTTCTCTTCTACCACCGAAGAAAAGGAAATTTATAGAAAACTTTATGGAGATGAAGCTAATGCAGGATTAAAAACCTTTCCATGTGCTATTAAAATCTATGATAACGCAAAAGAATATGAGTCTCCTAATTCTAATGGAAATAGTGAAAAGGGAAACGTTAGCAATGATTATTATCTTTATGATGCTTTATATAATGTAGAAAGTCAAAAAGATATAACTAAGCAATTAATATTTCCAAAATACAGGGTGCAAGATGTTTATGATATGCTAAAAGGCACTTTTTATCTTAATGATAAGGGGGTAGCTGACGCAGAAAAAGAAACTGAAGCAAAGCTTATTATAGAAGCATTGAAGAGCGGAAGATTTAGAAATGTAGATAAGAGATTTAGAATTTCTTGTCCTACTGATGTAGAAAATCCATTGACAGATGAAAATAGAGCTTTGATGGGGCTTTTCGGTCTTAATCCATTTAAGAGTCCAACATTTGAGGTGTTAGGCTTTGACCCTTGTAAGATTGATTTTAATGAGACATCCCATGCTGATGTTTATAATGATTATACAAGGGCGAAAGGAGGGAGTCTCACCATAAAGGTATCTCCAAACTTAGATGACTCCCCTTTAAAAGATGCTAGAGAACTTGAATTTTATTATTGTGAACTTTCTGCTTTTGTAAAGTATTTTAGAGACAATAATAGAGTTTTAGATCCGTATAAAGAAGGTTTTACCACGGTAGCAGGTGTAAAAAAGATTGAAGGTATTCTTACCCAAAAGGTTGGCTCTTCTTATATGGCAACAGTTCCTGTTGGGCAAGATCTTGATGTGGGTTCTTCGTATGTAATTTTGGTTAAAGGTTATGATAAAGAAGATAATTCAGTTCTGTTAAACCCATCAAGCATAAAGACCAATAGTGTTGGAACTCCTTCAAATGTGACTTATATTTATGGTGTTAAAATTATTGGTAGTGGAAAAGTTGGAGATATCAAAGTTACTAAAATCGGAATTTATGATGGTGGCACAAATGAACTTTCTGATAGAGCATTTGTTAAAGCTGGGGAAAATGTAATATTTAAATTTGTCGCTTCTTCAGAAACTGGCCCATTAAATGTTTCATATAGCCTTATGCATGGAACTAATAAAAAAACACAAGGTCAAAAAGTATTTACTACTGCCAGTGCAATAGATCAGTTTGAAATTGAGCAATTAAACTTTGAAAGAGGACAAAACCATACTCTTATTGTAAAACTTGTTGATTCAAATGCACAAGAAACAGTTAGAACATATTCTGTCTGGTGTGATGATAAAGCTCCTGAAGTTAACATAAATCCTTTTGAAAAATTTGTAAATGCTTTGCCAACAATCAGCGGAAGATTATCTGATGTAGGTTCTGGTGTTGATATTTCTTCATTAGAGGTTGCATACACCTATAATGGAGGAGCAACTAAGACTCCTATCAATGTAATACCAGTGAATGCGGAAAATGGAGAATGGAAACTTGCTGATATTTCAACTCCTAGTGAAGGACTCTATAAATTCTTCTTTAACGTAGGGGACAAGGTAGGAAATAAGCTTATAGACAAGACTGCTGAAGTACATCTTGATAAAACTCCTCCAATATTGGTCATTACTACAACTTTTCCTGAATGGGTAAATACAAAAACATATAGTGTGGAAGGTACTGCAAATGATTCTGCAGCTGGTGTTAAGGTTGTAAAGTGTGAAGTTAATGGAGTGCTTCAAGTCCTTTCTGGAGATAATAATTGGTCAGGTATTTTGGAGAAGCTTAAGGAAGGAAATAACACATTAGATTTTTTTGCAGAAGATAAGGTTGGAAATAAGAGCAACAAGACATCAAAAATAATAAAAGTTGATACAGTTTTACCAATTTTACAGTTTGTAAAACCAGAGTCAGGTGAGATTCTTTTAGCTAATTCTATGCCTATTGGCGAGATTGAAGTTTCTGCAAGTGATAATGCTTCCGGAATTGAGGAATTGCGTTTTGGAGCTTCTGGTTCCTCTTTTGCTAGTGCTACTCCTATGACAAAAAGTGGGAATAACTATAAAGCAAATATAACCTCTATGCCTCCTGCTTCAGAATATCATTTTTGGGCAAAAGATAAGGCAGGCAATATTTCAGAAGCTCTAAAACTAAAGGTTAAAGTTGACAATGAGCCTGCTAGTATTAGGTTGGAGAAAGTATTCCCAAAGGTTGAAATTGCTACTGAAACATATACAAACAAAATTACCACTGTAACAGGATCTGTAAGTGATGGCCGTGGTGTTAAGGAAATTAGTATTGTTGATGAAGGTGGACAGCCTTTGAAGGGCTTTGTGCAAAAAGATTGGGATATAGAAGGAAACAAAAAAGCAACATTTAGCTTTTCTTTTGATACCTCACAGTATAGCGATAATTCGACTTTAAAGATTAAAGCTATTGCTACAGATACTGCGGGGAATAAAAGTGAAAGTCCATTGTTTGTGGTGAATATTAAACAAGAAACAGACTTGCCTATTGTTACCATTTCCAGTTTTTCACAGATTAATAATGCAACTCTTATTAATTCAAAAAGACTTACAGGAGAGGTGAAAGATGATGATGGCATTACCTCTGTAAAAATCAAAGTTAATAACGATAGTTTTCAGGCAGTTACTACGCAGTCGAAAGGTGCAGACTTTTGGACTTGGGTTTATCCTTTACCGGTTGGCATACCAGAAGGTGAGGTGAAGCTTGAGTTTGAAGTTATTGATAGTGAGGGAACCACATTTACTGTCGGGAATGTAAATACTCTTAATAGAGTTAAAGTTAAAGGTAGTGACGACGGCGATATTTTTAAAGATGCTGATATAAAGTTTAATTATGATAATACTTTGCCTGAAATTAGCAGTAAGGGAGTGCATTTTTCTCTTACTCCAAATTTTCCAGCTCCTAGTGGCTCTATTACAAACTACTCAGATGTTGGTGAACTTGTTGGTACAAACACTGTTTTAGGAAATGCGAATAAAAAGAATATTTCTTTTAGAATTTTAGCTAAGGATGCTTCAGGGCTAAAAAGTGCTAAACTTACATTAGGTGCTGTTACTAAAGATTTACCGCAGGGAGCTACACAACTTTCTACGGTTAAAGAAGACATGTTTGATGTAATAGATTTTAATAATGTTGATATTTCGAGCATCTCAGAAGGTAGTGTGCCATTAAAAATAGAAATTGTGGATAATTCAGGCTTTGTAAGCACATGGCAAAGCACTTGTATCATAGATTTTAAAGAACCAGTGGTAAAAATTACATCACCTCAAGACGCAGTATATTTTGGGGATGTCTCTCTAATGGGTAAAATTACTGATGAGCCTCGTATTTCTGGTAATTCTGTTTCTGGAGTTGATGAAATTTCTATTACTTATAGCATTGGTAACTCAGGTTTTGGTAAAGAACATAGAGATGGTGTTACTCTTTTGAGTAGTATAGAAAATACTTCAGCTACATGGACAATTAAGATTCCAAATATTAAAGAATATGCAAAAAAGGATGCAAGTGATGATTCAAAATATGGAGCTACAAAGCCTACAGGTTCTTCGCAAATTTGGAGCATTCCAATTATAATTAAAGGGAAAGACAAGGCTGGAAATGAAGTAATTTCTGAAGCTTACAATGTGAAGTTTGACCCAAATGGAGATACTCCATATATAGATATTCTTTCTCCTGATAATGAAGCTATTTTAGGTGGCACTGTTGTTTTAAGTGGTACTGCAAGGGTTGCAGATCCAACTAGTGGTAAAATGGTGGAAAAGGTTTACTTGCAACTGAGCGAATCCTCTTCATTTGGCAATTCATGGATGATTGGCACTAAGGATTATGGATTTGGAGTAGAAATAGCTTCTTCGACAAATATTCTTTATTGGAGTCATTCTTTTAATGCTACAGATTTATTGTCTATAGGTGTTCCTTCTAGGGAAATATATTTTAGATTAAGAGGAGAATCTGGAACAACGCTTGGAGAATGGACAAATCCTAGAAAATTTACTGTTAGCACTGATGTTGCAAAATTTGAAAATGTAAAACTTGTGAATACTAACTTGCATTATGACCAAGCTTATGAAGCTAATGCTAAGTGGATTAAAGGAGACAATTACGTAATTAAAGGTAGTGTTAGCCACTCAACTGGTATAGGTAAGATAGATGCTAAAACTGGATTTGTTGGAACTGGAATACAAGCTCTTGACCAATCTGGTAAAACAATGTGGTTTACAAATAATAATACTAATTTTAATATTCCGATAAAAACTAACCAATATCCTTCAAAATATGGCTACATTGAATTTGATATTGAAGCTACTGATGCAAGAGGGGATAATAATGCAAAAACAGTTTATCAAAAAGTTTTATTAAAATATGATAATTCAATACCTTCTTGTGCAATTGGAAGCCCTATAGTTGTGGATAATGCAGGTTTTTCAGGTGGCAACTTTACATCTTCTCAAGAATTAATAAAAAAAGATAAGGCATACTATCGTGTGTTGGTAAATGGAAAAATATACAAGATTAAAACAATTGGAAGTGATGGAAAAGAAATTGAGTTGAATGATGCTACAGAGCTTTCTGGTTCTTTTGATTACTCAATAGTGAAAGAGCCAAAAATTATTGAAAGAAGTGATTTTCAGGTTGAAGGAGTTGCAGAAGATTCTGGTAGTGGTGTACAGGTTGTTAGAATAAAGCTAGAGGTTAGTGGTACTCATCAGGAAGTTAGCATAGGAAGTTCAGACTATAGTAAATTCAAAAGAAGAAGGGGAAATATCATAAGTTTTAATGCAGGAATTGATACAACACAAGTTTCTAATGGAAAGGGAAAGCTTACGATAACAGTTATAGATGAAGCTGGAAATGAAATTACTCAAACTGTAGAAGATGTTCTAGTAAAAAACTCTCCTGTTATTGTTAAAAATCTCATTTTTGCAACTGATTTAAGTGGTAATAATGCTTATGAAAGTGATGAAATTTATGATTGTATTGTAAGAAATCCTAAGGTAGCTGTAGAAAATAACTGGAAGCTTAATCCTGAAACCAATGATTTTAGGGGTAAAATTGATGTTTCTAGTGAATTTACTTACAAAAATAAGACACATTCGATTTTGAAGGTGGTCTGCAATGGTGGGTATAAGAATATAAAAGCTTCGCTTTATAGGGTAAGTGCTAGCCAATTTGCTCAATTTGATAGTTTAGAATTGGAAGAATTCACTAATCTTGGAGCTCCAATACAAGAAGTTACAAACTCTAATAGCTCTAGCACAGAAAGAGAGTTAAAGTTGGATTTAAATAATATTCTTTCTGAAACAGATGATGGAAAAGGTAAATTCATATTAAAAATTACAGATGAATCCATTGGAAATTTATGGTATGCAGGAATGAAGATTGCAACCAAGGTTGAAATGGGAGATGCTATAGATCCTAAAGGTGTTATTTTCCCATTTTTCTATAATAGCGATAAAGATAAGCTAGAGACTCAAGATGAACAAAAACTTTCTAGTGTGTATTATGAAGGTAAAGAAGCTAAAGGTCATATTGAGATTGGCAATTTTGAAGCAAATGCAGTTTCTAGTGTTTCTGGCAAAGTGATTTTACGAGGCTTTTGTTATGACAATGCAAAGATAAAGACGATAAACCTAACCTTACCAAAAGATACTAAGCAAGGCTCGTCACGTACACGAGGCTCAGAGACAAAAACTAGTAATTATAATGGAAGTACTTGGACACAAGGTTTAAGCATAAAAAAGAGTAATTTCACTAACAATGGTCATTATGTTGAGTGGGAGTATGTTTGGGATAGTAATAGAACTCTCTGTGCTAATGGTGTTGAAATAAAACTGGAAGTTATGGATGCTAAAGGAAGAACTAGTAGTGAAACAATTATAAGGCCTACCATAAAACAAGGTGTGCGTGTTTCAGATAATGATAGAGCTATTAATCTTGCAAGTGGTGATGAAGCTAATAAGTATGATGTTGTGGCACTAACAGATAAAGATGAAAAAATCTATTTTGTAAGTGTTTCTGAAATGAAAGGTGATAAGACTCTTTGGAATAATGTTAATGTTCCTATAAATATTGAAAGCTATGTTTTGTATAATGGGGATGTGAATGTGCCTTCCATGAGAGTTAATGTAGTTCCATATATAAATAAGGTTACCACATCGCTTTCTTCTTATAGCACAGCAACTCCTTCTCTTTATGATAGAACTGCTTTAGGAAATTACCCATGTCGAGATGATGAAACAATTAGGGTGGAAGGTTTTAACCTAAATGATGCAAATTTCTATGTTGGAAACACAAATTTAGGTTCTTCAACTACTTTGAATATGGCATCTGCTAAATCTGGGGCTTTAGATGCAAGAGTGGAATATACAGATAATTCTGAAAATAAGGTTATTAAGTCGCTAAACAATACTGATGATAATGATAAAGCTTATAATAAATGCCCTAATAAGATTAACAATGACTTATTGAATAATGATGTGTTGCTAGATGTGTGGGGCTTTAAGGTTGGAGCAAAACCAACAGATGGTACTATTACGTATCCTGTTATGAAAGTTTCTCATAAAGATGGAAAGGTTGGATTAGCCTTTGCTAATGGTGTTACTTGCTTTAATATGCCAGGTTTTGAAGCGGATGATAAAAACTGGCGAAGTTCAAGGAAATTTGATCTTAATTGGGCTCAATATGTCTTTACAGACTTTGCTTTTGATGATTATGGCTATAGCTATGGAATGGCTACTGGCGTTGACATGAATAAAGATGAAAATGGCGGACAGGGTAGTGCTTCAAATTCTAAATTTGTGGCAAGGCGTGCTGGTGATTTGAATGGTTATAACAATTATGGCAAACGTGATAATTCAAAGACTGGCTGGGGAATACGTTTGGAGAACATTGGGACAACTCCTAGTCCATCGTATAATGCAGACCCAGACAGGATTCAATCTCCTTCAATTGTTACGGTAAAAGACGGTAGACTTTCTGAGGATAAGATTGAGTTAAAGAGAACAACAGTGTATTTGGCATATTATGATGCTATAAACAAACATATCCGCTATAGATGGGGAACAGTAAAGAATAAATCAAAAAATAAGTGGGGGAATTATTCTGAAGATTTAACTGAACCTGTTTATGGCGATAATAGTACTGAAGGACAATTTGTTGATTTAAAAGGTTATGGCAGATTACAAGACTCAAGTTCTGCAGATTATAGCATTTTGGCAGGGCCTGGAGATCAAGGCTCCACAGGCGAAGACACTGCTGGAAAGTATGTGTCTCTTGGAGCAATTAAAAATGGTGCTGGCTCTAAAGATGTGGTTGTAGCTCTTTGGTACAACTTTAAGGCACGTTCTTTGATGTATGCTTATACTGATGACCCTAGAAAAGACAATGTTACATGGAAAGGAGTGCAAACAGTAGGTGTAGGTGGGGAATATGTGAAGTGTGCTATTGATGGAAATAGAGGAATACACGTTGCATATTATAGCAAGGGAGACTTAAAATATGCTTATCTTTCTTCTTACGATGCTACTAATTGGAAAATTGCAACTGTAGACTCATATTCTCTCACAGGAACACATATTTCTTTAGACTTAGCAAAAGATCCTTCAACAATGAAGTGGGTGCCATATATCGGCTATTACATGGCAGGTAATGCAAATGCTCGCCTTGCATACCTTGTTGGTGGTGTTGATTCTAACGTTTCTAATGGAGCTGGCACAGATGAAAAATATACAGGTAAATGGGAGATAAGCATTGTTCCAACTCAGAAAGCTATTAGAGAGTATAGGATTAGCGTAGGTGTTTATGCAGATTCAAATGCTGGGGGAGTTCTTTCACGAATTAGTGAAATATCTGATAGCGTACAGAGAGGTGAATCTATTGTTGGAGGCAATGGCACTGCCAACCCAATTTTAGGCTATGCCGTTGAAGAAGACGGAGCATTTGAATTAGCTCAGAAGAAATAAAAGTATGTAGAAAAGCTATATTAGATTGAAAAATCTAATATAGTTTTTCTTATGGTAATCTCTTTTAACTATCCACAAGTTGATAATTTCAACTTGTGGATAGTTTTTTTTATTCATTTTGGTTATATTATTTGAGAAGGAAAAGAAGTTACTTAGCACATTCTAATCATAAAAGAGGTAGAATTATATGAAAAACACTATTACTGCAAATGAATTGCGTTCAATGTATATCGAGTTTTTTAAGAGTAAGGGACATAAAGAGATTTCTGGAAAGTCTTTAGTTCCAGAAAATGACCCAACAGTTTTGTTTACAACTGCAGGAATGCACCCCTTAGTTCCATATATTTCAGGAGAAGATCATCCACAGGGAAAACGCCTCACAGACTTTCAAAAATGTATACGCACGGGAGATATAAATGAAGTAGGTGATGCCTCTCATCTAACATTTTTTGAAATGCTTGGGAACTGGTCGCTTGGGGACTATTTCAAAAAAGACTCCATTGCATTTAGCTTTGAGTTTTTAACAAGTGAAAAATATCTAGGCATTCCTATTGAAAAAATCTCTGTTACAGCTTTTGAAGGCGACGAAAGTGTTCCAAAAGATGAAGAGACTGCAAAAATATGGATGAGTCATGGTATTCCGTCTAGTCATATTTATTTTTTGCCACGTGAAGATAATTGGTGGGGACCTGCAGGAATGACGGGACCTTGTGGGCCAGATACTGAGATATTTATTGACACATGCAAAGTGCCATGTTCACATAATTGCAAGCCAGGATGTCATTGTGGGAAATATCTTGAAATATGGAACAATGTTTTCATGCAATACTTTAAAAATACTGATGGTTCTTATTCTCCGCTAAAAAGAGCTTGTGTTGACACAGGTATGGGAATAGAGAGAACTGTTACAATACTACAAGGTAAAAAATCTGTTTATGACACAGAAGTCTTTGCAGGACTAATAAAAAAAATAGAAGAGTTAACTGGAGTAAGCTATGGTAAAGAGATAGAGATGGATAAGTCAATAAGAATTATCGCAGACCATATCCGCTCAAGTGTATTCATACTAGGAGATGCAAAAACTATCACACCCTCAAACATTGGAGCAGGCTATGTATTGCGCCGTCTTATTCGTCGTGCAGTACGCCATGGGAAAAAACTAGGTTTAAGCGAATCTTTTTTGCCATTACTTAGCGATATAGTAATAGAAGAAAACAAGGTTGCATATCCCGAATTGAAAGAAAAAGCTAGCCACATAAAAGAAGAACTAGAAAAAGAAGAAAAAAAGTTTATGGAAACTTTGCGAAAAGGTGAAGCTGAGTATGAAAAAATGCTTCCAAATCTGCTTAAAGATCCTAAAAAGCTAATACCGGGTCGCCTTGCATTTCGTCTTTATGATACATATGGTTTTCCTATAGAACTTACAGAAGAGTTAGCAAAAGAAAATGGTCTTAAAGTGGATGAACAAGGCTTTAATAAGGCTTTTGAAAAACATCAAGAAATCTCTAGAGCAGGTTCAGAGCAAACCTTTAAGGGTGGGCTTGCTGACCATTCAGAAGAAACTACCGCATATCACACAGCTACACATCTTTTGCACCAAGCTTTACGCATGGTGTTAGGAGAGCATGTCATGCAAAAGGGAAGTAACATTACAGTTGAACGTTTGCGTTTTGATTTTTCGCACCCTGCACCAATGACAGAAGAAGAAAAGAAAAAAGTAGAAGATATTGTAAACGAGCAAATCCAAAAAAAATTGCCAGTGAGTATGAAAATGCAACCATTGGAAGAAGCAAAAAAAGAAGGGGCTATTGCTTTATTTGGTGAGAAATATGATGACGTGGTAAAGGTTTATTCTATAGGAGACTTTTCTAAAGAAGTTTGTGGAGGACCTCACGTAAAAAATACTGGTAGTTTAGGACATTTTGTCATTAAAAAAGAGCAATCTTCTTCTTCAGGAGTACGTCGTATTAAGGCTGTACTAGAAAAATAGTTTTTAATGTTCAAAAAAACTAAATGCAAAGCCACCAATTTACCTTTTATAGGTGAATTGGTGGCTTTTTTATTATTAAACTAAAAAATGTTCAATTTGTGTATTAAATACTGCTATATTTCTAATTATTAAAATTTACTAGCCGATAATCCTATTACTTATGGGAGGAATACATGAATAAAAAATTATGTATTGTTGCGGTTTTATTAGTATATTCTTTTAATTTCTTGGTTTTAGCAGACAACATAATCAGTGCAGATGTTTTTGCGTCATATTATGGGGAGCCATTTCATGGTCGTCCTACTTCTTCGGGTGAACCTTTTGACATGAATGCCTATACAGCAGCACATAGAACTTTGCCATTTGGCACTATGGTTGAGGTGACAAATCTTGAAAATGGAAAAAAAGTTATTGTAAGAATTAACGACAGAGGTCCTTTTGTTGGAAATAGGGAGATTGACCTATCTCGAGCGGCAGCAGAAGCTCTTGGAATGATTGGTCAAGGTATTGCTAGAGTTTCAATAAAGAGAGTTGGTCAACAAGAAGTCTCTCTTGAGACTAATAAAGATTCTTCATGGAAAGCAATTGATAGTCAAGCAGGATCTGAAAACACAGCTACTGAGACGGCTAATACCTCAAATAATGATGTGATAAAAGATGCCTATCAAGCACAAAGAAGCATGGTCTATGTCCCTACGACACCTGAGCAGACAAAAGGAGTTTTGTGGCGTATCCAAGTGGGTTCTTTTGCAAGAGAAGAAAATGCTTTGCAACTAGTTATAAAATTGAGAGAAATTGGTTTTGAGCCAGCATATGAAAAGATTGAAACACATGTTCGTGTGGTGCTTTATGGAATACGACCTACAGATCTTGAGAAAGTGAAGGCAGTATTGGACAATAATAACTATCGAGGTTACGTAATACGACAAGAGAGTTGGTAGTCAACTCAAAAGAGCTGGTAATCAACTATTGAATAAAGTCCACAACAAAGTAAGGTGTGGACTTTTTTTGTATATTTTCAAGTGTCTTTTAATTTGAAGCACATCATATTTTTCAAAATTAAACCAAAGCTTTATTTTCTCCGATACCCATCGAGGGAGGTTCTTTATGAAAAATCAACTTCTTTTCTTTAAATTTTTGAGCCATATATTAATTTTGTTTTCACTATTAGTAGGTTGTTCTACACTACCAAAAAATCCCACAATAATTAGTTACTTACAAGAAGGTAAACGTGCAGAGCTTGAGGCAATGCTAAATGAAGAAACAATAAATGCAAAAGATAAAGATGGGCAAACGCTGTTGCATATTGTTGCAAAGTATAATGACATTGAAACTGTTTCTCTGCTAATAAAAAAAGGTGTGAAAATTGATAGCCTTGACTCTGAAGGAAAAACTCCATTATTGGTAGCACTTGAAAGGAGAAATGTTGAAGTAGCAAGATTACTAGCTTCAAACAATGCTGAGCTTTTTAAAAAAGATAACTTTGGTTCTTCTCCATTCTTTTATGCTAGAGAAGTGGCATTGCTTTCAAATATTTTAAACTCCAAAACGATTAATCAAAAAGATGAAAATGGAAAAACACCTCTTCACTATGCTGTAGAAGACTATGATGTTCTTCTTGTAAAACAGATTCTTACTCTTGGAGTGCCAAGTATAGGAATAAAAGAAGATGGAAGCAATTTATTAACAATTGCATACCATTCGCCTAGCAAAATAGAGGCTGCAAAAATAGCTTCTCTTTTATTGCTTGCAGGAGTGGAGCCTCTATATGGAGACTTTAAAGAGTTTGAACAAGCTGTAATTAAAAGGAACTATGGAACAAGGTTTAATGATGGAATGACAGCACTTCATGTTGCAGCTTCAAAAGGATATATAGGCTTTGTTAAACATTTAATTGAACAAGGTTGTCCTGTTAATGCAAAAAATGTTGCAAATTCTACAGCTTTGCATGAAGCAGTTCGCAAGGGGAATACTTCTTGTGTTTCTATTTTGCTTGCTAATGGAGCAGACCCCACGATAACTGATTCTTTTGGAAACACGCCTTTGCATATAGTAATGCCAAAATCTTCACGTCTTGAGATATTTAATCTTCTCCTTTCTAAAGGAACTAATCCTAATATAAAAGATAGCTATGGAGAGACTCCTTTGCACATTGCAATTAGATTAAAATATAATCTTGATATAATCAAACTTCTTGTAACAAAAGGTGTCAATATAGAAGAAAAAAACAAACGTGGAGAAACAGCTCTTCTTATTGCAGTTCAGGCTGAACAAAGTGAACTAGTGAAATACCTTGCAGGGCTTGGAGCTAACATACATAGTTCAAACTCTGAGGGAGAAACTCCTTTCATAATTTCTTTTTCCAAGAACTTTACAACCTTCACATCTCTATTAAATGCAACAAATATTTATTCAAAAGATAATAGTGGCGAAAGCGTATTGCACATTGCAGTTAGAAACAACACAAAAAAAGAAATTGTGCAGTATATACTAGAGAATAGTACTCTTATAAATGTTGTAAATATGGTAGGAGACAGCCCATTACATATTGCAGTAGGCTTTGACAATGAAATCTTAGGAGATGTGTTAATAGAGAAAAATGCTGATATTTTCATTCTTAATGACAAAGGTTTTTCTCCACTTACTCTTGCAATTGAGCTGGGTGGGAAAAGAGGAGAATGGTTCTTTAATAAAAAGGCTCTAACAGCAAAAGATGAAAACGGGAACACGGCTCTTCATATAGTATGCCAAAGAGGTTATGCAAGAGTTATTAAAGACATGGTAAATAATGGTTCTGATATTAATGCCATCAACAATAATAATGAAACTCCACTTTTTTCTGCACTAAAGGGAGATTCTTATCATGTAATAAAAATTTTACTTACCTTTGCAGAAAACCGAATGATGTATATTTCTAAAAGAGATTTTTTGGGAAATAGCCCTTTACATATTTGTGTAAAAGAAAAAGCCTATAACAGCGCGAAGTTATTATTGAGTGAGGCAAACGGAAATGCTACTTTTGTCAATCTTTCAAACCAAGCTGGAAACACAGCTTTACATGAAGCGGCAAGTTTTGGAGATGTTTCATTAATCAAATTATTTTTAGCCTACAATGCTGATATCAATGTTCAAGATAATACTGGAAAAAGTCCTCTTAGCAGAGCTATTTTGTCTAGTAGAGTTGAGGCAGCTCGCTTACTTCTTCTTTCTGGCAGTTCACCTGTACAGCAAGATATGTATGGTATAACACCTTTACATGAAGCAATTTCAATGGTGCAAAATATTTATGATAAGAATGTGCATTTACAAATTGTCAAGATGATTCGTCAAGCAGGTGGCAATCCTATGGCAAGAGATTCGCAAGGAAAAACCCCTTTTTCTATGTGTCTTGAAAAAGATGTGAGTTTGATTGATGCTGTGCTGGGGTATGATAAATTCTTATCCGATTCTGATGGGCATACTCCACTTCATCTTGCGATATTAGAAGGAGCTAAACCTATGGTTTTTTCCTTTATATTGACAAAAGGATATCCAATCAACAAACGAGATAGGCAAGGAGAGACGGCTTTGTTTTGTGCAATTGATCGATTACAGGTTGAAAACTCAAAATTGCTATTTGATTCTGGTGCTGACCCATTTATAGCTAACAATACTGGGGAAAATGTAATCACTTTAGTTTTCAAAAAAAGAGAAGCTTTTATTGAAATGCTTGCAACATCTTCTCTTATTAAAACTGACGCAATAGGGGACAACATTTTGCATTATGCAGCTCGTTTTGCGAACAAAAGAACAATAGAAACTCTATTATCAATCTCTAAAGAAGGAATGAATGATAAAAACACATTAGGAGAGACTCCATATCAAGTTGCTTTGCATTGGCAGAAAGGAGATGTTGCTAATTTATTTATTAATAAAAAAGAAACTTTTACAAAAACTGAAAACACTACTAAAAAGGAAATTCCTGTTGTAGTAGAAAAAAAGGAAGAAGTTTCAACTGAAAGAAAATAATATTTTTTTCTCCTTAACATGATGGATTTTTTTACTTTGCATGCAAGATGGTGTCTTTTAAGAGTGCTTTTTTTATGAAAAAGCACTCAATCTTTTCTATCAGAAAAAATAGACTAGTAAGCAAAGACAAAAACTCTAAAAAATGCTAAAATAACCACCATGAGAAAAGTAACATTTCAACCTATTCACTTCCAAAAACTTAACTCCTATCAACAACACACAAAGATATTAATTAAGAAATGTAATTATCATACATTAGCTAATGTTAAAGTCGTACATTAGCTAATGTTATGGTTGTACATTAGCTAATGTACTGCCCCTAAACTGTACAGTTTAGGCATCGCAAACTGTACAGTTTTGCTATGCGAAACTGCATTATTTAGGGGTGCGAAACTGTACAGTTTACGATAGGGTGTTGCACTTGTATTGATAATTCGCCTGTAGCAGAAGTCCTTCTGGTAAGACAAAAAACAACTAATGATTTTAGAGTATTTACATAATTCTATATAAAAGAGGAGATTCTTTATTGTTTATTTTTCTAATTAGATGTTATAATGGGGAATAATGGATAAAAAATACTTTTTTAATTTATGGAAAATTATGAATGTATAGGCTAGGAAAAAAGATAACTTTGGTTTTACTAACTCTCCTTTTTTTATCTTGTGTAGAAAAAAAGGAAATTGAATACTCTGTTGTTAAAGGTGTTTATGATGCTTCGAATTTAGGCACAAATGAAATTGTAACTCTTGAGGGAGATTGGATTTTTGTGCCATCACACTTCATAACTCCTTATGAAGATTTTTCAAAGTTTAAAAGATATGAACATATAAATGTTGGTTGGCATACATACGAAGATGGTGAAGACGTAAGAGGTTATGCTACATATGCACTTAAACTAAAAAATCTAGCTCCTGATGAAGTATATGCAATAAAAACTTCTAATTGTTCTTCAGCATTCAAAGCATACTTAAATGGTGAAGAAGTTTTTCACTTAGGAAAAGTAGGAAAAACTAAAGAAGAAGAAGTGTTCCAATGGGATTCTTCACTTATAGTTTTGCCAACGTATGGATTAAAAAATGCAGTTTTAGTTTTTCATATTTCTAATTTTAGTGATAGATATCCTGGGTTTTCAAAACCAATAAAGTTTGGACTATATTCCACTATTTCAGCACAAAAAAATAAAGATACAATCCTTTTTGTTATTATTGCTGATTATTTGCTTGTTGTGGGTGTATTTTTTATCTCATTATATCTTTTCTATAAAAAAGAAAAAAAAGCTCTTTATTTTGGCTTGATGTGTGCAAACTTTAGTCTGAGAGTATGTTGTTATGATGAGTTTCTAATAACAATAATAGTTCCTCATATAGGTTCTGTATTACTGTTTAAACTTGGTTATATCACTTTTAGTCTTGCAATAATTTTAGTATGTCTATTTGTACAAGAACTTTTTCATATGACTAAGAGAAGCATTTTATACCTTTCCTTTATTCCCGGCATAATCTATCTATTGATTAATATTTTTGCCTCTACTTATACATCTGCCATTTATCTTCCATTTGCACAAATCTACGTACTTATTCTTGGTGTTTATAATATCACTTTAGTAGTTATAAGTATGATGAAAAAAAATAAAGATGCAAAGCTTTTTTTATTGGGACTTTCTCTATTTTTAGTGATGGCAATAAGAGATGTATTGGTTGCAAATAGAATTATTGAAGGTCAATTTTTTGCTCATGTTGGGGTTTTAGTCTTATTAATTCCTATGTCTATCATTGTATTGTGTTCTTTTAGGTTTTCTTACAATAGGATAATGAATATTACAGAAGATATTGATGAAACAAATAATGCCCTAGCAAAATTTTTGCCAAATGAGTTTATGAACTTTCTGAATAAAAAACACGTTGATGTTAAACTTGGGGATCATATATTAAAGGAAATGTATATAGCTTTTGTTCACATAGGTTTATACAAAAGCTTGAACTACAAAGAAGAAAGATATCGCACTTTAGAAATTTATAACAATGCTTTGCAAGATATAAATCCTATAATAGAAGCTTATAATGGTTTTATAGATAAATATTTGCCTGAAGGTTTAATGTTGCTTTTTGATAGCACAGCGGAAAATGTTATTAAATGTATGTTAAAGATGGAAGAATTAGTGGAAAAAGAGAATGTGGCACGTATATTAAGAGGTGAAGAAAAAATTACTTTTGCATGTGGTGTGCATTATGGACGACTTATGATTGGAACTATTGGAGAGGAAGAAAGGATGGATAGCACAGTTATTTCTGACGTTGTAAACGTTGCCTCCCGCTTGCATTTTTATGCGTTGAAACAAAAAGTTTCAATCTTTGTTAGCGATGTGGTTAAAAATAATTTTCAACAAAAAGATAATGAAAAACATATTGTTTTTCATTATAAGGGCAAGGTGCAATTTAGAGGAAAAGATGAAACAATAGATATTTATGAGGTAGACAAAGAATGAGAAATAGTTTTTTCAGAATATTGATAGGCTCTATTCCATTTTTTATCGTTTCTATCATTCTTGGCTTTGTTGCTTTTAATAGTCCATCTGATAACTCTAGCTCTAAAGACTTGCGTGTTGTAAAAGGTTGTGTAAAGTTTCCTGAGAATACTGATGGTGTTTTTTGGCTTAGCGGTGATTTTTATTTCACACCTAATAAGTTTAATTCACTAAAAAATCCAAAGGCAGAAACTTATGCTTACCTGCCTAATTCTTTTTATAATACGCCATTAAAGTCTAAATTTGGTTATGCTTCTTATGGATTACATATTGAAGGTTTAAACCCTCAGTTGCGATATGCTCTTAGAGTAGGGCATGCTCTTAGTAGTTGTTCTGTAATAATAGATGGTAGGGAAGTTTCTCATCAAGGAAATGTTGGTAGGAATTATGATGAAGAAATTCCTGGAACTATGTCTTGTGAGGCGGTGTTTCGTCCACATAAGGATGGGACGATAGACATAATTTTTAATGTTTCCAACTTTAATTATCGAAAAGGTGGGCTTTTCTCTTCTCTTATGATTGGAGACATTGATAAAATGGGCAAAGTATTTCGTAGCGACCTAATTTTTAGTGGTAGTATTTTCATTGCTATTTTATCTATATCAGTATTCTTTTTCTTACTTTTCTTTTTTTATAAACAAGTACCATTTGTTATTTGGTTTTCTATTGCTTTTTTTTCTTTAGCTATAAGGGGCATCTTTTTTTATCCACATGTTGCACAACATTTATTCCCAGATATACATTGGAGATTGTGTTTTATTATTAGATATATTACTTTTCCATTGTCGATAGTGTTTTTTACAATCTGTTTAAAAGAGGCATTAAGATTATATTATAAAATTCCATATTTAGTGATTTTATTGGTTTCGGGTTTATATTCATTTGCAGTTTTAGTTCTTCCTCCACTTTCTTCTAGTGAGCTTCTTGAGATTTACCAATATCTTGTAATCCTTGCTTTTATATACAACATTGTTATTTTGATTAAAGCTTTGATATTAAAAAGAGAACTTGCAATATGGATTTCTATTGCATCAAGTGTTTTGATGTTTGCAGGTTGTTATGACATTCTTGTGGCTTTAGGTGCTTTTGATGGTATGTATTTTATTCCAGTTGCATCTTTTGTTTCTATAATGTTGCTTTCTGTTATGATTTTGAACATGTATGCTTCTTCAATTAAAAAAATTGAACTTCTAAGTGTTGAAATGCAAGAAGTTAATCATTCTCTGGTAAGATTTGTTCCTGAAGAAATAATAGAACTTTTTAATAAACAATCGATTAAAGAACTAGCGGTTGGAGATAATGTTGAATTAAATTTACCCATTCTTTCTATTGATATAAGAAGTTTTACCAATACATCTGAAAAATTATCACCTTCTGATGTATTTGAATTGTTAAACAAATATTTTGCGTTAGTGGTTCCCATAATTAGAGAATATCATGGTATTATACCTAAATATTTAGGTGATGGTTTTTTTGTATTGTTCCCTGAAGGTTCATCTTCTGCAATTGAATGTACAATAAAAATGCAAACCATGCTAAAAGAACATAAGATTATGGTAGATGGCTCTATCCCTCTAAATGTAGGTATTGGAATAGATTTAGGAGACCTACTATTTGGAACAATTGGTAATATCAAACGAATGGATAACATAATTATTTCTTCATCTTACCGAAATGCAGAAGATATTCAACTGTTTACCAAACACTATAACTCACCAATACTAATTTCTTCTAGTTTTTTTAATTCTTTGAGTGAAAAAGAACAATATTTTGTGCGTCCAATTCAACTACTTAAAAACAAAAAGAGAAATGAAAATTTGATTTATGAAGTTTATGCTTCAGATGATGAAAATATACGTTCTTTAAAACATGAAGCACAACAATACTTAATAGAAGCTTTTAATGCAATTGTGAACTATAACCCTCAACGTTCTTATGAATACTTTAATAAGGCACTTTCTATTTTTCCTGATGATCCTGTTGCATCTTATTATACAAAGTTATTTAAAAAACATTAGATGTTAATACGCTTACGAACTAATTTATAAACTTAATGAAGGACTTTTAATATTCTTGTTTTTTTATGTTAGTGCTTGTATACTCATCCCCTATTATTTAATGGGGAGAATATGAAAAGGAAATTATTTTTAGTGATAATTTGCCTGATGTTCTTATGTTTTTCTTGTAGCAAAAAGCAGATTTTAAATGAAGCATCTTACGATGAAGCCTATATGGAAGAAGCACCTCAAGTGGAATATAAGGCTATGCAAAGTTCTAGTCGGCAGTCTATGTCAAAAAAAGATTCAAATGATGTTTCAGCTGGGCAAATAGAAAGAAAGTTAATTAAGATAGGCGATATTAATTTTGAAACAGAGAATATAAAAGAATCTCGTGTTTTAATTGATGGCTTACTTATAAAATATGGTGCATACATCAATAATGAAAATGAAAGCTCTTATGAAAGAAGATTAGAGCAATATCTCGTAGTTAAAATTCCTAAAGGTGCATTCGATGATTTTATTAATGATCTTGCTTCAGGTGTTAAGCATATAAATAATAAGCATATTGATATTCAAGATGTAACAGAAGAGTTTATAGACATTACTGCAAGATTAAAAGTGAAAAAGGATGCGGAACAAACATATTTAAGACTCTTAAACACAGCAAAAAGTGTGCGAGATGTGCTTGACATTCAAAACCAGATTCAAGACTTACGTTCAGAAATAGAGGCAATTGAGGGAAGGTTAAGATATTTAGAATATGCTGTTAATTATAGCACGTTAAATATCAGTATGTATCAAATTATTTCTGCCGGAAACATTACTCCAACTGTTTCATTTTTCGCAAAAGTCTTTTCTAGCATTAAAGATGGTCTTAACATGTTTTTGGATGTGATTGTGGCAATTCTAAACTTGTGGGTTTTTATAGTTTTAACTGTAGTGATATTGCTACTTATTAAGTGGAAGTTTTTTAGGAGGAAAAATAATGAACATAAATGATTATGAAATATTGATGAAAGAAAGGCAGAGTTGCAGGTATTTTGATGGCACAAAATCTGTTGAAAAAAGTGATCTTATTAAGATTTTAGAACTTGCAAAGTTATCTCCTTCTGCATGCAATAGTCAACCATATTCTGTTTTTATCTCTTTAGGTGATAGTGTTGCAAAAATAAAAGATACAAAAGTTATGGGTTTTAATAGCTTTATTGATGAATGCACTGCTTTTTTTGTTATAACTGAAGCCAGATATAGTTTACCTGCAAAAATAGGTTCACTCATGCAAGGAATAGATTTTAGAGCGATTGATATTGGTATTTTTACTGCAAACTTAGTTAATGCTTCCCGTATTTTAGGTATAGAAACTTGTATTTTGGGGGTGTTTAATGAAAATAAGATTCAAAAAATAATTGGCTCAAACGATAGGGTGAAGTTAGTTATTGCATTAGGATATCCTGCACAAAAATACACAATCAAAGAAAAAACTAGAAAGCCATTTGAAGAAAATATTCATTTCATCTAGTCTTTAAGGCTGATTTAGCTAATCAGTCTTTAGTTTTAGCGAACTAACACAAAAAGATTCTTTACTTTGTCAGAAAATAGTGCAGATACAGTTACTTCTTTTGACATTGCGTTTGAAGGTATTCTTGTTGCCATCTTAAAGTCTTCTTTTGCAAGAAGAGTTCCTGCACTTTGCCTATAAGAGAGAAAGTTATAGACAACTTTTTCTATACTGATTAGAGGATTACTTATTTTTACAATGATTCTTCCATCGATTGCTGTTGAATAATATGCACTTGTTCCATCTGAAAAATATACATTACATGGAAGCCCATCATATGACATTTGAAACTTATCGCATACTTGAATAATTACAGTTCGCTCTCTTAAAGTGATGGTAGGAGCTTTTTTTGTTTTGCAAGCAATTAAGGACAGAGTAACAAAACATAAACAAAAAAATAAATAAGAAGATTTTAAACGTATAAAAAACATGGTTTATAAATCGGTTTTTTATATTTTACACTTAATGAAATAACTACCTAGATATAAACATAAGAAATATACTATAATTGAGATCATCTACTTGCGGAGGCTTTAATGAAGAAGATTTATTTGGTTTTTTTTGTCGCATTCTGTGTTTTTTATTCATGTAGTAAGAGTGGTAATTGGGAAGAGTTTAAGGTTGAATATGAAGAAAAAACTGAAACCTTTCAGAAAGAAGGAGTGGATGGAAAATACAGAATATCCTACCCTTATTTTAAGGACTATCCTGAGTTTAATGAAATAGTTAAAAAAAGAATTGAAGAGGAAAAGGAATACATAAACGATGCTCGAGACTTACTCGAACATGATGTGTCTTTCGGGGAGATTCGCACATCGGGTAAGTATATTGGATTTATGTTTAATATGACATCTTATTTTTTAGGAGATGCTCATCCAAGCGTTCAAGTTTTTTCTGTAAACTATGATAGCGAAGCAAAAGAAGAAGTTTCTTTAAATGATGTATTTTCTCCGCTTTCTAAAGACTACCTTAAGATTTTCTCTGATTTTACATGCAAAGAACTCACTTCGAGAGTTGAAAGAGAAGAGCTTACTTCAAGTGATGAATTCATAAAAGAAGGAACTATGCCAGAAGAAAAGAACTTTGCTTGCTTTAATCTTAAAGGCAGTGAAGTGATTTTAGTGTTCAATCAGTATCAGGTAGCTCCTTATTCTTCAGGAATAAGTGAGGTGAGCGTTCCATTAAATATTTTCAAATAGACTTATCAATATTAAAATATAGGGGGACTTCGTTAATTTTTAGAGGAACCCCTAAAATCTACTACAAGGCTTGCGTGAAAGGCATGCCTTGAACTTACGTAAAACGGGCATGCCTTTGTGCCTTTAATTAGGATAAAATCTAAGACAATGCAAGAATTAAAACCACTTATTATACAAGGGGATAGGACGATTCTTTTAGATGTCCACACTCCCGAATCTGATGAAGCTCGTTATGCACTCATTCCTTTTACAGAGTTAGAAAAATCACCTGAGCATATACACACATACAAGATAAGTCATTTATCGTTGTGGAATGCTGCTAGTGCTGGTTTTTCTGTTGCAAAGATTATAGGCATTCTTTCAAAATATTCACGTTTTCCACTTCAATCTTCGATGATTGCATGGATGACAGAGACAATGACTCGCTATGGAAAGCTTGTCTTGCAACTTTCGGAATATGAGGATCGATTGATTTTAAAAGTTGAGACTCCGCTTATATTTACAGAAATATCTCATCTAAGCATACTCAGAAAGTATATAATAGAAGAAGATGAAAATGAGTATTCTTTTCTCATAGATATATTAAACCGTGGCACTGTTAAACAAGTGCTTTTGCAACAAGGTTGGCCATGCAAAGATGAGGTGCCTCTTAAAGATGGGGAAGCTTTTCCTATTTCACTTAGGGAAAAGACAAGTGCTGGGTTTGACTTTGAGATTAGGGATTACCAAAAAGATGCCGCAACGAGTTTTGTTGGAGAAAGAGAAGTTGGCACAGGATTTGGAACGATAGCTCTTCCTTGTGGAGCGGGAAAAACAATTGTAGGCCTTATTGTTATGTCGTTATTAAATGTTGAAACTGTAATTTTGACAACAAATATCTCTTCAGTCTACCAATGGAAGCGAGAAATATTGGATAAAACAAACATAAAAGAAGAAGACATTGGCATATATTCCAGCACTGAAAAAGTGATTAAACCTATTACCATTGCAACCTATCAAATTTTAACATGGAGAGAGAATACTGTTTCGGAATTTGTGCATTTTAAGGTGTTTAAAGAGCGAAACTGGGGGCTTATCATTTATGATGAAGTTCATCTTTTGCCAGCTCCTATTTTTAGGGTGACTGCAGAACTTCAAATTGTTAGAAGATTAGGGCTTACTGCTACATTGGTTAGAGAAGATGGACACGAAGGAGATATATTTTCGCTTGTGGGGCCTAAACGTTTTGACGTTCCATGGAAAGATTTAGAGCAAAAAGGTTGGATTGCTAAGGCTTATTGTGTCGAAATAAATGTAGAGCTTGCAACAAACAAAGAAATTGAATATGCAGTTTCTGACATGAGGCAAAAATATAGAATTGCAAGTGAAAATCCAAATAAGATTCCTTTAATTAAAAAGCTGGTAGCACATCATAAAGATGATTCTGTTTTGGTCATTGGGCAGTATATTTCACAACTGGAAGAAATTGCAAAAGAACTCAATGCTCCAATACTCACAGGTAAAAGTAGCACAAAGGTGAGAGAAAAAATGTATGACGAGTTTAGAAAAGGAGAGGTTAAGATCATCATTGTTTCAAAGATTGCAAACTTTGCAATAGACTTGCCTGATGCTTCCGTCGCGATACAGATTTCAGGCTCATATGGGAGTCGTCAAGAAGAAGCTCAAAGATTAGGACGCATTTTGCGACCAAAAGAAAAGAATTCTTACTTTTATACTATTACAACAAAGGATACTGTGGAGCGTGAGTTTGGAGAAAAAAGGCAAAAGTTTTTAGCAGAACAAGGTTATGACTACACAGTTTTAAACGAGGCTAGTATTGAAGAATATTTTGCTGAAAATCAACAAAATTAGAGAGCTTTATTATTTTAATAAAATATGTAATAATCGACAGAGTTTAATTGACCACCTAAAAAATTGAGTTAATTTAATTGTTTTAGGTGGTTTTAATTTGGAGGAAAAGATGAAAAAGAGGTTTTTGTTAAAGTCTTTGATGACGTTTTTTGTGTTATCTCTGATTTTTTCAGGCTGCCGTCACGATTCTGATAAAGATGGTAACGGGAAAGTTATTCCACCAGCTAAGATTGAGGCTGGTACATTGATTAAATTGATTGAAATTGGATCAGCAAATGGGCAGACTAATGTTATATTTAATGGGCAAGAAATCAATGTGAAAGACTTTGCTAGAATTGGAGTTGTTTTGCTTGAAGGTCTCGAAGGGGATAATGCAAAGATTGAAGCTACATTTGGTAATGACAAAGTGAAATTCAGCGATTTTTCTGAAAATAATGGTCATTTTGTAGCATTATGCGGTGATGTTAAAGGTATTGCAGCAGAGGCAAAAGAGATGAAGATTAAAGTGACATTGGGAAATAAGTTTGAAGAAAAAAACTTTAATCTCCGTGTTTTAGATGAATCTACTTTACAAACTCTTGATTTTACTGAATTTAAGATTGGAGCTAATGATGTTAAAGATCAAATTAAAAAAGGTCCTTCTTGGAGAGTTTATGATAAGAATTCAAAAGCGCTTAAATTTACTATAAAGACGAATCAAGACTTAGAGAATGTGACCATTGTGGTTGATGGAACAGAAAGCAAATTAGATCCCAAAGCAGACAATAAAAAGATTGTGGAGCATGAAATTGAGTTTGAAAAAAATACTACAAAGGTTATTTCTTTCCTATTTAAAGCAAGTAATTGCAAAGACCTAGTAGTTCCTCCATTTAGACTAATTTACACAAACGCTATTAATGCAGTAGTTTCCGTTAATTCTACTGGTAGGGCAGTCCCTGTTAGTGAGCCACAAGTTTTGTCAGGAAAGTTGGCTTTTGAAAAATGTACCCAAACAGAGCCTGAAATTGAAATAAAAGTAATGAAGAAGATTTCTACTAATGACAATGGTAAGCTTACAAAAGTTACTGTGGATGGCAATGATGTTGAGATTAACACGGAAAATGCTGGGCAAGCCAGTGAAGCAACTATTGCAAAGTATAAGCTTAACCCACCACTTGAAAAGGCTGGTGAAAACAAAACTGTAAAGGTGCATGTGGAAGGAACTAGTAGTGATGGTTCTGTAACATATGATCCTTTAGATTTTGAAGTTACTTTTACATTGGCTTCATTTATTAAAACTAAAACAGAAATTGCTGCTGATGGAAAAGGTTTTGTTCAACTCAATGCTAATCATCGAGTTTATTCTAACACTGTGGATATCAAGATTATTGCAACTGAAGATAATCTTAGGGATGCTTTTATTCTTGACTATAAAGACGTTACTGGAAACACACCTGATTTTGAAATTACAGGAAGAGAAGCTACTGCAAAAATAAAATTAGCTGACACAGGTCTTGAAGCAACTTCTTTTAAGGTAATGCTTAAAGCAGAAGGAAAAACAGACACAGTGGTGCCTATTTCTGTTAGATATTCAACTCAAAAGGATCAGCTAGGCATTGGTGGTAAGTCTTTTGGACAAAGAGATTTAGAACAAATGAAAGATGCAAAAGGCAATACTATCAATAAGATGGATGCTGATAATGCTTTGCGCATGGCAAAAGAAAAAGTTACTCTCTATATCTTGGTGAGTAGAGAAGCAAAAGAAATTACTAGCATTAAAGTTAATGGCGTAGAGGTGAAAGATAGAAACTATGCTGACCCTGATCACATTATAGCTAGTGCTACAACTAAAACTCAGCAAGGGCAAGGTGGTACAAGCCTTAATGCTATAATAGTTATTGGTAACGCTTCTATGGAGCTAGACAAAGTTTATGAGCTTGATATTTCATTGACAGGTAAGACAGAAGATGGTCATGAGCTTTCTGAAGTGCATTTGCTTTATAATAAACTCGGGCCTGATAAATTAAAGATTAAGCTACCTAATTATGGTGAAAATAATACTCAATGGAGAAGCCCAAATGGTGATTGGGAGACAAAAATGGATCATACTGCATCAAATGTTGTCTACTATGAAAAAGATAAGGGAAAGCATTTTAACAACTATTATGGTGTGAAATCTTTAACTCTTTCTTTTAATCCTAAAAACCCAAGAGCTACGGTTAAAGGTTTTTGGTTTAAAGAAGATTCCAATCATACAGAAAAAAAGGCAATTCTTCAAAATCTAGATAATCCTAAATATGCAAGTCAAATGATTAAATTTAAAGAAGGTACTACACTTGATGGAAGTAGCAAATGGTGTTTTGACTTAAACTTAGATGATGCAGACAAAAAACATCATAGTATTGGTGTTTTCTGCTATGTGGTAGCAGCTGATGGAAACACAGATAATAAAAATCTAGAATGTGATGACACTATTAATACTCCATACGAAAATTATTTTCATAAACTTAATATGAGTGCATATTATAAATCTGAGAGTAAAGATGTAGCAGGAAATGAAGCTATGCATCTAACTGATAAGCTAGAAATAGAACCTAGTAAGGTTGAGGGTAATAAGATATATTTCAAAGCTGTTTCTTATGCTTGGAAAGCTCCAAAAATAGCATATCATTTGTTTAGCATTGGGCAGAAAACACTCCCTGAAGGTATAAGTGAGTTTAAAATGGAAAGCTATGGTAATGAATATATTAATTGCTTTCACTACTTTACGCTTGATGTTACAAAACTTCTGAATGGAACTAAAGATGAGATTGAGGTTTCTATTCCTGTTTGGCTTAAAGGAACATATACTGAAAACAATGAAACAAAGAACTATGAAGCTGATGTTTTCACTCGCAAATTTAAAGTTGTAAAGAAAAGCTAAAATAGTTTTTAAGATGAGCTTAAAAGATTGGCTTGTCTTTTCTTAAGTTAAAGCCTGTTTCTTATTTTGGCTTTTTTTAAAAGCCTAATAAGAGGCAGGCTTTTTTATTGTTTGAGATTTACTTCAAATCTGTTATTAATAGAAGGATAAATTGAGAAAAATAATAGCTAGACAAAATGTGTAAATAGGCTTTAATATGATGGTATGGGATATGTTATAAAAAGATTGCACTATTTTTAGAAGTTTCAATATATAAATAATTTTAAGGGGGATGTGCCTCGGCACGTCATATTTATATAGGAGGCTATGAGTATGCTTACATTTTTTATTTGTCTGGCAATACTTATTGTAGGGTATTTTCTTTATGGAAAATATGTTGAAAAAGTGTTTGGAGTGTCAAATGATCCAACGCCTGCAATTTCAAAGCAAGATGGTGTGGACTATGTTCCGTTAAGCACTCCGCGTGTTTTTTTGATCCAGCTATTAAACATTGCAGGATTGGGGCCAATCTTTGGTGCTATTTCAGGAGCATTGTGGGGAGCATCTGCATTTTTTTGGATTGCACTTGGAACAATCTTTGCAGGTGGTGTGCATGATTACCTTTCAGGTATGATTTCAGAGCGACATGACGGAGATAGCATCTCGGAACTTTCAGGTTTATATCTAGGACCTGTAATGAAGTTTGTTATGCGCATTTTTGCTGTTGTCTTGCTCCTTTTTGTTGGCACGGTGTTTATGAAAGGTCCTGCAGACTTATTAGCAAAACTCACTCCTGCATATTTAAGTTCTGATTTTTGGCTTGTCATCATTTTAACTTATTACTTCCTTGCAACAATTCTTCCTGTAGACAAAATAATTGGTAGGTTCTACCCAATTTTTGGTATTGTCTTGATTATTATGGCTTTAGGTATTGGAGCAGGCATTTTGTTTCATGCTTTTAGAGGTGAGATGACAATTCCTGAGTTTTCATGGGCTAATGTTCATCCTAAAGATTTGCCTCGTTGGCCTTTACTTTTCATTACTATAGCTTGTGGTGCAATCTCAGGTTTTCATGCGACACAATCTCCATTGATGGCGAGATGTATTCAAACTGAAAAAGACGGACACAAGGTGTTTTATGGTGCTATGGTTGGGGAAGGCATTATAGCTTTAATCTGGGCAGCTGCTGGTATGGCTTTTTATTATAACAACGGAGGCATAAATGGCTTAGCCAATGCTTTAGCAGAATTGAAAGGTCCTGCAGGTGTAGTTTATGACATCTCTTTTGGTCTTTTAGGTGTTGTAGGTGGAGCCTTGGCAATACTTGGCGTTATTGCATGCCCTATCACTTCGGGAGACACTGCATTTAGAAGTGCTAGATTAACTCTTGCAGACTGGTTTAAATATGACCAAAAGCCAATTGCAAAGCGTCTTATTATAGCTGTTCCTCTTTTGGCTGTTGGTGGACTTTTAACTCGCATTAATTATGACATTATCTGGAGATATTTTGCATGGTCTAACCAAACTCTTGCAATGATTGCGTTATGGGTTGGTTCTATGTATTTATTCTTGAATAAGAAAAACTATATCATAGCCTTAATTCCTGCAACATTTATGAGTGCTGTTTCTATGACATATATTCTTATGGCTCCAGAAGGCTTTAAGCTTTCAACCAAAATCTCGTACCCAATAGGAATTGCTTTTGCAATAGGTTGTCTTATAACATTCATAATTGTTATTATGCGTAAAAAAGCTAAAGGTTTGGATAAACCCATACCACGTGGCACTCACGCTTAAGCCAAAAATAAATTAAGAAAAAGGTCTTGTAGCTTTTTGTTACAAGACCTTTTTTGTTTTCAAAGATTAAGATTGTTTGTATTTGATAAGTAATTGAATGTAGGTGTTCATCATTTGCAACATTCTTCTCTTTGATGTTATAATTCCTCTTATGCAACAAAGAAACATGCCTGTCGGCGTTCAAAGTTTTGAAATTATGAGGACTTCTCCATATGTATATGTGGATAAAACTCACTTTATTCCTAAGTTGGAAGTTGTAGGGCGAGCACACTTTCTCACACGTCCTCGTCGTTTTGGCAAGAGCCTTTTTATTTCAACATTGCAAGCCTATTTTGAAGGTAGAAAAGAACTCTTTAAGGGGCTTGCCATCGAGAAGTTTAAGGCGGAGACTGGCAGTGAATGGCAAAGCTACCCTGTACTCAAGCTGGATTTGAATGCTAAAGAGTATACAAAGCCAGAACATCTTGTGGAGATTTTAACTGAGCATATTAACGAATGGAAACAAAAGTACAATATTCAGTTTGAAGCGATAGCCCCAGATAGTGCATTTACAAAGATTATTAGGCTTCTATACGAAAAATTTAATCAAAGAGTGGTCATTTTAATCGACGAATACGACAAGCCCCTCATTGCCACGCTGGAGAATGAGGAACTACACGAGCAATACCGAGCCACGCTCAAGGCTTTTTATAGCGTGATAAAAAGCTCAAACGACTACATTCACTTAAGCTTTCTTACAGGAGTAACCAAGTTCAGCAAGGTGAGCATTTTCTCAGACTTAAACAATCTTTATGATATTAGTTTTGATGAAGAATATTCAAGTCTTTGTGGAATAACAGAAGAAGAATTAAAGAACAATTTTTCAACTGAAGTGCAAGTTATAGCAGACAAATATGAAAAAACTCAAGAAGAGATGTTGTCCATCTTAAAAAAGAAATATGATGGCTATCGTTTTAGTAAAAAAAAGGAACATATATATAATCCGTTTAGCTTGTGTATTGCTTTTGAAAGAAAAGACTTAGGCGACTATTGGTTTGAGAGCGGAACACCTACCTTTATGGTTCATCTGTTTGAGCAAAAGATTTTTGAGCTTCCTGACCTAGAGAGAAACATAAACTTGAGTATGAGAGATATGAACGAATATAGGCTCAGCTATGTCAACTTAGTGCCTCTCTTGTTTCAAGCTGGATATCTGACAATCAAAGATTATAAGTGGGAGGAAGACACATATATTCTAGGCTATCCAAATGATGAGGTGAAATACTCCTTTCTTTATAATTTGATGGCAGTTTATACGGACGGCAAGAGCTTATCGCAAGGGGAGTTTAGAATAGGGCTTTTTAAGGAAGCTATGCAAAGAGGAGATGTGGAGCGGGTTCTTACGCTAATAAAAGCACTTATGGCAAGTATTCCATACGACTCTTTGCCTGAAGATAGGCTCTTTTTGCGAGAACATAATTATCAAACTACCATATATCTTATTTTTTCTCTTATGGGCGAGTATGTGAGAACTGAAGTCCACTCATCTCAAGGACGTTCTGATGTAGAAGTTGAAACGAAAGACGCAATCTATATCTTTGAGTTTAAGGTTGGTGGCAAGCCTCAAGATGCACTCAGTCAAATTAAAGAGATGGGCTATGCAGAAAAGCATAAAGCAAGCAATAAAAACATCTTTCTCATTGGAGCTACTATTAGCCGAAACAAACGTACTTTGAGCAAGTGGGCGGTGGAGAAGGTTAGATAATTGATGATGGGAAAATTTAATTACCCATTGTAATTACGCCTTGAGTCGCTACCTTGCCGAGTTGCAAGAAGATGCCGAAGACGCTAGGCTTGCCGAAAAGGCGTGGGCTGACTTTGAAGAAAGCGGAGAAGAGACAATCCCTGCTGAAGTTCTGTACAAAGAGCTTGGATTAAAATGAAACTTGAATATACTTGCGAAAGCGGGTAAACAGTTTTCAAGACTTGATAAAACGATACAAAGTCGAATTAAAAAATATATGAGCGAAATTGCAACCCTCAATGACCCTCGCTCTCGCGGAAAAGCACATTAACAATTACACATTGAATAAAGGAGGATTTTATGAGCGACGAAGTCAAATTATTTGAAGGGAATATGATACGTTCCGTTTGGGATAACGAAAAAGAAGAGTGGTTTTTCAGTGTGGTGGATGTTGTCGGGGCTTTGACTAGTAGCCCTAATCCGCGGGATTATTGGTACAGGGTGAAAAAACGTATGTCGGAAGAAGAAAAAAGCGAACTGTCGACAATTTGTCGACAGTTGAAATTAAAGGCACCCGATGGAAAAATGCGTGAAACCGATGTCGCCGATATGCAAGGGATATTCCGTATCATCCAGTCGATTCCGTCGCCTAAGGCAGAACCGTTCAAGATGTGGCTCGCCTGCGTGGGCAAAGAGCGTATTGACGAAATCATAGACCCCGAGCTGACAATTGAGCGTGCTTTGGAAACCTATCTGAAAAAAGGCTATACGCGGGAGTGGATAAATCAGCGTTTGCAGGCTATTCAAGTAAGAAAGGAACTGACTGACGCATGGCAAGATCACGGTGTCAAAGAAGGTAGAGAATATGCCATTTTGACGAATGAGATTTCAAAAGCGTGGAGCGGGATGACTGTTCGCCAGTATAAGGATTTGAAAAACCTCAAGAAAGAGAACCTGCGGGATAATATGTCAACGCTTGAGCTGGTGCTCAATATGCTCGCCGAAGCGACCGTCGCCGAGCTGACCAATACTACCCATCCGCAAGGGCTTGAAGAAAATAAGAAAACAGCTAGGCGAGGCGGACGCATTGCAGGGAATGCACGAAAAGAAATAGAAGAGGAAACCGGTAAGCCCGTCGTCAGTGCGAAGAATGCAATCGATTTTTCAAAGCTGATAGACGGCGTGGCAAAGAATGTAAAATAATTGATAATTGATAACGAGCTCATAATTACCAATTACACATTAAACATTACACATTGATAATGGGATGATTGCAGGATGCACAAAAGGAAGAGAAAATGGCAAAGAACAGGAAAATAAACGTACAAGGAAAGGAAATTACAATTATCGGTGATGAAGGACGTGAATATATTTCTCTGACCGATATGCTTAAAGCAAAAGACGGAGAGTTTTTTATATCCGACTGGCTACGCAATAGAAATACCGTCGAATATCTTGGCATTTGGGAAAGCGTTTATAACCCTGATTTTAATTATGGCGAATTCGACGTAATTAAAAGTCAAGCTGGTTTGAATAGCTATAGGCTAAGCGTAAAAGAATGGGTCGAAAAGACCAATGCAATCGGCTTAAGGGCAACAACGGGCAGATATGGTGGCACGTATGCACACCCCGATATTGCGTTTGAATTCGGGATGTGGATCAGTCCAGAGTTCAAGATTTACCTCATCAAAGAATTTCAGCGTCTCAAAGAAGACGAAAACAACCGCCTCAAACTTGAGTGGAACTTGCAACGTACCCTTGCCAAAATCAATTACCACATTCATACCGATGCGATAAAAGAAAATCTTATCCCGAAAGAAGTAAGCAAACATCAGGTAGCACTTATCTATGCCGATGAGGCTGACTTACTAAATATGGCATTGTTTGGACTCACTGCAAAACAGTGGCGTGAAGGTAATCCTGACAAGAGCGGAAATATACGCGACTATGCCGAACTGGAACAGTTGGTGGTCTTGAGCAATTTGGAAAGCATTAACGCCCTACTCATTAAACAGGGATTGCCACAAAGTGAGCGACTTATCCAGCTCAATAAAACGGCTATTGCCCAAATGAAAACATTGGTCGAAAACAGGGCAGTCAAAAGATTGGAGAGTGAGCTATAATTGAGGGTGTCCTAGCGGACGGCAGGGTTTAACCTTGCTATAAATTGCCATTTATGAGGGTGTTTCTTAGGGGAGAGGAGGGACAACTGTTCGAAGCAGTTTTCCCTCCTCCGCCTAGTAGCTTACGCTGGCATTTCCCCTATGACCCCTCATCTCCCTTTCACGTCGCCAAAGGGGACACCCCTTTGGAAACTGGACTAGTGCGAAAAGTTGGACTCCAAAAGGAGTATAAAAATGAGAAAGAAAA
>JBQNBL010000017.1:0-50054 GCA_052169955.1 Treponema sp.
GTAAGTAAGTAAGTAAGTAAGTAAGTAAGTAAGTAAGTAAGTAAGTAAGTAAGTATTACACTACACCAAAACATATCAAAATCCCTAGACATTACATATGGACATTATATATAAATTAAATAAAATTGTCAATAGGACGAATTGTATCACGTTAAATCAAACCGAAATAAATCCTGTGTATCATGTAAAAATCTAACCCAAAATAAAATCCAGTAGAATAAAACTACTGGAGGCTAGTTATGGGGTTGAATATGAAGGAGCGTGATTCTATTACAAAAGAAATTGCAAATAGCTATAAAAATGCTAGAAAAAAGGAAAAGAAAACTATACTCAATGAATACATTAGCCTTACAGGCTTTAATCGAAAATATGCAATTAGTAAGATTAATTCTTGTATAAAAAGAAAAACTTAATTTCTTTAATAATGAAACTTGTGAATTCTTGTAAGGTAGAAGTTCCAAAGAGAAAAAAACGTAAGTATATCCCTAAAAGGAATAAGACTTTTCAAATATCTCTGATTGCTATTTGGTGTTTTAGTCACTGTGTGGGCAAAGATTGGTTCCATTCATAAAAGAAAATATAGCAGAACTTATCAAAGAAAGCTCTTTTAAGATAACAGATGTTATAAAAGAGAAGTTATTAACAATAAGCAGTGCAACAGTAAACAGATTATTAAAAGAACCTAGAAAAAAGAATAAATTGCACGGTATTTCAACAACTAAAGCAGGGAAAGGCTTAAATCAACTAATACCTATAAGAATATTTTTTGATTTGAACGAAAGAGTTCCCAGCTTTTTTGAGATAGACACAGTTTCTCATGATGGCGGAAATGCTTCAGGAGAGCATATATATACAGTTACTGCAACTGATGTAAGTGTTGGTTGGGCTGAAATAAGACATGTATTAAATAAAGCTCAAAGATGGGTAAAAGAAAGCATTGAAGATATTAAAAATACAATACCCTATAAAATAAAATGCTAGGTATAGTACTTCAGACAATGGGGCTTAAGTTTAAGAACTACCAACTTGTAAAATAGTGTCAATATAATGAGATTACTTTCACTCGTGGTCGCTCTTATACGAAAAATGGCAATTGTTTTGTTGAACAAAAAAATAATAGTGTGTGGCGACATTTAGCAGGTTATTATCGATATGAGGGACAACAAGCATTAGAAACATTAGAAAAGTTGTATAAATTATGGTGCTTACTACTAAATTATTTTTATCCTTCAATGAAAATACTGGAAAAAGAACGTAAAATGCACACATATTAAGAAATACAACAATGCAAAAACACCACATAGAAGATGTTTAGAAAGTGATAAATTATCAGATGAAGAAAAAATAACTAATATAAAAGAAGGTTTAAATATAATGGAATTGAAAAAAATGTTGAAAAAACATTAAATGATGTTTTAAAATATGTGCATCAGCCTTAATTATAACATTAAGGCTGACATCTTATGGTTAGATTTTTACATGACACATCACGTCTAAATTGACACAAAGAAGAAAACAATTCCTTTCTACCACAACACTCACAGAGATAAATTAGCTAATGCCATAGCATGTCTATCTTCATTAAAATAAGACAAGAAATCACATCATGTATAGGATTTTGTTCGACAAGGCTACTATGACTTAAAACGTGAATACAAACAATAGTCATCTTAACATCGTTATCAAGCCCCTTTAGGCCAGCGTAGAAGAGCCAGAGCAGAAAATAGGAAGGAAGGACGGGCTACAATGATAAAAAGAATTGTAACTCCTTTTAATACTTAGGTATAGAAACTATATTCCCCTGCTCCTTGAACCTGCAAACCAGACTAAAGAAAGCATAAAGTCTGACAACATGTTTAAATGATTTTATAACTTGATAATAAAAGTTACTTTGAAACACATGTTATACATTTTATTTTTTTATAAATCGATTTCCATCATAATAAAAAATAACAAATCTCATTTCATTATCATCCTTTATTAAGGTACCCAGTTTTAATGTTAATGGTTCCTTAAAGTTCGATGATCCTGAATCACTTGTTGAATCATAAATGGGTTCGCTTAACACTTCAATAACTATTGAAGGTTCATTATAAGCTGGTAATTTCCTGTTTTTTAGATTTTCTTTCCAGAAAACAATATCTCCAACTTGAAAATTTGAAGACTTTGAATAATCATCCAAACACTTCTTTAATAAATCTATTTTTTTATCTTCCTGAATAACTTCTCTTTTTGATTTTTCCTGTAATACATTTATAATTTTTTGCACTTCTTCTTGTGATATAACATCTGACATAAAAACTCCTACAAAATAGACAATTTATAACCTTCTTCTTTTTCAAAAATTTCAGAATTTAAAAATTCGTTAAATTTAGTTAATATATCTTTCATAGAGATATTATCATCATAATTAATAGAATTTTCTAATATTTTTCTAGTCAATTTTTCTCTTAATTGTCGAATAGATATGATCTCAATTTCCCCATTCTTAATAATTTCAACCACACATTCTCGAAAGAATTTTTTTCGAGAAGTATCTATTTTTAAATCATATGAAAATTTGTTATTACAATAATTTATATTTATTGTCTCTATTTGTATATTTGTAGAAGAATCACCACCTGATATCGATTGTTTCATTTAATCTAATCCTTAATTACTAGATTTATAGTATTAATTTGAGTATTAGAACAATTATTTCCACTATTTATTTTTTGTATGTTTTTATTTTTTTGCATTTTTTTTATAATCTTATAAGTAACTTGCCCAAACAGCATTGATAAAGAACATAATAAAGAGACCACTGACTCATAACTTTGAGCTTTTATAAACCAAATCAGACAAATTAAGAACGTAATGAAATTAATAATAATACCAATCATTTAAATCTTCCTTTTTCCAACCCATTAGACCATATATAATACTATTTATACCTGTCATTATAGTAATCCAAGATACAACTTTTTACAATCCAGTATAAAAAACCTCAATCCCACAAAAAAAAGCCTTCGTCCAAAATCACTTTAGACGAAGGCTTTCGTTATACAGTCGAAAATTGCAAAATATCAAATCAACCAGTTGCTCGCCTTGCACGAGCAACTAATACAACTAACCAGTATTCCCCCTACACCAAGCTCGCAAACCCAGAAAACGCCATTGAAAGAAGAGCTGCTGTGATAAAAAGAATTGGAGCTCCTTTCAATATCTTAGGCACTGGAGCCACGTCCACCCTGCTCCTCAATCCTGCGAGCAAGACTAAAGAAAGCATACAACATAACAACATTCTTAAACAGTTTTATAACTTAATCTTTGAATAATGCGTAAGCATCAATTTCATCCTGTATTCTTTTTTGCGACATTATTTGATATTTTTTTACCAGTTCAATGCCAATAAAATTTCTTCTATTCTTTATAGAGACAACACCAGCTGTTCCAGAACCACAAAATGGATCTAGAACATAGTCATTTTCTTTTGTAGAAGCTAGTAGACAATTTTCAACTAACTTTTCAGGAAACACAGCAAAATGTGTATCCCTAAATTTACCCAATGGAATTTCCCAAACTGTTCTTTTATTTCTTCCATTAGGATGAAATGCCTGATCCCACCTTCCATCATGAAGATTTGAATTACCAGAATTCTTACCATTTTCTGGAGTTCCATTTTTCTTACCAAAATGATTCCTACCACCACGCATTTTTGATTTTTCGCTGAATGTTACATGAGGCTCTCGTATAGCGTCCGCATTGTAGAAGTACTCTTTTGATTTAGAAAACATAAACACATATTCATGGTCAACGGTAGGACGATCTTTTACTGATGATGGCATCGCATTGGGCTTATGCCAGATAATATCGCTTCTAAGAATCCACCCATCATCTTGTAAAGCCAATGCAACACGCCAAGGAATTCCAAGTTGTTCTTTATTACGATAAGTATCACCTAGATTTAACCAAAACACTCCATCTTTTCTTAATTTTTTTCTTAAAACACTAAAAATATCTACAAGTTTTGTAATATATTCTTTATAGTTATTTTCACGACCAATTTCAGCCACTTCCTGACCTTCCGAATAATTACGATGTCCAAAATATGGAGGACTAGTGATAATTGCTTGAAATGATGAATCAGTAAGTTCAAGTGATTTTTTAAGCACATCTCCAAGTAGTACCAAACCTGTCATAATGTTTTACCTTTAGGTCTAAAAATAGATTCTATATACTTATTTAATCGTACCTGAGATTTATCATCAAAGCCAAAAAAATTATTTGGGCTCATATTAAAATGAAAAATAATATCAATTAGGTTATCAATAACAACCAACTCTATAGGTGACCAGTTCTCTGCAATTATTACAGCCATTATATGCGGATTTTCTACTTCTTTTTTAATATCAGTTATCGCTGTAATTATATCTCTTGTAAACAAATGGGAATGTCCACCTCCTTCTGTTTCACGCGTCTTTACGGGAATAAGTATACTTTCGATTTTTCCACCTTTATTCTTAGGATACAACTTTGCACAAACATCTACTGTATGTCTTCCAAGCTTTATCTGCTTATCTTCAAATTCAACTCGATTAAATTTACCATAATTTCCATAAATTGAATAATAATACTGGATAGATGCAACAAAACTTGTTCTTACATTTGCTTCTATATTGTGTCCACTAATACTCCTACGAGATCCTTCTAACCTATCAATTATTACCTCTCTAACAGACAACCAATCAAAACTCTTAACAAAACTTTTGTACTCATATATCAGCTCAGCAAGAGTATCTATTTCTGCTATCCTTTTAGACACACTATCTGCCTTTTGCATTCGGAAAATTAAAGGGGATAATCTTTGTTTTGGTGCATCACGAATCATCCATGCAAAAAATATAAACAAGCCTTAGAATGATCATATACCCTTCCAACACCATCAAATAAAAGTGGTTTTTCCTTTTCACCGTCTTCATAACAAGTTAGAATAATTTGTTTAATATCATCTTTTGAACAATCAAGTAAAATAGAATTAAGATCTTTACCCTGCCACGTAATTCTTTTCGCTATTTTCTCAACCCAATCATAAAAAGGTTTTGCCTGATCTGCAAGCTTTGTTAGCTCTATAAGCATATAATGTGCAATATTAACCTGATGAACAATTAAATCACTCAATCCTTATCTCCGTAAAAATTAGTTCTGATAAAATAATATTACTTTGCACCTTTTAAGTCGTTGCAAAGTAGCAACGACTTAAAGAAGTTTATTTGTATCTTTCCCCTACACCAAACTCGCAAAGCCTGAAAACGCCATAGAAAGAAGAGCTGCAGTGATAAAAAGAATTGGAGCCCCTTTCAATATCTTAGGCACAGGAGCCACGTCCACCCTGCTCCTAAGCCCTGCAAGCAAAACTAAAGAAAGCATAAAGCCTAATGCACTACCAGAAGCATAAACCAAAGCTTCCACAAAAGAATAGCCTTGGGCAATCACGTCCAATGTTACTGCTAAAATAGCACAGTTAGTTGTAATCAAAGCAAGATACACACCCATAGAAGCATACAATGCAGGAGCTGCTTTTTTCAAATAAAACTCCACCAATTGCACCAAACTAGCAATAACCAAAATAAACATCAATGTTTGCAAAAATTCCAAGTGTAAAGGAGCTAAGACATATCTATAAACAGGATAAGTTACGGCAGTTGCTAAAAGAGTAACAAACAAAACAGCATAACCCATACCCATAGATTTTTTAACGTCTTGGGACATACCAATAAATGGACACAAAGCCAAGAATCTCATTAAAACTACATTCTTAACAAACATTGCGGTTAAAAATATTGTAAATAGATTATTCATTACTTACCCTCCTTTGCTTTACCCAAACTTTTTAATGCTGAGTTGAATGCGATAAAAAGACCAAACACCAAAAAGCCGCCTGGAGGATTTGCAAAAAACCTTATGTTATAAGCTTCATCAATAATATGAAAACCTGCAATAGAACCTGCTCCTAATAATTCTCTCACAAAAGAAATTGCCACAAGAACCCAAGTATAGCCCACGCCCATACCTAGTGCATCAAAGAATGAATGAGGCACGCTCTCTTTTGAAGCAAAGGCTTCAACACGTCCCATAATAATACAGTTTACAACAATCAATTTAATAAAAATGCCCATAGATTGAGAAAGCTCAGGAGTAAAAGCTTGCATCAAAAGGTCAACTATAGTAGTAAAAGAGGCAATAACAATGATAAAAATAGGAATACGAGCATCTTCAGGAATAAGACGACGAAAACTACTTATAATCACTTCGCTCATCACAATAACGAGCGTCATAGCAACACCCATTCCAAGCCCATTAACAACACTCGTCGTAACAGCAAGAGAAGAACACAAGCCAATCATCAAAACTAACAACGGATTGTTTTTGACAATACCGTTTCTAAATATTTCTAAACTTTTCATTATTCAGCTTTCCCTCCTCTTGAATTCATATAATCATCTATTAAAGACAAAGCAGTTTTTAATATTGTTGCCACACCTTTTGAAGTTATAGTAGCACCAGAAATGGCGACAACATCGTCCCCAACACTAAAATTGTCTTGAATACTCTTATTATTAAATTGTCCAATAAAAGGTTCTTCTGCTGCCTTACTTCCTAAGCTTGGAGTGTCTAAAAGTTCCAAGAACTTAATAGAAGTGATCTTCCTATCCATTGTTATTCCAACCAAGATAGTAGCATGTGCGTAAGTAGGACCTGTAGCTTGAATAGTCATACCAATATCTTCGTCTTCCTTTTTTGCAACAAAGGCAGACTGTATCTTTATATTCCCATCTACATTCCCCAGTTTACCTAAAATATCTTCAAAAGTGTCTGCCAAAGGAAAGATACTTTGCAAAGCTTCTTTACTTTTTTGTTCTTTCACTTTTTGTATTATAGGCTCGGTAAAGTTATGCACAAAAGCCAAAGCAAGACAAGCTACAACAGTATAAAGAGACAAAACGGCAGAAAGTTTTAATGTGTCTTTCATTTATTTTGCCTCCTTTTTAGGCTTTACATAGCCATACTTTCTTCTAACAAACTTATTCAAAAAAGGCACTGCCGCATTCATAACAAGAATACTAAACATAACACCTTCTGGTAGTGAAGAAAAAAGGCGAAGCAATGCCGTAATAAGCCCACAACCAGCACCAAAAAGAAGTCGCCCCTTGCCCGTAACAGGGCCTGTAACATAGTCTGTTGCCATAAAGAAAGCACCAAAGCATAAGCCCCCTGTTGTGAGCGTCAAAATAGGATTAACTCCTCCAAGCCACGTAATTCCGACTGCTACTAAAATCATAGAAAGCGGGATCTTCCAGTCAATAACGCCCCGAATCATCAAATAAAGACCGCCCAGCAAAATTAACAATGTGCTAGTCTCTCCTATACAACCTGCATGATTACCCAAAAACAAATGCGTATATAAGCCATTAGTAGAAAGTCCAAAAGCTCCTGCCAAAGTCTCCACACCCATAAAAGGCTGCCCATCTGGCTTAATCATAGAAAGAGGCGTTGCAGAACTTAAAGCCACAAAAGGATTAATGCGAGGCGTAGTCCACGTGGTCATTGTTTTAGAAAAAGAAACAAACAAAAAGGCACGCCCCACAAGAGCAGGATTAAAGACATTCGAGCCTAAGCCCCCAAACACTTCTTTTCCTATTACGATTGCAAAAAAGTCCCCTAATATCAATTGCCATATTGGAAGAGATGGTGGGATAACCAAAGACAAAAAAAGCCCCGTTATAATTGCAGAATTGTCTTTAATTCTCACCTTCAAGCCTAACATCTTTCTAAAACCTGCTTCAAAGCCAACACAAAAGACGATAGAAAGAACTACCCTAATCAACGCACTAAGACCAAACAAATAGATTCCATAAAGAGTCAATGGAACAGTTGAAAGAATAACAGAAAGCATTAAGTCTTTTGTTTGCGTACGAGAAAAAGCATGTGGAGAAGAAGAAAGATATATTTCGTTTTTATCACTTTCGCCCATTACTTGCCTCCTTTTGCTTTTTTAAGACGCAACACTTGTTTTCCAATCCTAAAGCGTTGCACCAGCTTAATACGAGCAGGGCAAATAAAAGAACACGCCCCACACTCAACACAATCCATAAGCCCCAGCTTTACAGCCTCATCATAATTCCCAGCTTTTAAGGCTCTCACCATCAAAACAGGAGAAAGATAACAACTACAAGCCTGCACACATCTTGCACAGCCAATACAAACGTCTTCTTCTTGCAAAGATGTTTCTTTTTCTGTTAAAAAAAGAACACCAGATGTATTCTTTTGAATTGGAAAGTCTGCACTCTTCATTGCAAAGCCCATCATAGGCCCGCCTGAAATAATCTTTACAACATTCTCTTTCAAGCTCACAACTTCAGGGATTAAATCTCCAATACAAGTGCCAATAGGAGCTGTTATATTGATAGGCTTTTCAACTCCACCGCCTGAAATAGTCAAAGAGCGGTTGATTAAAGGCATACCCTGCCTAAAAGCTTCGGATATTGCTTTAAGAGTTCCAACATTTTGAATAATACAACCAATTTGAAAAGGCAAACCGCCTGACGGAATCTGACGCCCTAACACTGCATTAACCAAAGTTTTTTCTCCCCCTTGCGGGTACTTTGTCTTACAGACCACAACAGAAATACCTTCTTTGTTTGGGCTTGTAGAAGAAGATATTGCCTCTTTCAAAAGCGGAACCAAGTCCTTTTTGTTGTCTTCTATTGCTATAATCCCGTTTGGGCAATTTTCAATCTTCATCACAATAGAAAGACCGTCAACAATATCTTTTGCATTTGCATACATTGCCCAAGCGTCAATACATAGATATGGCTCGCACTCTGCCCCGTTTGCAATAACATACTCTATCTTTGCATCTGGAGGCGGAGAAAGCTTTACGTGTGTTGGAAAAGATGCCCCTCCCATACCCGTAATGCCTGCCTCCTTAATCCGCTTGATAGCTTCTTCCTTGCCAATTTCAAAAGGGTCAAGAGGAGGCAAAAGCTCACGCCTATCCTCTTCATCTAGCTGAATACACACACAAGGAACTTCCTGATTGCCTGTAACAAGATGATTTTCAATCTTCTTTACAGTGCCAGAAACAGAAGAATGAACAGGGGCAGACACAAAGCTTTCTGCTGAGGCAATCACCTGCCCCATAGCCACCTTATCCCCAACCTTAACCTTTACCGTGTTAGGTGCTCCCCCTTGAGTTATGGGAATCCACACCATTTTACTTGACGGTAACACACATCGAATCCCTTCTTTCGATGAAATGTCCTTTTTTTCAGGAGGATGGACTCCCCCTTTAAATGAACGCACACTCATAAGGGTTATTATATGATAAAATAAGAGGAGCGGTCAATTAAGTGGATAAGATAGTATGTTTGAAGAAAATCTTTTTTTATAATATATTAGGTTCATGCAACAAAGATATATGCCTGTAAACATTAAAGACTTTCCTTCTATAATAAAAGAAAATTATGTTTATGTTGATAAAACTCATTTTTTATGGAACATGAATAGGTTTAATAAAACATTTTTTTTGCCACGTCTTCGTAGATTTCAAAAGAGTCTATATCTTTCTACACTAAAAGCATATTACGATATAGACCAAGTCCTACCGCTCACAAAAACACTCATGGCAAATATCCCTTATGCCTCCTTAGATGAAGATAAACTATTCTTACGGAAAGAAAACTATCAGTGGGTAACAGAAAGAATACATTACCAAATGTCAAACTTGTACATTAGCTAGTGTTATGGTTGTACGTTAGCTAATGTTATAATAGAACCTTAGCTAATGTACTGACCCTAAACTGTACAGTTTAGGGGTTGCAAACTGTACAGTTTACGCATGCGAAACTGTATTATTTAGCGATCGCAAACTTAACAGTTTCGATATGCGAAGCTGTTAAGTTTCGATATAGTAAAAAATAGAATTTTACACTATAAGGACAAAAGACTTTACCTAATAACCACATGGGTTTATATTTTGTAAATAAATGATTTTTTTAACAAAGTTTCTAAAATAAGATTGACAATTTCTTCAGGGGTTAACTTTTCTACATCAATTAAAAGATCAACAAAAGAATATTCATTATTATCTATTGAATATAATTGTTTATATCTTTTTGTATCCTCACTATCTCTAGTTTCCGTGAAGGCTTTTAATGTTTCAAAGTCTCCTCCTTCCCTCTTGTGAACTCTTTTGGCTCTCACATCGCTAGAAGCATAAAGATATACTTTCAAGTCTGCAGTCTCTAATAGCCATATGGCAAGCCGTGAAGCTAGAATGCAAGAAGACTTATTTGCAAGCTCTACTTGCCTTTTATCCACAGTTCGGTCGAATGAAAAATCTGTGCGAGCTTTTTCCATAATCTCTTTTACAGTCAAACCTAATTCTGCCCCCAGATTCTTAAATGTGTAATTTACACAAGGAATAGATAGCTTAGAAGCTAAAAGAGAAGAAACCGTAGTATTTCCGCAACCAGATTTTCCTGAAATTGCAACTCTCAATTCTTTACCATCAGGGATTTTATATTGTTCTTTCATAATTTACTCAACATTTTTTACTTGCTCTCGAATATTTTCTACGCAAGACTTTATCATAATTACAGAAGGCGTTATTTCATTCAATTGATTTTTTGCTCCAATTGTATTTATTTCTCTCATTATTTCTTGAGAGATAAAATCTAGCCTTTTTCCCACAGCACCATCTTTTTCTAATTCCTTTCTTAATAGAGTGAGGTGACTTTTAAGTCTTACAACCTCTTCATTGATGGTAAAACGCACAAGAAGAGCTGCCACTTCTTGCATAACACGACACTCATCATAATCATCTCCAACAACTTCTAAAAATCTAGCCTTAACAGTTTCCTTAAAACATTCATCCATTTTGCTAGCAAATTGCTCTATTTTTCCTAACTCTTCTTCTATTAACGTTGCCTGAGTTTCAATATCTTTGAGTAGTGCTTCTCCTTCTGCAAGACGCACTTGGTCATAAAAGTGAAAACATCTATTCAACATAACGGTAAGTCTTCTTTCCCATGCTTGCCTATCAGTTTTGATTTCATATTTTAAAATACCTGATTGCTTTAGAATGAGGTCAATATTAGCACTAAATGGAATGTCCAATTCAAGAGAAACTTCTTTAAGTTCGTTGATGTATGACGAAGCAATTTCTCTATTTATGCTAATTTGTGCTTCTTTGGAAGAATGAAAGGCTTTGATGATAATTCCCATCTTTGCCCTCACCTTTTTTTTTGCAATGAAAGAGTGAATAAAAGGCTCAAAGCTAGACAAAAAATTTGGAAGTGCAACGTCTAGTTCCAAATATTTAGAGTTGTAGCTTTTTATTTCCACACTAACAAAACTATTTTCTATTGTATCCTCTACAAAAGCATAACCTGTCATGCTCTTCATAATTTTTATCTCCTAGATTTAGCCTTTTGCTTTCTTACTGTGTCATCACTATATTTTGCAAGTTATTCTTTAAGTCTAATATCACAGCTTTGCCAAGTTGCCAATTGTCTCCAGCCCCTATTGTAACAAAAAGATCACCTTCTTTTAAGATTTCTAGCACAAAAGTTTTTGCTTCCAACACTTCAGAAAAAAAGTGTACATTTTTTTTGTTCCTTTTAGTTTTTTCAAACAAAGTTTCTCCCGTAACTCCCCCATTATACACTTCTCTAGCAGAAGCATATATTTTATGAAGGATAACTATGTCTGCATCATTAAAACTATTTGCAAAGTCATCTAAAAGAGCTTCAGTTCTTGAGTAAGTGTGTGGCATAAAGTCTGCAATTATTCTTCTTGTGGGATAAAACTCTTTTAAGCCTTTTAGCAAAGCTTTTATTGCTGTTGGGTGATGGGCATAGTCATCCAAAAAAACTATATCTTTTACCTTACCAATCAACTCAAAACGTCTTTTTGCACCTGTATATTTTGAAATAGCACGCCTTATCACTCCTAAGTCCTCAATTGTAATTTCTTCTTTTTCTTTTTGCAAAAGACTTAAAGAAAGAGCAATAGCAACTGTAGCGTTTAGTGCATTATACTTGCCCGGAATTGGAAGTGAAAACTCCCCAGCAAAACCAGATAAAGAAAAGTGTAATTTTTCATCCCTTATTCCAGTTATTTTTAGACCATAGTCCCCTATAGCATTTTCTCCATAAGCTATAAACCTTAAATCTGGACGACTCGAAAAAGAAAGTCTTGCTGCTTCCCTAGCCCCTTTATCATCTTCACAATAAAAAACCTTTCCCATTTCAGGTAAACTATTTATGTATGTTAAAAAGGCTGTTAAAATAGATTCGTATGTTGGATAGCAATCTTGATGGTCTTCTTCTATACTTGTGAGTATTATTTCTTTTGGATGAAAATTTAGAAAATGTCTATTATATTCACAAGTTTCGGCAACAAAGTATTTATCTCCTCCTAGCATTACGCAAGAAGAACCAAAGCTTGTTATAGAACTTCCTGCCAAGGTAGATGCAGAAAGCCCTAATTCTTTAAGGATTGTTCCCACCATCCCTGTTGTGGTAGTTTTTCCATGTACACCACAAACCCCACAAGAATAGCTATGGCGAGAAAACTGCCCAAGAGCTTCAGGATAAGAAAGATGAGCAATATTTTTTTTCAATGTTGCTTTTAATTCTATGTTTGAATCAAATGTATAAGCTGCTGAGTATATAACGAGCTTTATATCATCTTTTATATTTTCATCATCAAAAAGAGTAACTTCAATTGAAAGATTTTTTAATATTTCATCCGTATAGAAAACATCTTTAACATCGCTACCTGTAATTACGGCTCCCCTACTCACAAGAAGTTGTGCAAGAGCTGTCATTCCTGTACCTTTTATTCCAACCATGTGGATCTTAAAACCACTAAGATTGTTTGGCAATAAACTTTGTTCCATAAATCATTCCTAAAAATAAACTTTAGTGAAAGAAATAATTTTTACACACATAATTTTAAGTGGAAAACTCCACAATCTTTAAGGTAACGGCAAATTTAGTCTAATAGTTGATACCAATAAAAAACATCTATAAAAACCATAAGCTTTTATAGATGTTTTTTAGTTATTTATAGAAGAGGAAGATTATTCTACAAAATCTTTCCAGTTGGATTATCTTGAAAATATGTGCTAATGACCTTTAACATGTAAATCTCAACGTAGCTTGTAAGGGCTTTACGATCTTTTATTTTTGAAAGACTATCAGTGTGAACAACTGTTTCTGCAAGTTGCTCAACTCTTCGTTTATCCACAGAAGAGACGGGCAATGTTCTTTGAATGTTTCTAAGATAATCTCTAATAAAAGAGTTTACATCTTCTGTAAGATTGTTTCTTAATTTTGCATTTAGATTGTTGTTCCATAAATCTAAATAGTATTGAAGTGCCTCATCAATAGAAAGCCCTGAAGGCAACACTTCTTTGGACAAAGAAGCAGCCACATCTTTATACGTTTTTCTTTGCTTTACAACCTTCTTTGTTGTGGATTGTTCTTCTTTTTTATTTTCAGCCTTTAACTCTTTTTTGCGTCCAACAAATAGTGCAATTATGGAAGAAATGATAGGTAATGTATAGTAAAAAGGGAGAAGAATCTTTGCATCATTTAGGAGTTCAACCCTACTAAGCATTAAGATATCACTATATGATGCCTGTTTTCCATCAGGATATAGCCTTGCTATTTCTCCTGCTTGTATATCATTAATTTTTTGATCTAACACTAAGGCTGACATAAACGAAGCATTTAAGATTGCATAAAGGTTATTTGCTTCTGCTTCACACACTTCTTTAACAAATCTATTAAAAGCTTCATTATTTCTCATGGAAGCATCTTGACGAAAATTCTTTAATAGATATACCCATTTTGCAACACAAGCATCTTTAACTTGTGTTCTACACTCTGTAACAAGAGATATCAATAATGGAATAACTTTGTCAGCATATACATAAAAACGCTCTCCACTAGAGTTTCTAAATGTCAAGATATCAGGCACAGAAAAACTTTCACAAATAGAAGTCTTTCTCTGCAGGTAATCAGTAAGATCAGTTTGATTATATTGACCTAAAAGAGGTATACCCCTTGAATCCACAAAATCTGTGATGTTTTTGATAGTAAAATAGTAAGGAGGACGCTGAAAAGCAAAGGTAAGATTTTTTAATGCTGTTTGCTTTTGTAAATCTTTTTGATGAACCCCTCTGTAGTAGTTATTTAAGAAATCTACAATGCTAACAGCTACTAGTAAAGACTCTTCTTCAGGCAATTTTTCATTTTTTTTATCTATATCTTGTTTGATAAACGCACAAAGCTGCCCCCACAATAAGTAAGTGTCATCTGCTTCCTTTATAGAACGTACAACCCCCATATCTTTTGACTGAATCTTCATAACAAAAGAACGGACTGTTGCGTCTTTAGAAGGATTTGCAATTAAAAGCCTCTTTTGAAGATACTCCTTTGTTTCATCTTTTCTAAAATATAACTGTATTTTCTTTATAGAAAGAGTTAAAAGATTGTCTGCTGTATAGCGTGCAGGAAAAAGTATTGACTTAGCAGAGCCAGAAAATGTTAGAAGATAGACAAAATCATTGCTATCTGTTGGATTAAGATGTATAAAATCGTCATCAAATGTTATTTTTCTGGTAAGTTGTTTTGGAAAAGATGATGGTAGATCTGCAGCAAGTGGAAATGGAACATCCTCTCGCTTTTCTATATCTTGATATGTTTTATCAACATTTTCAATATAAAAGTATGGAACAAGTATCATCACATTCTTTTTGCTTACCGTAACAGAAAGAACGCCTTCATCTGCAAAATCTTTTATGATTTCTAACAATTCTTCATTTGTTATTTCAATATATTGTACTAAATCTGGTTTTTGTTGCAAATAATGCTTCGCATAACGGCGAACATAGTCTGTAAGTTCTTGCAACAAAAAACTGCTATCATTCTTTTTAATAGAATAAGAGCGAATTATTTGTAATAGGGGAAGATGTGTCGTCATATGGCAATATTCTATACATAACACATTAAATATGCAATACTGATTTTAAAAAGTGCTTGACAAAAGTTTTTTTCTTAACTTAAACATAACTAGAATCGTCTTATATTTTAGTCTTTGCATATTTTCCATACTAAAGGCACTGATTAATCACTCTATGTCTAGTATTATTAATTTTTTAGAACTTTTTTAAGGAGAGATTAAAATTTCTACAAGAAGGAAGAATACAATAAAAAAGCCTTAGGTTGAAGAACCTAAGGCCAAAAACTTTCTAGGAGGATTTCATTTTATGGAAAGTTTTACATGGTAGAGATAATTTTTAATATCTCATCTTTTTTAGGATAGTTTGATTTTTTTTTCAAAAGCTCCATCCAAATAGCTTTAGCATTATTATTTTCTTGCAAACTTATGTAAAGGCACCCAATTTCATAATAACTATCCCATGAATTCTTATCAATGGAGATAATGTTTTTATAAACATCAATTGCCTTTAGTTTTTCGTTAGCAGAAGTATAACTTAAAGCTAGATTATTTTGGGCAGTTATATTTTTCGGTTGTATTTTTACACTCTCTAAATAGTGAAAGATAGACTTATTATAGTCTTCCCTAATACCATAAAGTTTGCCTAGATTAGTATTTGCTTCAAAATTTCTGGGTTCTAAAGAATAGGCGACAAGAAGGTTTTCTTCTGCTTTTTCTAAATCTCCATCTTCAAGATAAATACGCCCCATATTGATACGAGCTTTTGCAAATTTAGTATTCTTTGCAAACGAAGATGAATAAACTTCAATAGCTTCTGCTTTTTTTCCATTATTCTCTAGTGCCAAGGCATAAGTGTACAAAAATCTATAATCGTTATTATTAATATCAATAGCACGTTTTGCATTTTGCAATGCTTGCTCAGTTTTTTTCAAATCTAGTTGAACAGTTGCAAGATTATAGAATGTGAGAGCATCCGTATCACCTTTAGCAATAGCTTGCAAAAAATATTGCTCTGCATTTTGATTTTTACCTGCTTCTGCATAAACTTGTGCCATCTCTTTTAATGCTACAATGTTAGATGAATCGGCAGATACAGCTTTTGAATAATAATCTATTGAGGCATTTAAATTTCTTTCCGTCTTTGCAATACGAGCAAGCTCTATGAATGCTTTTACATAAGTGGGTCTAATACCAACAGCCTGTGTTAATGCTTTTTCTGCATCTTTTTCTAAACCTATCATCCTATTAGCGACACCTAGATTATAGAACGCAACATCAGAAGTTGGACGTATTTTTGTACTTTTTTCAAAGCAATCTCTCGCTTTTTTATACTCTTTTCTCGCATAATATTTTTTTCCAAGTTCGTAATTATATTCATAATTGTTGCTATCTAAGTTTAGAGCAGCTTCTAATTCCTTTAATGAAAGCTCTTCTTTTTTCTGCATGTCTGCTATATTTGAGTATAAATAGTGATTTTTTGCAATTTTCCCATCATCTGCAATAGATTTAACAATATAATTTTCTGCATCTTTTTCTAATTTCTTATTTTGCTCTGTATTTTTAGATGTTATCGCCTTACCATGGAGAGAATCCGCCATTTCAGCATATTTTTTGCTCGAAAAGTTTTTTTCATCTTGAGGCATGTTGGAAGCAGCTTGTGAAAAGAGATTTAAAGCAGAGTCAGAGTTTCCTGCATTAAGAGCATTCTTACCACTATTTATTAGCCTATCAACTTCTTTCATACGTCTTTCTTTTTCAAGTTTTTTATTCTCTGCATCTCTTTTTTTCTGCTCTTCTTCTGCCTTCTTTCTTTCCTCCTCTAACTTCTTTCGTTGTTCCTCAGCTTTCTTTTGAGTCTCTATTTCTTTTAGTCTTCTTTCTTCTTCAGCTTTCTTTTTGAGTTCTGCTTCTCTTTTTTGTTGCTCTTGAAGGAGTCTTTGCTTTTCAATTCGCTCTTTCTCAGCTTTTTCTTTGGCTTCTTTTTGTCTTCTTTCTTCTTCCGCCTTTTGCTTGGCTTGTTCAGCTTTTCTTGCAGCCTCTTCTGCTTTCTTTCTAGCCTCTTCAGCTAAACGTTTCTCTTCCTCTGCCTTCTTTCTGGCCTCTTCAGCCTTTTTAGCTTCTTCTTCAGCTTTTTTCTTAGCTACTTCTTGAAGCCTTTTTTCTTCTGCCTCTTTTTTAGCTTTTTCTTCAGCAATCCTTTTTGCTTCAGCTTCCTTTTGTTTTAGTTCAGCTTCCTTTTTTTGATTTTCTTCTAATTGTCTTTGTTTTTCTATCTCTTCAAGTTTTAGCCTCTCCTTTTGAGCAATTTCTTCCTTTGTTTTCTCTTCCAATAATTTTCTATCTTCTTCTTTTTGTTTTTCTTCTGTTTCTTTTGCTTGTCGTTTTTTCTCCGCTATTTCTTCTGCTTCTTTTCGCTTGGCATTTCTAGCTTCCGCTTCTTTTTCAATTATCTCTTTCCACGAAGCATTATCATCTCCTCTTAAAATCCTTTCATTAGAATCATCTCCAATTTCATTACCAGAGTTCCCATTACTTCTACCACTAGAATTACGCATTCCATTTACATCATTAATACTCGTATCTGAATAATCATGTGTTGCCTGACCATCTCCTAATCCATTTCGAGCATTTCTCTTTTTAGAGTTTGAAGTCAATGCTTCGCCATCTAACGTTTCATCACTAAAATTACCATCATGCGAACCAACATCATTTTCTTCAATATGCAAAGAATCATTTCCATCAAATTGCTCTTCATCATATTGATCACCAATGCTACCGCCATATGTGCCATTTCCTTTTCTTCCATCAGAAAGCGATATAAGATTAGAATCAAGAACACTTTGATTATTTCTAGAGCCTCTTCCAAAAATCAGAAAAAGCCCACCAATAACAAAACATGCAAGTAAAACACCACAAATAACCCCAAGTATAAATCGTTTAATATTAGTCAAGATTATTTTCCTCCTCATAGTCAATTGTATCTTCTGTTCCTGATGAAAGAGAATCGGCACCTTTAACTGAAGAAAGAGAAGCATTTATTTCTTCAAGAAGTTTTCTTTGTCTCTCCTCTTCTGCTTTTCTCATAGATTCTTCTGCAAGACGGGTAGCTTCTTGCAATATTCTAGCCTTTTCAGCTTCATCTTCTTTTTTTGTAAGTTCCAATGCTACAATCATTCGCTTAATTTCAGGTGCTTGTTCATCATCTGGCAACAAACCTAAATATTCTTTATAGTCTTCCAAAGCAAAAGCATATCTTTCAAGCTTCATTCTAGTATTTGCCCTATTCAATATCGCTTGAGGATAAGAAACTCCTGTTGACAAAGCCTCAGTATAAGATATTTCAGCATCATAAAATCTATTCTGTGCAAAAAAAGCATTTCCCATATTAAACGAATATATGTAGAAATTAGCAACATCTTTATTTTTCCCTTTTGCAAAATTTTCTATTGCCTGCACATACATACCTAATTTAAGATATGCAACACCAATGTATAGATATATATCTTTTGGACAATTTTCTTCATTAAAAGCCTTATTAAAAGACATCACTGCTTTATCAGGTCTTTCTAAAGCTAAAAAAGCTTTTCCTTCATCAAATGAAGAAACTGGATATAACCTCACATTTGATAATACAAAAATAAGAATAAAAAAAAGAGCTTTTTCAAACTCAAATCTAATATATTTCATAACTTGCCTTAAACCTCCATATTTGACAATAACTTTTAAAACATATAACATATCTGGTATGTCAGAAGTAGTAATTTATATAGTAATTTTTAGCATAATCGTTTTATTACTTTTAGTCTTTATAATAAAGTCTATTGTATCTCCAAAAAAGTTCTCAGCTGTTGAGAAATCTATAGCACTGGGAAAGTATTCCCAAGCAGTTAAGCTTGCAAAAAAGCTCTTAGTAAAGAATGAAAAAGACACGCGTCTTCATTATTTATTAGGTAAAGCTTACCTACTTGATGGTAAAACAGAACTTGCCATGACAGAATTTACAAAAATAAGTAAATCTGGTCTATTCCCTACCAAAGCAATGGAAATAGAATTTAGAACGACATTAGCTGGTTTATATTCTAAATCAGGAATGACAGACGAAGCTATGCAGGAATATGTGTTACTAACAAAACTAGATGAGAAAAATCCCACATATTATTATGAAATGGGAAAACTATTTGAAGAACGAAGCAAAAGCGATCTTGCTATAGCAAATTATGAGAAAGCAATTGAATTTGATTCAAAGTACATTCAAGCTTATGCAAGACTAGGCTTTTTGTTGTATCAAAACAACCAGGTAGCAGAGGCAGATAAAGCAATATCAAGAGCCCTGAAATTAGACCCCTCAAACAATGAAGTTTTGTATAATCATGGACGCATCTTACGTGCAAAGAAAGATTACGCACATGCTTTAGCTTCCTTTGAAAAAGCAGCTCGTGATAAACTATTGCGTGCTAAATGCTTTTTAGAGCGTGGCATGACATATATGGAAACGGGCAACCTTGAAAAAGCCATTTTTGAATTTTCACGAGCAGCAAAATCTTCACTTGATCCTAGCTCTAACGAGGCATTGAATGCTTCTTATTTACTCGCTAGTTGCTATGAGAAAAAAAGAGATTTAGAAAGTGCTATAGAAGAGTGGCGAAAGATAGATGCAATTAATCCAAAATTTAGAGATGTCAAGGCAAAGTTGCAAGAATACAAAGATGTGCAAACCAATGATCACATGAAAGATTATATGACATTAGGAAAGGAAGATTTTTTAAGATTGGCTAAAGCTGTTACAGAGCAAAAGTTTAGTTCCACAATTCAGGCAGCAAGAGAAACTAAAAATGGTTGTTCTATTTTTGCTTTTGAAAAAGAAACGGGAAAATGGAATGAAAGAAAAAAGCCTCAACTATTTATCTTTTTACGAGACAACGAAGCTGTCCAAGAAGAGTATTTACGCAATGTCTATGAAGGAATGAAGAAACAGAATGTATTTAAGGGCTTTATTATTACATCTTCAACTTTTTCTAAAGAAGCCTTGGATTTTGCAGCAAATAGACCAATAGAGCTGATCGACATAAAAAAACTAGAAAGGATTCTAGAATCTGTCAATTTTAAGCTATAAAAAATAGTCGTCTACTTGAAAAGCAGACGACTATTTTGAAAAAACTTGATTAATCTAAAACAATATACGCACCTTTGTAATAATATGGAAGACTTAACTTTTAACCTTTTTATCAAGATATTCTTTTATAGAAGTGATTGTAATATCAATATATTGATTTAATATCTCAGCATTAATTTTTTCTCCGCCTATTCCTATATTTTTCATAATTTCATCGCCGAATCTATCAATATAGCTAGTTGTTTCTTTGGATAAGCTAGAAAGTTCCTTATCCAAACCACTAACTTCAACATATCTCGATAATTCGTAATCATCAAAAGATGGAATCACAAAAGAACATAAAACTGCAAAGATCACCATTTTCACCATACGATCTTGTAATTGAGTTACTATTTTTTCATTTCTAAGTTTTTCATTGTCGTACTCTTTTGCAAACTTCACAAAATCTTGCACACAAGCTTTAAACCAGCCATTAAGTAAACCTTCACTTTCATACAACTTCATTATTATTTCTGTTTTTTCACTATCTAAAAGCTTCTTATCATAATCAAATAGGCTATCTTCTGAATACATAAGAGTAAAACACAAAATAAAACATGCACCAAAAATAATTTTTTTTAGCATAAAGCCACTTCCCTTACCACCACAATGTAATGATTAGAAAAAGTATATCACCGTAAAATCACGTTGTAAATATAACCAGTCACTAACCTTTTAACTTCTAGTCTTACTTTCTAGCTTCTATAACACGTTTTTCGCCTGATAGGTCTTCATAACATTGAAAAGATTTAAATCCTTCATTTTCAAATATATTGCGAACAGCTTCATATTGCCCATCTCCAATTTCAGAAAAAAGCCTTCCACCTTCATTAAGAGAAGCAAAGCTATGCTTTCCAAGTGCATGATAAAAACATAAGCCATCTTCACCACCATCTAATGCTATTTGAGGCTCCCCTCTTCCATCAATCAATAAATTTAACACTTCATAATGTGGAATGTATGGGGGATTTGCTAATATTAAATCATATTTTTTCGCATTAACTACTGGAAGAGCTAATAAAGCGTCATGAAGCAAAAATGAAAAATTATCCAGCTCACCTATTAGTTTTTTAGCATTTTTTTTTGCTATATTTAAAGCTTTTTCCGAAATATCAATTAGTGTATAATGATTATGTAAATTGGGAATTGAAGCTGCAATAGAAATTGCTACACAACCAGAACCTGTAAAAACATCCAATATATTAAGCTCATCACTTTTTTTTTCATGATTAATTTCATTTATGGCTAAAAGGCTCTTTTCAACAAGTATCTCTGTGTCAGCTTTTGGTGGTAGCACATCTTCATTAACATAAAAAGAAAAACCATAAAATTCTTTTTCTTCAATTATGTAGGCAAGAGTCAAACCATCAAAACGAATTTTAAAAAGATGCTCTACTTCAATTTTTGCCTCATCACTTATTTCAGTGTCTAACAAAGTAGGAAGATGTGATCTTGTAGTTTTTAGAACATGAGACAGAATGAGGTCAACATCTAAAGAAGCATCATTCAATGTGTAACTCCTATTTTTATTTAAAAAAGGAGAATGAATAAGCCCCCTTATTGCATTTCTTCTAACATCGCCGATTTTTGCCATAGACTCATCAAAAAGCTAAAACAGAAGATATTTTATTCATGTTCTTTGATCATCTGCTCTCTAGCTACAACACACAAAGCGTCAATCAACTCTGATAAATCTCCTTGCATTATGTAGTCTAACTTGTATAAAGTTAGGTTGATTCTGTGGTCTGTTACACGATTTTGAGGAAAGTTATATGTACGAATTCTTTCGGAGCGATCTCCTGAACCAACTTGATTTTTCCTATTTTCTGCTCTTTCAGACTGTTTTTTGCTTTCTTCCATATCATACAGTCTACTTCGTAAAACTCTCAAAGCCTTAGCTTTGTTTTTAATTTGACTTTTTTCATCTTGACAAATTACGACCAAACCTGTAGGTAAATGGGTAATTCTCACAGCAGAGTCCGTTGTATTAACACACTGTCCACCTGGTCCCCCTGCCCTCATAACATCAATTCTTAAATCCTCTTGTTTTATATCTATTTCTGTCTCTTCTGCTTCAGGTAATACAGCTACCGTTACAGCACTTGTATGAATTCTCCCTGAGCTTTCAGTTTCAGGCACTCGTTGCACCCTATGAACACCCGATTCATACCTCAAGCTTCCATAAACATACTTTCCTGAAATCGAAAAGACAATTTCCTTATAGCCACCTAGCTCAGTTTCATTCAGTGAAATAATTTCAAACTTCCAGTTTTTACTCTCAGCATAATGCACATACATTCTATAAAGATCAGCTGCAAAAAGAGCCGCTTCCTCTCCCCCTGTTCCACCTCTAATTTCCATGATTATATTTTTTTCTTCAAGCGGATCTGGTGGAATTAAAAGCATTTTTAGGGAAGAAATACTTTCTTCAAAAGAAGATTCAAGACTATTAAGTTCTTCTCTAGCCATTTCTTTTAAGTCAGGATCGTTTTCATGGTGAATTAAACTCTTGGTTTCTGCTATTTGCTTTTCAATATTGAGATAATTATCATACTCTTCCATAAGCTTTGAAAGATAGGAATATTCTCTCATTGTCTCTTTATATTTTTTTGCATCTTTAACAAGGTTTGGGTCTTCTATTTTAGATTTTAACTTCTCATAGTTAACTCGCATATTTTCTAACTTTTCTTTCATTGATGTTTCCTCTATGTTCTTAAAAACTGTTTAATCACTGAACCACAATTTTTCGATTTTATTATTTTTTCTTCCATTATACAAGTATATAAGACTTATAGCTTACAAAAATGAAAAAATATATTATACTCTAGCCTAGAGATTCTGTAAAAATCAGACTAAAACTCATATAACATCAAAACTATATTTTCAAGATAGTCTTAGGGCTATTCTTAATATTTGAGGGTATTTTTTAGCATTTTAACGACGTAGACATGCTCATATATTAAAAAAACTTTTCATACATAGAGGGCATGGATACTAGGCAGAAGGCTAAAAAATCCCGCAGACGTATTTTTATACGTTGAGGACATTTTTTAGCATTTTAACAACATAGACATGCTCATATATTAAAAAAAACTTTTCATACATAGAGGGCATGGATACTAGGCAAAAGGCTAAAAAATCCCGCAGACGTATTTTTATACGTTGAGGACATTTTTTAGCATTTTAACAACGTAGACATGCTCTATATGTATGAAAAGAGAGTACATTAGCTAATGTTAAAGTAGTACCTTAGCTAATGTTATGGTTGTACCTTAGCTAATGTTATGGTTGTACCTTAGCTAATGTACTCAGGCAAAACTGTACAGTTTAGGGGTCGTAAACTGCACTATTTAGGCATCGCAAACTGTATTATTTAGCTATCGTAAACTGTACAGTTTGCGCCTGTGAATACGACCGCCTTCCAATGAATTTCCACATCAATCGTCGCTCCGAAGGAGTAGACATGTTGCAAACTCGAATAAGGTTGCAGTCTTGTGATTTTCCGTATCAATCATAACTGCTTTGAGCTTGACAGTTTACATATGCGAAACTACTCAATTTAGTTTGTACCATAGACTATTTTTTAAGCTTGCTATAAATTACAATGTTGAAGACGTTTTTTAAGGGAGAAAGTGAAAAAAAATATATTAAAACAACTAATTTTAATTTTCTCACCATTGATGGTAGCTATGTTCACTGGTTTTACTTTTCAAAAAGAATATGGTGTGTTTTTAGGGCTTAATTCAAATAATGCTATAGATTTAAGCTCATACAAAGTAATTGTGCTTGAAGGTGAAGAATTTGATGAAAATCATATTAAATCTTTTCATCAGCAAGGGCAAAGAGTATTTGCATACTTAAATATTGGTGCTTTAGAAAAATATAGAAGCTACTATAAGGAATATAAAAAATTTGCTTTAGATGTATACCATGATTGGCCGGATGAAAAATGGATTGACGTTTCAAAAGAAAAATGGCAAAGCTTCATTATAAAAAACAAGGCTAATGAATACTACAAAAAGGGGTTTGATGGTTTTTTTATAGATAATACAGATGTTTATTATCAATATCAAAAAAAAGAAATATATGAAGGACTGATTTCGATATTGAAAGGACTTCGTCAATATAATATGGAAATATTAATCAATGGAGGGGATACTTTTGTCAAAAAGTTAATTAAAGATAAGATTCTTGATATTTTTGATGGTGTAAATCAAGAATGCGTATTCACATCAATCAATTTTAAGCATAATACATATGGAAAACAATCTCAAAAAGAAAGTAAATATTTTTTAGAATATTTGAGCGAAGTGAAAGAACAAAATAAAAAAGTATATTTATTAGAGTATGGAGCAGATGTTTTTACGGAAAAAAAGATTATTGACTATTGCAAAATCCATCAATTTAAATATTTTATCTCTTCTGATAAGAGCCTTACAAAAGAAAATATAATCCATTAATAATGTATTTTTAATAATGGAAAACTCCAAAAACTAATAGTTTGTTGACTATATGCCAATTATTTTATAGTATAACCCTTGTCTTTGATATCTAAAACTAATTCTTTTAGGCAATAAGGCAAAATCATTTAATTTTTACCTATAAGGGGGATGAGGTATGGCAAAGGTTGCTATAAAAGGTGCTAGCTATGTTATGGTGCATGCACCCGATCTTTTGATTCACAATGGTTCAACACAAGTTGGAGCAAGGTTGGAAAATCCTGAACATGAATACTTAAAAGCTCTTCCAAAACATTTAAGAAATTTTGAAGAAGCTGTTAATTATCCACCAAACCAAGTTTATATAGGAAACTTAACTCATGAAGATTTAGGGAATATACCAGAACCATGGTATAAAGATGCAAAAAAAGCTTCCACGAAAGGTCCTTTTGGAGAAATCATGAGCCAAAGTGAGTTCTACATCTTAATGAAGCATGCTGATGTTTTTGAACTAGTCTTACTTTCAAAGGAATTCACTCAAGGAGCCACTTCGTTAATAGAAAAAAATCCTCTTCTAAAAGAAAATGACATAAAACTCGGAGAAGGTACAGCAATTGAAGACATTGAAAAAATGGTAGGCGAGCATACTACAGAAGGTCTTTATGAAGGCGGAAAATTAATTGGTTGCGTTAAGCAAGCACATGCAACTGATGAAAACTTGAGTGCACACACAATGCTCGAAAACATTGCAACAAAGGCATCAGGAATTTTTGCAGCTTGGTGCATGGGCAAATTAGAAGGCATCGACATGAAAGCAGTTGACTACATTTTGGAATGCTCTGAAGAAGCTGCAGGAGATGTAAATCAACGTGGTGGTGGCAACATTGCAAAAGCTGTTGGAGAGAAATCCGGCTGTGTAAATGCTTCAGGCTCTGACGTTAGAGGCTTTTGTGCAGCTCCTGTACACGCTTTAATTCATGGAGCAGCTTTGGTAGCCTCGGGTATATTCAAGAATGTTTTAGTTGTTTCTGGTGGTTCTGTTCCAAAGCTTGGTATGAACGGTAGAGACCATGTAAAGAAAGACTTACCTGTATTGGAAGATATGATTGGTGGGTTTGCCATAATGCTTGGTGAAGATGATGGAAAAAACCCTGTAATCAACACAGAAATTGTTGGAAAACACAGCATTTCTTCAGGCTCTTCTCCACAGGCTGTTATGAGTGTGTTAGTGTATGATCCTTTGAAAGCTGCAAATATGAAGATTACAGATATTGAAAAATATTCTGCAGAGCTTCAAAACCATGAAATTACAGCGCCAGCAGGAGCTGGAAACGTGCCTGAAGCAAACGTTAAGATGGTTGCAGCCCTTGCTGTTATGAAAGGTGAATTGCAAAAGACAGAGATTGCTAATTTCGTAAAAGAAAGAGGCATCATAGGTTTTGCTCCAACACAAGGACATATTCCTTCAGGTGTTCCTTTTGTAGGACATGCAAGACGAGACATGTTAGCTAAAAAACTTAAGAATGCAATGATCATTGGAAAAGGTAGCTTGTTCCTAGGACGACTTACTAACCTCTTTGATGGTTTGAGCTTTGTTATAGAAGCTAATGATGGAAAAGTTTCTTCTGGTTCTTCTTCTACAGATGCTGAAGCTATTAGGCAAGTAGTGGCTAAAGCTATGAGAGATGTAGCAGAAAACATCTTAAAAGAATAGTTTTAGATTTCTATTTTGCCTATTATGTTGGTGCTAGTTTAGCTTTTAAATATGGGAAGGATAGTAGCATATTAAAGAAACTAGGTTCTATATTAAGGAAATTTAGGGCTTTGCCCTCAAGATATTGTGTAAGATACACAATATCTTGAGGGCTTTTTTGTAGGTAGCTATAGGGCAAGTGTTGTGATATAATGTGGACATGGAAGAGGATAAAACTACAACAAAAAATAGAGAATATAAGAATACTGTATTTATAGATTTATTTACCTCTTGGGCATCTCCAGTTGAGCTATATAATGCTATTTCTTCAAGTAATATGCCAGAAGATACTAAGGTGAAACCTTTACAAATTTCTAATGCATTATACACATCATTGAGGTGTGACCTAGCTTTCATGCTCGAAAACGAGCTTATAGTAATTATAGAACACCAGTCCACGATAAATGAAAACATGCCTACTCGCTTACTTCTTTATATAGCTTTGTTATATTTAAATATCTTAGATGAAGAAATAAAGTATGCAAGAACGTTAAAACCAATTCCTACACCTCGCTTTTTTGTTTTGTATAACGGAAAGGAAAACCTTCCTGAAATAAGTGAACTACGTCTCTCGGATGCTTTTATGCTAAAAGATGAAAAGAGCCCGATACAGTTAGAATTAATAGTTCCAGTAATCAATATCAACTATGGACAAAACAAAGAAATAATGAAAAAATGCAAGACATTACATGAATATTCATATTTAGTAGATAGGATAAGAAAATATGAAGCTATAGACAAAGAAAAGAAGTTTGACTTGGCGATAAAAGATTGCATTGAACACGGTATGTTGGATAAGTATCTTACAGAACAATGGAAGAGGGTTAGGAACATGTTACAATCAGAATATAACTATGATTTGGATATTGCAGTGCAAAGAGCAGAAGCAAGGGAAGCAGGTATTTTGCTGGGCATTGAAAAAGGAATGCAAAAAGGAATGCAAAAAGGAATGCAAAAAGGAATACAAAGAGGAATACAAAAAGGGAAAATGGAAGGAATTTCTGAAACAGCTAAAAAGCTAATTGCTATGAATTTATCAATTGAACAAATAGCTCAAGCGACAGGTCTCTCTATAGAAGAAATATCAAAGCTATAAAGAATTGTAGTGGCTTATCCCCTATCAAAAATATTTTCTCACTTTGGTTGATATCTTAAGAATAATGTTTTATAATATCCATGATATGTTGGCAAAAAACCTAAATGGAAGTATTGTATTTTCTCATAAAAAAATGAGGAAAGGGGTGCTAAACCACTTGACAAAAAGGGACATCGCCATACAATTTTTCAACAACACAACACAACTAATAAACATCTAGGTTTTTCTTACATACAATCAAAAATTGTTTATTCTCAAAAATCAGTTATGTGTTTGCTTTACAAATTTCAATTCTGGCTACTAAACATGTATGCTATTTCGAAAATAGACAAGCAAGAACGAGGAAAAACCTAAAAGAAAAATGTAGGAGTGCTTGTCTACGTCTAGGCTTCGCTTTTGCTGTTTTGACAAAGTTATTGCAAAGTATATTTTCAAAACTCAAATACAATACAATTTTTCTTATGTCTCATTACAATGTGCAATCATTCTTTGCACGTTATAAATAAATATATGATGGAGTTGTCTATATGACAAACAAAATGAAGAAGGCTAAAGCCTTTAAGGAAGTGTTAGCACTCATCGTAAGTACATTGCTATTAGTTTTTGCAGGCTGTAAGCAAGATGGCGGAGTAACTGGAAGTAGAGACAAACCTACAGCAAAAAAGTACAAGGTTGAGCTTATGCAATCTGATGGTGGAACTGTAACAGTATCTCCTTCTCTTCCTAATGACGTAATGGTTACAGAAAACACAGAGCTTATTTTCACAGCAACAGCAGTTAATGGTTATAAAGTTGATAAGTGGGAAATCACAGGTGTTACAGCTACAGAAGGTGGCACAGGGGATAGCACAACTGCAAAAATAATAGTTACTAAAGATGTAAAAGTTAAGGTAACATTTAGAAAAAAAGGCAAGTATAGAGTAACAATCACTAAACTAGGCGAGCAAAAATATGGAAGGTTTGAAGCAAACATTACCAATCTTAACAATGTTGAAGAAGACACTCTTATCCTTTTTACTGCAACTCCTGATAGCAAATATCGCTCAGTAAAAACATGGAAAGTGAATGATGCTGACATAGAAAATAAGGATGCAGATGGAAAAGTGAAAACCAAATACCAACAAAAAATAACAGGAAATTTAGATGTTAAAATGCAGTTCGAAGAGTGGGCAAAAGTTCCTTATAGTGATCTTTCAACATATATGTCTAGCAGTGCAACTTATAAAGACATACCAAACTACATTGAGATAACAGGTGAAATACCTTTTGATGATTTTAAGGGATCTGCATATAACCAATGTGGTGCTTTAGGAAATAAAATTAAGAGCCACTTAGATAAAGAAGTTGCTTTTAGAATTAACTATCCTTCAGGACTTAAGAGTATATTTTCTTGTTTTAGCATGTGTAAAAACCTCATATCTCTTGAAGCTCTTCCTAGCACTGGTCTTGAGGATATTGCCTCATGTTTTTTTGGTTGAGAAAAACTTACTGTAGCTCCTAGAATTCCTGATGGTGTTACGAAGATAGGAAACTGTTTTAATGGCTGTAGAAAGCTTGTCTCAGTTCCCAATATTCCTGAAGGTGTCACAGATTTAAATAGTGCTTTTTGCAATTGCGTAGTCCTTGCAACTATTCCCCCTATTCCATCAACGGTTACGAATCTCATGTATTGTTTTCAATCTTGTACTAAATTAACCGAAGTAAAACTTAGATGACCTTATAATTCTGAAAAGCTTTATGCGGGTAGCGATAACACGGCTTTTTACTATCTCTTTTATGCCTGTGATGCTATTAGGGAAGGGGGTATAGAAGTACCTTCTAAGCATTATAATGCCTACACCACCAATGATGCTCTTACTACAATGTTTGTTCCCGGTGATGACAATACTGCAAAAAGGAAAAAGTTTAAGGCATATTAGGATTTATCCTTATAGCCTTGATAGGATAGTCTTGGGTGAAGCTCTCTTGGCACCGTGCAGGCTATGCACGAGTGCTTTTGAGGGCTCTTTTTTTAGATAGCTATTAGGTTTTTATTACATTAAAAATAAAAACCATAGTAAAACATTTAAAAATTATCTTCGTAAAACTCTACTATTATCTTGTGTAATTTTTCATAATAGTTACTTTCTTCCATGTCTATTTTGATAACACCATCAACTTTCTTAAAAAAAGTCTCTTGCCTTTTGGCATAGTGTTTTGTATCCCTTTTAATTAACGAAATAACTTTTTCAAATAAAGCTTTTGTGGGTTCTTCAGCATTGACTTCAAAAAACTCTCTATATCCTATAGACTTAAAAAGCGGAACTGTTTCAAGGCTAGGCACTATTCCACATTTTTTGCAAGTTTCATATAAGTTAGTGAATTCATCTTGCAAAGACTCACCCATTTCATCTGCTCTTATTTCTATTCGCTTGTAGATATTCTCACGCTTTCTTTCCAAAGATATAATCAAAAAATTATATTCATTTCTTCTTGTTGTCTTGACTGTGTAGCTACTTAAAGGTCTTTGAGAATCATAATAAACTTCCAAAGCTCGCAATATTCTATATTCATCGTTTATGTGTAGCCTATTACTTGTTATAGGATCAACTTTTTTAAGCTCTTCAAAAAGAGGAACAATTCCTTCTAATTTTAATCTTTCTTGTAAAAAATAGCGTGTTTCAGGCTTACAGGTTGGAGTAATCGGAAGTCCATATATAAAGTTAGTTATAAAAAAAGCTGCTCCACCTGCAACCACAGGAAGATGTTTTCTTCCATAAATATCAGGGATTATAGAATCTGTTAATGTTACAAAGTCAGAAACAGAAAATTCTTCAAAAGGAGATTTAAAAGAGACTAAATGATGTGGTAAACTTTTTAAGATATCTTTACTAGGTAAAGCAGAACAAACATCAGCATCACGATAAACTTGAACGGAGTCAGCATTAACAATCTCTGCACAACCCCGCAACAAAGACATATGAGAAGAAGACGAAAAAAGATGTGATAGGAGTTCCGTTTTACCAGTGGCTGTTTGTCCAAAAAGAACAAGGACAGGAATAGCCACAGTCTAGTTTTTTTCTTCGCGGTAGTCTACTTCGTGAGTGAATACCTGCCTTGCAGCCACAGAAACAACTTTCTCATTATCAAGATATACAGGAGAGTTTTGTATCTTTGCAAGCTGAAAAGCACGCTTAGAAGCAGCCCGAGTCAATTCGTATATATTACCTTCAAATTCGATTAGTTCTTTTATTGGAAAAGCCATAATGGCAAGCATTGTAACATAGTCATATAATAAAATCAATAGTCTTTTTTACTAATTGAAAAAAATAAGCATTGATATTTATTGACTTTTACAATAAACTTGAAACTCTTGAATTTCAATATTGCATTTTGGAGGTTCTTATGTCATTATTAAACAAAAAGTCAGAAAAATTACCACTTATTAGGCATAGTACAGCCCACGTTATGGCTGAAGCTGTGAAAAATCTTTTTGAAGGAACTCACGTTGCAATAGGTCCCGCAATTGACACAGGCTTTTATTATGATTTTGAACTGCCACGCCCAATTAAAGACGAAGACTTACCAAAAATTGAAAAGGAAATGAGGCGCATATTAGCAACTAATGCTCCATTTGTTAAGTCAGTTATTACTAGAGAAGAAGCTCTTGAGCTTTTTAAAGATCAACCTTTCAAAATTGATCTAATCAATGGGTTACCAAAAGATGCTGAGATTAGTACATACACATCAGGTAAATTTGTAGATTTATGTAGAGGTCCTCATGTTTCTTCCATGAAAGAAATCAATCCACAAGCCTTTAAAATTATGAAAATTGCAGGAGCATATTGGCGAGGAGATGAAAAGCGTCCTATGCTTACACGCATTTATGGCACCGCTTGGGAAAACCAAAATGACTTAAAAGAATATTTACACCTTTTAGAAGAGGCAGAAAAAAGAGATCATAGAAAGCTGGGTATTGCTCTTGATTTATTTCACTTAGATGAAGAAGACCCAGGTCAAGTATTTTGGCACCCTAAGGGCTGGGATATTTATCTTACTGTACAAAACTATGTAAGAAATAGATTAAAAGAAGACGGATATTTTGAAGTGAACACTCCTTTTGTTATGCCACGCAGTCTTTGGGAGAGATCTGGTCATTGGGCAAAGTATAAGGAGAATATGTTTATAACTGAAAGTGAGAAACGCACTTTCGCGTTAAAGCCTATGAATTGTCCGGGTCATGTTGAAATATTTAAGCGAGGACTTAAAAGCTATAGAGACTTACCATTACGTCTAGCTGAATTCGGTTCTTGCACTAGGAATGAACCTTCAGGCTCTCTTCATGGAATTATGCGTGTTAGAGGTTTTGTGCAAGACGATGCACACATTTTTTGTCGAGACGAACAAATATCAGAGGAAGTTGCAAAGTTTTGTAAACTCTTAAAACATATGTATAGTGATTTTGGCTTTAATCCTGAAGATATAAAGGTTAAGTTTTCAACTAGACCAAAGGTAAGAATTGGAGATGATGAAACTTGGGATAGAGCTGAACAAGCATTAAAACAAGCTTGTAAAGTTGCAGAACTTGAGTATACCATTGCAGAAGGTGAAGGTGCTTTTTATGGGCCAAAACTAGAGTTTACATTAATTGATGCTATAGGTCGAGAATGGCAATGTGGAACTATTCAAGTTGACTATCAATTACCTTCAAAAGAACGACTTAATGCTGAATATATAGCAGAAGATAATACTAAAAAACATCCTGTTATGTTACATCGAGCAGCTTTGGGCTCTTTGGAAAGATTTATTGGCATTTTAATAGAAAACTGTGCTGGTCTTTTACCTGTATGGCTTTCTCCAATCCAAGCTGTCGTCATTCCCGTAGCTCCAACTTTTAATGAATATGCCTTGAAAGTCAAAGAAGAATTAATCAAAAAGGGCTTTAAGGTTGAAGCAGATGATTCAACTGAAAGAATGAATGCAAAAATTAGAAAACATCAAAGCCTAAAAGTTCCATATCTTTTAATTGTTGGTGAAAAAGAAGCAAATGAAAAAACCGTCGCAGTTAGAATACGAGGTGGTGAACAAAAAGTGATGACTCTAGAAGATTTTGCTCAATACATTAAAGAAAAAATTAATACTTTTTCCCAGGATGTATAATTATAGCTAAATTAAATATACTATCATGAAAAAAGGGAATCTTCCCTGATGAAGTTTCAGCTTTAGGAGAAGCCCAAATATTAGAAATAGGGAGGTAGGCACTAAATAAAAGCCCTGCCTTCCAACCACTTTCAAAAGTGTATTCGCATTTTGCTCTTATTGCAGGATAAAACCACCTTCCTTCTTGCCAAAAATATGAATTAATCTTTGAAACTTCTTCTTTCGCAGTAATCCTATTTCTTCCGATTTCATCTCCTTTCACTCCTAAATCCAATGCACTAAACCTAATTAATAGTGCAAGGCTAGCACCAAAAGATAGAGTCCATCTTTGAACATCAAAAGCGAGCATAAAAGGAAGTTCTACAGTAAAAGCAAAAGTAAAGGCAGTTCTATTTTCTATCTCTGAAAGAGCAACCATTTTGCCTGTCCATAAATGGTGTAAAAAAGATAGCTCAAATGAAGGTTGTATTTCAAAATATTTTGCAACTCTATACTCATATTCAAACCCAAGTGCAGAACTTGCTTCAAAAGGAGAATAGCATCCTTGTTCATCAACTTGGCTTACCACAAACTTAGGTCCAAAATAAAAACCATATGGAAAAGTTCTTGCCTCTACTTCTAAGTCATTACTACTTTCTTGAGCAAAAGTATTTATATTTAGTGCGATAAGAATTGCAACTATAATCCATATCTTTTTTATTACAAGCATCTTAAACCTCATTTTCTAGCCACTATCTTTTATAGTTTACAATTTTTAGTGTATTTTTGTCGTACCAAGTAAGAGAACCATCAGTGTTTACACTAACTATATAATTCTTAAAAAGACTTGCAACCTTAGGCAGTGCATAATCTCTTTCCATTTTAACGCTTTTTTTAGAAAACAAATTAAAATATATAAGGTTTTCCTTTCCTAAATTAGTAATAATTGCATCTTTATAGCTCAAAATAAAAGGAGCAAAATCTTCATCATTATATGAAAGCAGGTTTTCAAATTTACCACTCAAAGCTCTATTCTCATCTATCACAAATTTAATTAAATTAGTAGTTGGTTTGTTTTCACTAGAAGTTAAAAGAAAGCAAAAGAAAGTGTTGTTAAGTTCTTCATTTTGTGTTAAAGAAAAAGCCAACTCACCTTCAAGTCTTATAGGAGTCCTTTCCATTGTCTCTAAATTAAGTTCAAAAAGTGGCGCCTGACTACTATCCAGTGAATTTTTCGCAATTATTATATAGATATCTCCTCTTTGCACAGCACTTTGAGTCCCTGTTATTGATGAAGAAAAAACAGATTTTCCACTTTCAATATCTATAAGAGAAACAAGACCAGAAGCCTCCACCACCACTAACTTTCCTTTCAATATTGAACAAGAAAGAATAGGAGTACGCCCCTTATACAAGACACTTTGAGTTTTATCAGCTATGGAATACTTATAGATAGGTTTTTTCTCATTTTGAGTCCAGAGTAAAACAAAATCATTCGAGCAAACTAAAGAAGAAGCATCTATATTTTCTTTTACGACAACAGCCTCTTCATTATATTCTTTTTGCAACAACAAATTTCTATTTTGAAGCAAAAAGAGAGAAGAAGTATTACTTGCTACACTTTGTATATCAGTATTTTTATATTCCAATGGACAGAAACTAGTAATTTTATTTTGATCATTATTGATGACATATATTTGTCCATCATCGCCACCTGCTATAACACTAGCCATAATAGAAATGCCACAAGTTATTCGAACTGCATTTGGCAAAACAAAGGCACTCGAAACTTCCTTATCCTTATGCAATACATATTTATTTTTTTTGTTTACTCTTTCTATCCAAGAAGGACTATCATGATCTGCCTCTGTTAGAAACATGGCATTACTTGTTTTATGTTCTTCCACAACCTCTCCTGTAGAAGCATTCACAACATATATTTTGCCAGATTTAAATCCCACTATTCTTGTAAAATTTTTAATCATTCTAGGAGTTTCTAAATCTTCCAAAGTTTGATACTCTGCAAGTTTCTTTCTGCTGGCAAGACTAGTGTATAAAATTTTTCCACCTTTTCCATAAGTGACAATACTCTTTTCCCTTTTCCCTGTAGTTGAAAGTAAAATAATACCAGGTGGAGTTGAATAGATATTAACTACTTTACCATTCTTATCAAAAACCTCAATACCTTTTTCTGTATTGCCTACAAAAAGATAGTTTCCATTTGCTGACCAAGAAATAGAAGTTACAAAATAATTAGGTCTCATAATAAAAACTCTTTTTTTGCCTCGCCAGTCCCACACAGATATTTTATGAATTGTCCTCCCATCACTTTCATATAAAGCTATAGTCCTACCATCCGGATGAGAAGCAATTTTTTTTATTGGTAAACTAGAAACTTGCCATGTCTCAGTTGCAAAGGATGGATAAGAACACCTTGAAACAAATCCATCTTCACCTGCAACATAAAAGGAATCTCCCCTGTTATATTCAAAAGCTATATCATTAACACCGCCTAAAAATCTATGTGGTACACGTAAAAAATCAATAACTCTTGTAGTTTTACCAACATTAGTAGGAGTCTTTGGCTTAGTGTCTTCAAGAGATTTTATCAAATCTTCAAAGCTTTCTTCTAATTCTTCTATTGGTTTTTCTTCTATAATTGGCCTATTTTCTGTCTCTATTGTTAGATCCCCTTCTTCTCCATTACCCCATTCCCACTCTACGCCAAAGGCAACACCAACAAGGCAAAAAAAACATATAAAACAACCCTTAACTAATCTATTCATATGCACATTCCTATTTGAATATATTCACAATGAGTGCCGGCACTGTAATAAATGTTCCTATGGAGCTTCCAATACTTGACAGTAAAAAGACTAAAAGTGCATGGGTAATTCTATTTTTGTACCATCCCCTAAACGTACAAATATCATCAGACAATGCTTCCATATCTTTAACTTGTGGTTTTTTTATCCAAGCTTGTAATATACCTGTAAAAAAGCCTACACCAATAAATGGATTTATTGATGTAATAGGAGCTATCAAAAACGAAGCCAAAATAGTTATTGGGTTTGCTAACGCAAAGATAGAACCAATTGCAGCAAGTCCCCCATTCCAGAACACATAAGATATTAGCTGTGATTTTGTAGTAGAAAGTCCACCTTTAAAAAATCCTAGAATAATTAGTGCTACTATTATTGCAGGAATAGTAAACGAAAGAGCTACTTTCAACTTGCTTTTTGAGGGTATTTGTTCAAGTACTTCTATATTTTCACACATAGAAGCGTCCTCATTAAACTGTCTTAGAAACCTTTCAACACCAGGAAGATGCCCTGCTCCTAAAACTGCTATGAGTTTCTTACCTTCTGTTTTCCATATTTTTGTTGCAAGATATTGGTCTCGCTCATCAATAAGCACCTCTTTTATATTTGGTAATTCATCTGAAACATCAGACATCACACCATCCATAGCACTTTCCATTTTTAACTTTTCTATTTCTTCAGGAGATAACTTTTCATTAATGAAAACACTAGACAGCATTATAGCAATCAACTTTGATTTATTTGCAAAAGAACTTTTAGCCCATGCTCTTTTTAGGGTTACCTGAACAGGGCGGTCAACCAAAGAAGTTTTTATATTTAACTCCTTAGACATTTCAATTGCAGCTTTCATTTCATCTCCTGGCTTTACTCCCATTTCAAGTCCTAATTTTTTTTGAAAAGCCTGCAATGCAAGATTAGCTAAAAGCAAAAAACCCTTTCCTTCCTTTAATAGCTTTATGATGTCTATTTCTTTCCATTCTTTTGGGTTTGTTAAAGTGTCATATCTAGCCTGATCTAACTCAACGCATACAACATCAGGAGAATGAGTTTGAATAGCTTCCTTAACATCTTCAATACTTTGCCTTGACACATGGGCAGTACCAAGCAATATGATCTCCCTATCTGCAAATCTTAGTGTCTTAATTACTTTATTCTCAGTATTTTCTTGCATAACTTTTGTCCTTAAAAGTAGTTTTGCTCACTACTATGTTTTTCTCACAATTCTATCTTCATTTTTAAGATTTTTGCTTTAATCTATTCATACCCATTTGTGTCAATCGGTATTCAATAAAAGATGGCACTTTTGTCTCCAAAACTTCAAGATAACACTTTTCTGCTAGCAAGTTTTTGCCCATAAGCTCATAATATGCACCTAGATAAAACATCATTCTATAATATTGGGTTTTTCCTTTAACCTTTGTTATCCTATTATTAACATCTGCATCACCAGAATTTTCAAAAAATAGTCTTGTTAAAAAATATTCAGTTTCTTCTTTTGTACGATCCATAACTTTTAGATATTCTCTAATAAGTTCTTTTCCCTCTTTTTCTTTGCCTGCTTTGTATAGACAAAATGCACTTAATATAGCATATTGATAACGATTTGAAGCCCTCTTTAAGACACTCTTAAAACAAGAGACAGCCTTGTTCCACTCTTGATTTTGGATATAAAGAATACCAGCTCCCTCAAAAGCAAAATAATATGAAGGATATAATGAGATAATCTTATTATAATCATCTAAAGCTTCTTTTGAAAAACCTAATTCATCATTTATTCCTGCTCTGTAAATATAAGCCATGTAAGAAGATGGCTCTAATTCAATTACGTGTGAAAAAGCCTCTTTTGCTTCTAATTTCTTCCCAATTTGCATACTATAGATACCTAAATCAAGCCAATGACTTGGAATGTCTTTATCAATTTCTATAGCTTTTTTCATATCTTCCACTGCCTGCAAGATTCTATTTGTTTCAGATTTAATCCTTGCAAGTTCTGCCAATGCAATGCTATTATTTTTTTGAACTTCTAATGCTAGATTTAAATTAGCTTCTGCATCCTTTAACCTATTTTGCATGTAGTTTACTCTAGCAAGTCCTAAAAGAGCTTCAACATTTTTAGGAGAATTTTTAAGAGCTGCCAAAAACTTTGACTTCGCTCCATTATAATTCTTCTTGGTATATAAGTCTAAACCTTGTTCCGTTAATGCCCAACTATCATGAGGAAACCTAGTAAGGATTTTTTTTAAGTATTCTGTCTTAGTTTTTTCATCATTTTTACTTTGAGCAATCATTGCTCTACAATAGAGAATCTCCACATTATCAGGATATTCTTCTTCTAGCTTTGTTATTAAAGACGAAGCTTCTGTCATTTTATTTGCAGAAATAAGTATTGAAAGATGCAAGACCTTTGTAGACTCATCTTCTAAAACTTCAGTTTCTACTTCTTCTTTCCTACTAAACAAAGACAAAGCTCCATCATAATCTCCTTTAACTAAAAAAGACTGCAAGACTAGCCCAAATTCTTGCTTTCCCATTTTTTTCTTTGATGGTATTGGCACATCTTCTACAATTTCTTCTTCCTGCACTTTAGGTGTAGAAACACAAGAAAAAACAAAAAGCGTAAAAACTAAAAATAACGTAACGATTTTTTTGCTATACTGCATTATCTCTCCAAATTGCTTATTGCAAGTTTAAGCCAATGAGTGTTAAAATATACGGTTATGAAACATATTTCAAGTAGGATACTCGGCTTTTCACTCTTATATGTATTAATATTGTTTTTTATCTTTTTTATCCAATTCAAAAAAGGTGTACCATTTTATTACAAAAATTCACACCTAAATGTCTCTGGTAGGTATTTCACAAATAAAGATGAAAAACAAGAGTTATTGCTACCAGTACATATAACGTCAAATGGACTTGCAATCTTTATTACAGAACAAAATCCTGTAAAAATAAAAAATGATGACGATAGCATAACTGAGGTAAAAATCCTCTCTTATAACATGAAAGATTCAATATTTTCTCTAGTTTTTGAAAAAGGCTCAACTCTCAGTTTTACCACAAATGATAGACGCATAAAAAATACTGACAACAAAATTGAAGCCTTAAACATAAGTTGCAGACTTGGAAAAGGCATAAAGGAATTATATGTGCCATATAAGCTTACACAAAATGCCCGATTAGAAAAAAGTGGGAATAATTTTTTTATCCAATATAAAAATAAAACTTTTGCATTTTCAAAACTACAAGATATAACCACACAACAAGAAAATACAACTCCTTTTATATTATTCTCCAAAAATAATACTTTCATCTCATACCATACACATCTAACTAAAGAAAGTTTAAAACTAGAAAACATGATAACAAATGATATAGCTTCAAGGGAAAAATATGAAAATAATTTAAATGAGTGTGTTGGTATATTTTTAAAATCTTTGGAAAATCAAATTAGAAGTAGAAGACATAATGAAAAAACTCTTGTTTCTTTGATCTCTGAAAATGCAAAACGAGGCCTCTTTAATAAAACCATAGAAGATTATCCTATTCTACTCTTACCGAAAAACAAACGCTCTTTTTTATCCTCACTTTATTATGGAGGATTAATCGAAAATTATAAAATTAAAATGATTGAAGATGAAGAAGAGATTAAAACCATAAGTTCAAAACTAGATAATAAAGATTATTCCTTATTTGAGCATTCTCCACTTATACCTTTTTTAGCCAATAGAGGAGAATACAATCTCATTAATGATATTCTTGACTTTGTTGAAACAATAGACGAAAAAAATATGACTTCATTGCAATTGGCAAATATTTTACAACTTTCTATTGATTACAAAAATATATATGGAGATGAAGGAAATATTGAAGCAAGCACTAAAAAATGTGAAAAAGCTTTATTGGAAAGGCTCTTTGCAATAGATGATATGCTCTATATCTACACAAGAGAAAATACTATTGATTCTTTAGCTACATTTAATATTTCAAAAATACTGATCAATTATGGTGATGTGTTTGGAAATGAACTTGTTAAAGGAACTGGATATTTACTTTTCAATTCTCTTTATTCTTTCACTCAAGATCCTTCATTTTTCCCTTCATCTTTTACTATAAAACAAGATGAAAATAAAAAAGAAGGACTTATGGCAAATGATGCACTAATTATTGGTGCTGATGTTTTATACACAGTGTTTTTTCCTGAAAATACATGGTATACACATGAGCTTTCTCTCATTCATGGAGAGAATAGGAGCATTTTTGCTTTAACATGTGCAAAAGATATAAGAATAAAAAAACATTCAGATAACATGATGGTCTTTGATTTTACTCTTCAAAAAGGAAACACACATTATGCAATATTGCAAGGTATTGAAAAGTTTAACGACATAAAAATTCATGACATACATTTTAGAACTGACCCACATTTTGAAACTTATGATTCTTCAGGATACGTATATAACCAAGAGACAAAAACATTATATTTAAAGCTAAAACATAGGCAAGATATAGAAACCGTTGAATTACACTTTGAATAAGTTAAAGAGCCTATAAAAAAAGCCCCACTAAGTGGGGCTTTATCAAAACTAGCTAATATAACCTGCTTTCTTTAGAATATCTTTACAAACATTTAAATCCAAGCTAGAAACCATAATAACAGGCCCAGTACAACCCATACCTGTTTCTGCGTATATTCCCTCTTTCCATAAAGCCTTACAAGCATCTTCAATTTCAATAACATCAATACCTGGAATACCTGCTTCAACAGTCTTTTTAGGAGGCATCTTAACCTCTTCCCTTGCAGTCATTTCTTGTGGTCTAGCTCCAGGCATACTTGAAAGTAAGTCTTCAAGACCTGCTTTCTGGCAAGCTTTAAGCTCAGAAGCATAAACTGCATGCACATCACCACGTGCAGAATCTGCAATAAACTTAAGTGCATTAGCAATGATTGGAGCCCCTGATGCACGAGAGACAATTCCCACAACATCATCATAACCTTGTCCCACACATGGTCCATAACCAAAGCCTGCAGCCTCATAATTACCACCTGTCATAAATGAAGAAAACATCTTAATCAAAAGATTTCCTGTCAATGTATCACAAACCATAACATCGGCAGTTCCCTGCAATAAGTCGTTTCCTCTCATCCTAGCTCCACCATCAGCTCTATTTGAAGTCGCAAACTTAAATTTATAACCACCTTCCGAAAGCTTATTCAAAGCCTTTTCAATCACAGGAATACCATCAATATTAAGAAGACCTACAGTTGGCTCTTTTATTCCATTAGCCTTCGCGGTTGCAATACCTGCAATCACATTCAAAAGCATGGCTTTATATTTATTTGCATCAGTAGTACCAGTAGTTGTAGCAATAATCATCTCACGCCCTCTAGCTGGAGTGATAACCTTCCCTACAGTGCTAACGCCTAAAGGAAAATTGTAGTGCATTGTAACACAAGCTTTAATCTTGTCTTCTTTGAAAAGGGCTTCCATTTTTTTATGTGCCTCTTCGAGTGTTTCACAAGGAAAACACTTAAAACCATCAACTTCCTCTCCACCGATCAAAATAACATCCAAATCTGGATTATTAGCCTTTGCAATACGAGCTGCCATAACAAGCTCTTTATTTCCATGCTCACTACCTGGAATAGTCAAACCTATAGGAAACTTAGCTGAAAAAGAGCCACCTTCCAAACCTTCCGCAAGGTTTAAGAAAAGTCCAGCAACTTCTTTTTTATCTGCCATATAACACCCCTTAATTATTAAAACTAGCCTACCTTATAATAAGGCAAAATAACAGAACTTTGCAAGTAGGAAAAAGACTGTAAGGAAACATATTATTATTTTAACAAAGAAATTTAGAAAAAAAGCAAGGTGGTCAAGAAAAACTTTAAGCGGATGGGGGGAGTCGAACCCCTGTCACAAGCTTGGGAAGCTCGGGTAATAGCCGTTATACGACATCCGCAAACAAATACCATCTCAATATATAACACACAATGCCTTATGTCAATTATCTTGCATTTTTTATTTTATAAAACTCAATGAAAATCCCCCAACTAATGCCTTGCGTTAACATCAACCTAACTTTAAGCAACGTCTTTCTAACTACGTCTTCCCATTTTAGCCTTCAATTTATAATTCCTTCTTGCATTCTCAACACTAACATCACTACTAACCAGAGAACCCGACTTAAATGGTGGGCTAAGCAACATTACGCCATTATTAAACCATTCTGTTACTTCATATCCTTCATTAGACTTAAGAATTATAGTGCTTCCAACTTCAAATTCAATATCATTTATAGGGGACCCTTTTGCCGTAATTATAAAAGTTATGTCTTTTAAACTTCCTGCGTGTTTTTCTAGTTCAATACTTTCCTCATATGAGTTTGTAAGATCTACACCGCCTTCTTTTCCAATCTTAGCTTGATCATCATTAGTTTTTAATGAAACTTTTAAGTTGGTGTCAAAATCTGTATACTCAATATCACAAATAGCAATTTTAACTCCACTTGAATCAGTAGTAAATAGAAGATTTTTTATGCTAGAAAGAGGTTTTAACTCTTTAATATTTGAAAGCAAGGAATAGTTCGTTTTATCTTCAATTAAAATACCTTCGGTGGCAAGATTTGCATCATTTTTAGCAGTAATAGTCACTGACCATGCAGAACGAACATCAGGATGTAAAGGTTGCTTTAATATGATGGTTATTAAAAAACTACCTAAACCTGCTTGTTTATTGAAAAATAAATCTTTTGTCTTATTATATTCAAAAGGAGTACCCGTTACATCATACTCAACCTTATAACCTGAACTTTCCCAATCTTCTTTCTTCTGAAAAAAGTTATGAAGCTCTTTTATTTTAGGAGGGGCAAAGCCATCTTCTATCGACAACTTTTTAGTTACATTGAAAGTAGGGGGAACTAGTGTGATTGAAGTAAATTTTTTAGCCCCTGAGTCTTTTATAATCTGCTCACTCAAAAGCCCTGCTTTGTCTTTTACTATGACTTTTATTTTTCTTTTACTCGAAGGTTTTGAAAGTAAGTCTTTTACTTGCAATACTATGTCTTGATCTTGTTCTGCTACATTTGCAATTGAGAAATTTTGTTTATATTTTTGGCTATCTTTTTCATTGGAAGGCAGTTGTATTCATGACCCTAACATGTACAACCTACGATCCCTAAATAGTGCAGTTTCGCATATGCAAACTGTACAGTTTACGATGTCTAAATAATACAGTTTCGCACCCCTAAACTGTACAGTTTAGGCTCAGTACATTAGCTAAGGTACAATCATAACACTAGCTAATGTACTATCCTAACATTAGCTAGTGTACGATAATAACATCAGGTAGGCTAGCAATTAGATAATATAACTTAAGAACTTTATAAACTTCTTAAGCTTACTTTGATTAATATATGCTAGCTTTAGAGCTAGTAAAGACCCATCATCCATTTTTTTTCTAGAGTTATATCTTGTTGAATATGTAAATCAATCTTCTTTACATTATTCCCAATATCAACAGAAGTCTTTCCACAAATAGTTGCATGATCCCCATAAACATTTACAACAATGTCGTCATGATTAGCTCTTGAATAACTTAGAGCGCCATCTTTGATTGCTGTTAAACATTGATTTTTATTCATGTTTATACCGTTAAGATAGAACATAACGAAATCGCTAGCAAAGATTTTTGTAACTGCATCCATATCTTTGGTGATGATAGCACTATACATTTGCCGATATAACTTCATTATTTTTTCCACTTGCAATGACTTATTTAATTCATTATCTTTTGTATAGTCTTTGCCAGAAACTTCCTGCCGTTCACTCATTTGCATATCTTTATGGCTAATTAAAACAGTTTCCGCACCCAAAATCAATACAGTAAACAAGACAAGAGTAAACACCAACTTTTTCATTTTTCCATTCCTCCTTAAAAATATGAAAAATAGAATCTTAAAAAAGCCCCACCCTCATCAAATTTCTAAAGATGTTATCAATAGAATACTTGTTTTCTCCCAACAATTAAAAATCTTCCATCTCTCTAATATAATTATAACATCTTGTATAAAATAAAGATATTGGTGAATCTACTTTTTTTTGAAATTTATTAAGCTAGTAGATGTTCTTGAAAAAGATACCGATATAGTAAAAGTAGTTTTATTTACATAGAGATTTTAATTTCTTTTGTCATTATTCAAATAATCGTGTATAATCACTATTATATGGTAGAAAATGTACTTTCTATTTTTTAAGGAGGAAAACATGAAAAAACCTGTTATTGGAATTACAGGGAGCGTTTTGTTCGAAAGTAGTTCTGGGCTTTTTGCAGGATATGAGAGAATGTATACCAATGCTGATTATGTTGCATCTGTCTTGAATGCTGGTGGCATTCCTTTAATGATGCCACCTATTGAAGAACCTGAAGCTATAAAAGCTCAACTGAATGCCGTAGATGGCGTGATTATCATGGGTGGATATGATGTTGACCCTGTGTATTTCAATGAAGAACCATTGAGTTGTTTAGGAGAAATTTTACCAAAACGCGATATTTTTGAGCTTGCCTTGTTAAAGGAAGCAATGAAAATTAAAAAACCTGTTTTAGGAATTTGTAGAGGTATGCAAATAATGAATGTTTGCTTTGGCGGTAGTTTATATCAAGATATTTCATTAATTAAGCGAGATATCTTAATTCAGCACAATCAAAAAGCTCGCCCTAGTTGCAGAACACACTCAATATTAACAGAAGATGCTTCACTCATGAGAAATCTTTTTGGTAGGGAAGATAAGGTAAACTCATACCATCATATGGCTCTAAAAGACATTGCAAAAGATTTCAAGATAACAGCTAAAGCACCTGATGGAATTGTTGAAGCAATTGAATATACAAAAGATGGTTTTATTATGGGAGTGCAATTTCATCCTGAAATGTTGGCACGCACTCATGAAGCTTCGAGGAAATTATTTGAAGAATTAGTTAAAAATGCTAGTAAATAAGGAGGTTTAACTTATGCATGATAAAAACAAATTTGGATTATTAAGTATTTGTTTGTTGGGGATTAACGCCATTATTGGAACAGGGATTTTCCTTCTTCCCGGTAATGTTGCAAAACATTCAGGCGTTGCAAGTATTGGAGTTATTCTCTTTGATGCTTTTTTAGTCATCTTAATTGCACTATGCTTTGCAGAGGCAGGAGGTCTTTTTAAGAAAAATGGAGGACCATATGTTTACGCAAGAGAGGCATTTGGAGAATTTGTAGGCTTTGAAGTAGGTTTTATGAAATGGGCAATTATGATTATTGCTTGGGCAGCTATGGCTGTAGGTTTTCCAACAGCTTTAGCAGGTATTTGGGCTCCAGCTGGAACACCTTTAATGAGAAGCATAATTGCATTATTCTTTCTATAATGAACATAATGGGTGTCCGTACTTCTAAAATTGTTAACAATATTGTAACAATAGGAAAGCTCTTACCACTACTTTTCTTTGTGTTGGTAGGTGTTTTCTTTATGCAGGGCACTAACTTTCAACCTATGGAAGCAGTTCCACCTCTAACTCTCACAACTTTTGGTGCAGGAGCTTTATTGGCTTTCTATGCTTTTACAGGCTTTGAATCAATTGCAGTAGCGGCAGAGGATATGGAAAATCCTGAAAAGAATGTACCACTTGCAATTATTTTGGTTATGACGGGAGTCTCAATATTTTATTTGTTGATTCAAGTAGTTTCTATTGGTATTTTAGGTAGTGAACTCCCTACGAGTTCTGCTCCTATTGCAGATGCAGCTGCAAAGTTTTTAGGTCCTATTGCAAAAGCTATGATTACTACAGGTGCTTTGGTTTCTATTGGAGGCATTAACATTGCTTCTTCTTTCTTTGTACCTCGTCAATCAGTTGCTCTAACTGATGATGGCTTTTTGCCAAGTATTATGAAAAAACGAAATGCAAAAGATGTGCCATATGTTGCAGTTATTATTTCTGGTATTTTAACTTGTCTAATCTGTTTAACAGGAAGTTTTTCAAAACTTGCCGCTATCTCTGTTGTTTCTCGCTTTGCTCAGTACATCCCAACATGTCTTGCAATTATAGTGTTTAGAAAAAGAGGTATGAAAGGTTCTTTCAAGATTCCTTTTGGCTATGTAGTTCCTATTCTTGCAGTGGCAATAAGTTTATATCTATTATATAACTCCGATTGGCAGAAAATTCTTTTCGGACTTGGTGGTTTAGTAATTGGTGCTGTTTTCTATGGGGTAATGAAAATAGTAAACAAAAAAGAAGCTTAAAAGTATTTTTAATTTGAATTAAATAAAAGTATACCTAAAGTCTTTTGTTAAAGGACCTTGGGTATACTTTTTTTGTCTTGTTTATATTTTGATGCACTATAAAAAAAATTAAAGTCTATAAAGACTTCCCAATCCTCAATTAAGATAACGATTTAATAAGCTATTTTTAATAGCTACTATCCTTTCTCTTGAAGAAAATAATTAAACTATCATATAATGGATGGAATGCATAATGTGTGTGAAAATAGTGAACTTATTTCATACAATGATTTAAGTTTAATTCCTATTGATTATTCATGGTCATTTTCAAATAAAACTCAAAAAGACACAAATTATATAACTCATGGTATTTATACATATCCTGCCAAATTTATTCCACAACTTGCAAGTCGCCTTATTTGTGAATATAGCAATGAAGGAGATAGTGTCTTAGACCCAATGATGGGTAGTGGCACAACAGTAGTAGAAAGCCTTGTAAACAAAAGAATTGCTTTTGGCTCTGATATAAATGAGATTGCATATTTAGTTGCAAAGGTAAAGGCAAGAGTGCAAAATACACAAACATTAGAAAAGCAAATGTTGAGGTTGCAACATGAATGTCTTACTGTAGGTGGTCTTTTTGAAGATGTAGAAAAAAATAAAATAATTCCAGAAAATACACGCATAGATTATTGGTTTAAAAGCGAGCAAAAAGAACAGTTAGGAACTTTGCTTTTTTATATACTTAAAATTGATGACTCTAATATAAAAGATTTTTTTCTTGTATGCTTTGCACAAATCTTAAAAAGTACTTCTATTTGGTTACAAAAAAGCGTAAAGCCAACTCGTGATATGAAAAAACAAGTTTTAGCTCCTTTTGATTTATTTTTTAAGTATGCAAAAAAAATGATTAAAAAAAATGAGGAATATAGTAAGTTGCTTTCAGAAAAGGTAAAAAGCAATCTTGATAAGTTTGTAAACATAAAACTTAGTGATTCAAGAAATTTAACTCTAAAAGACGAAAGTATTGACCTTATTATAACTAGCCCACCATATGTTACAAGTTATGAATATGCTGACTTACACCAATTGCCACTTTTATGGTTTGGTATATTAAAAGATTTACCAGAGTTTAGAAAAAAGTTTATTGGAAGTAGTTTTCGTGAACATAAAGAAATAAAGCTACAAAGCTATATTGCTAAAGACATCGTTTCAAAATTAAAAAATAAAAAAGCAATAGAAGTGAAAAATTACTATGCTGATATGTTAGAAACTTTTTCTGAAATGTATAGAGTTTTAAAGCCTCATGGTAAAGCTTGTATAGTGATTGGTAACACACAATTTGAAGGTGTTGATATTTTGAATGCAGAAGTTTTTTTGGAACAAATGAAAGCAATAGGTTTTTTACAACACAAAATAATTAAGCGTGAAATTCCTTCAAAAATGCTACCTTCAACACGAGACGCAAAAACGGGACGTTTTACAAAAGTGAATAAGGCAGATAGCATTATATATCCTACAGAATATATTTTGGTTATGGAGAGAATATGACATTTAAAGATGTTGTAGGCATTTATGAAAAAAAGAAAAAAGATTTTGGAAATGAAACCTATAAATATGTGTCACAAATATTTAGTGAAATAAAAGAATTACATAGACAAGATGCATTACAACGAGGTATACAAGACACCCAGCAATCATGGCGGAGTTTCAAAGGGTAAGAATCTTGAAAAATTAATTCAATATATAATTGAAGATGAAGTAAAGAGTTTAGGACTAGGTGTAGTTAATGGAAACAAGCTTGACCGTGAAATAAATGATGATGAAGTTTTGGCAATGGTAAAGCGTAATTTAATTGTGGACTTTGGTGAATTTGGCTCACATTTACCTGATGCTGATATCGTTATATATAATCCTAAAACATATAAAGTAATTGCTATTATTTCTAGTAAGGTTACATTGAGAGAACGTATTGCAGAAACTGGATATTGGAAACTAAAATTAAATAATTCAAAGATAACAAAACACATAAAAGTATTCTTTGCAACATTAGATGAAGATGAGGTATTTCAACAAAGATTCCCAGCTAAAAAGCCACGAGCTATATGCGAAGTAGATACAGATGGATGTTATGTTCTTACAGATAAAACAATAGCTTCAAGCAAAAATGTAAAACTTTTTTCAGAATTTATAATTGATTTAAAAAAGTTAAAGTTCTAAGATTATAAAATGTAAGAGCTTTTAGCTTAAATGTAGATTTTATAAAGAAATAGGTGAAGTAAGTCCCATTTACATTTACAATGTTTTCTATTGTTTTATTTTTTTCTTTTCTGATATATTAGAAAACATCAAACTGGACTTTGTAACTAGTTTGTAAATTACAAGTTTTTATGCTTAGGAGAGTTTATGAAGAAGGCAATCAAAGTAATTTTTTATGTTTCTGTTTTTGTTATAACTTTTTCTTGTTCAAAGAATGATAGAGAAATAGTAAAAACAGAAGAGGAGCGTCAGGCAGAGGCTCAAGCTCTGCTTATGGAACAAAGTGTTATGGCACTTAACTGGATGCAACAATCTGGAGAGTACCGAGCCCTTGCCTATCAGGCTTTTAATGCAGCTCAAATAGCATTCGATTTGGCAAAAGTTGCTGATGGTAAAAAAAAGGCTGTCATCGTAGATCTTGACGAAACAATGATAGACAACAGTGCAGAAGGAGCTACTCGAGTCTTTACTAAGAAAGGCTATAGTAAAGAAGGCTGGTCTACATGGTGCAGTGAAGAAAGGGCAAAAGCTATTCCCGGTGCAACTGATTTTGCAAACTATGTAACAGCACAAGGCGGAAAGATATTTTATGTTTCCAATCGTAGTAAAAATGAATATCAACATACAGTTAATAATCTACAAAAATTGGGCTTCCCTGCTGTGGATGAAACTTCAGTGTTTTTGAAAGATAAAGAGACACAGAAAACTTCTCGTTTTGAAGAAGCAGAAAAACAAGGATATACAGTTGTTCTTTTCATAGGAGACAACCTTGACGATTTCGATTTTACTGGCGAAACTTACCATCAATTAAATAATATTCGCCGTGAAGTTGTGGACAAAAACAAAAGTGCATTCGGAATAAAATATATCTTGTTACCTAACCCTATTTATGGACATTGGGAGGGTGGATTATGCAACAATTATTTTAAATCGACTCCAGAACAAAAACTTAAAATAAGACGTGACAATTTAATAAAAGACTAATTTTTAGTTTTCTTTTACGACTAAAAATATCGAATTGTATCACGTAAAAATCTTAGCTAAAATAACATTCAGTAGAATAAAAACTACTGGAGGTTAGTTATGAGCTTATCTATTGATAAGAACGTGATTCTATTACAAAAGAAATTGCAAAAAAGCATTGAAGATATTGAAAATACACTACCCTATAAAATGCTATGTATAAAGGAGGCACTGATTAATTCAAAATCGAATTAATCAGTGCCTCCTATGAATCCTTAATCTTTCTCAAGTTGCCATCCAACCGTAACTTATGGCAACTTGAGAAAGTTAAAGAAACGCTGATTAGATGCTCTCCCAGCTTTAATCAGCGTTTCATAGACTCTGAGAAGGGGCTTCAGAATTTAAGAACTATCAATTTGTAAAATGGTGTGAAGATAATAAAATTACTTTCACTCGTGTTCGCTCTTATAAGAAAAATGATAATTGTTTTGTTGAACAGAAAAATAATACTGTAGTGCGATATTTGCTAGGCTATTATCGATATGAGGGACAACAGGCATTAGAAAAGTTGTATAAGTTATGGTGCTTACTAGTAAATTATTTTTATCCTTCAATATGTACGTAACCCTTAATTAAAACATAAAGGATTACATATTATGGTTAGATTTTTACGTGATACATCACAAGAATAACCTTTATACAATACTCCTCTGACTCGATAAGCTATATATGCATTTGACCATCAAATGCTACATACACATCTGTAAGCCCTTGGTCTAAATCATTTTGTGGTGGCGTAGTAGTTGACTTCCACACACCATTAATTGAAATATTGGTTCCACCGTTATTGTCCTTTTTATTATTCGGTTGTGGACATCCGGTAATTAACACTACTGCACTAATTATTAAAATTAATGCTCCAATCATTGAAACTATTCTTTTCTGTTTAATTTCGACCTTCCTTTTGCAATGCTTTTTTCATTGCAATTGTTTTTCGGTCGAAAGGATGTTTTTGATTGGTTCCATACCCACCTGCCACAAGGCAGGTCAATCTAAAATTCGCTTAACCTGCATTTGTGGCTTGTCCACAATATCAGGTTGAAGCGGGTGTTAGGTATATTCTATTAGGTTCTTGACTAGCATCCTTTAAATATTTGCTTTATTATTTTTAGTAAATCA
>JBQNBL010000018.1:0-46063 GCA_052169955.1 Treponema sp.
TGTCAGAGGCTTACGCCTCTGCGATGAGAGGAAATATATTGGAAGGCGGTCGTATTCACGACCGCAACATGTCAGAGGCTTACGCCTCTGCGATGAGAGGAAATATATTGGAAGGCGGTCGTATACACGACCGCAACATGTACAGTTTCGCATATGCAAACTGTACAGTTTGCGATCCCTAAATAATACAGTTTGCGACCCTTAAACTGTACAGTTTTGCCTAAGTACATTAGCTAAGGTACAATCCTAACATTAGCTAATGTATGATCATAACACTAGCTAAGGTACGATTATAACATTAGCTAAGGTACTTACGTTCAAAATATGGGGGAATAGTTGTGTGAAAGATATAGCAAAACTTTTTACGATTTTACTATATATTCTATCATATTTTTGAAAATAAATCTTTTAAAATCATATAACAAAGCTACTTAAAAATTTTTAAAGTAGTTTTAGGATAAAGTGAAAAACTATTCTAGTTAATCTTAAATTTCATATTTTTTCTGGTTATTATCAATGTATTAGATAAATTAATAGTTGTTTTGTTATGAGAGTGTTGCACTTAACAAACTTTTTAAGTTTATTTGTACATTGATTTTATTAGTCTAGTATGTTATAGTCAATCACAATATGGCTCGTTGTGTTAATTTAGAAGTAGATAAGATTTTGGATAAAGAGATTCCTATTCTCAATTGTGGGTTTGTAAGGTTGGTTGATTATATGGGCGGGGATTCACGCATTGCAGAGGCTGCTCGTGTTTCTTACAATAGCAAAAAAACTTTACGAGACGATGAAAAACTAATAGATTATCTATACTGTAATGGCCATACATCTCCTTTCGAGCAGGTTGTTCTTTTATTCCATATTAAGATGCCTTTGTTTGTTGCAAGACAGTGGGTTAGACATAGAACTGCAAGAATGAATGAAGTTTCTGGTCGCTATTCTGTTATGAAGGAGGAGTTTTATGTTCCAACTCCTTCTGATATAAAAACTCAAAACAAAAAAGATAAACAAGCTTCAGCTGAATCTCTTCCTTTAGAAGTTGGAAGTAGTGTTGTAAGTGAATTAGCCAAAGAGCAAAAGCAAATATACACATCATATAAATCTTTTATAGAAAAAGGCGTTTCAAGAGAAATGGCTAGAATAAATCTTCCGCTTTCCTTATACACAGAAGTTTACTGGCAGATGGATTTGCACAATCTTTTTCATTTTTTAGCTTTGAGGCTTAGCTCACACGCACAAAAAGAAATTAGAGAGTATGCAAAAGTTATTTTTTCTATTTGTAAAAAGGTAGCACCCATTGCAACTGCTTCTTTTGAAGAGCATACACTATATGGCAAAAAACTTTCGAAAAGTGATGTTTCTTCAATTCTTTCCATGATGGAAGGAAAAGAGGTTTCAAAAGAGAAAATAGAAGAGCTAAAGACAAAATTGATGGAAGAAAGTTTATAAAGAAGTTCACAAAGTTGACTTAAAATATATACATCTATTGATGTATTAATATATTTAGGAGGATTTTATGGATATCAATAACTATCCAGCAGAGCCTTTTAGAATTAAGGCTGTGGAAACCGTGAAGATGTTAGACCGTTCACAAAGAGAGAAGGTTGCTAAAGAAGCAGGTTATAACACTTTCTTGATCAACTCAGAAGATGTTTACATTGATCTTCTTACTGACTCAGGCACAAATGCTATGAGTGATAGGCAATGGGCTGGCATTATGGTTGGAGATGAAGCTTATGCAGGAAGCAGAAACTTTCATCATTTGGAACAAACTGTTCAAGAAATATTTGGTTTTAAACATATAGTTCCAACACACCAAGGACGTGGAGCAGAAAACCTTTTGTCTCGAATTGCAATTAAACCAGGTCAATATGTTCCGGGCAACATGTATTTCACTACAACACGTTATCACCAAGAAGCAAATGGTGGTAATTTTGTTGATATCATCAAAGATGAAGCACATGATGCAACTAAGAGAATTCCTTTTAAGGGAGATATCGACTTAAATAAGCTAGAAAAGTTGATTAACGAAAAAGGTGCTGAAAATATTGCTTATGTTTGTTTAGCTGTAACAGTCAACCTAGCTGGTGGACAGCCTGTTTCTATGAAAAATATGAAAGAGGTTAGGGCTTTAACAAAAAAACATGGAATTAAGGTTTTCTATGATGCAACTCGCTGTGTAGAGAATGCTTATTTCATCAAAGAACAAGAAGAAGGATATAAAGATAAGACAATAAAAGAAATTGTACATGAGATGTTTAGCTATGCTGATGGTTGTACAATGAGTGGAAAAAAAGATTGTATTGTCAACATTGGTGGATTCCTTTGTATGAACGATGATGACTTATTCCAAGCTGCAAAAGAACTTGTTGTAGTCTTTGAAGGTATGCCATCTTATGGTGGTCTTGCAGGACGCGATATGGAAGCTATGGCAATTGGTTTGCGTGAGTCTTTGCAATTTGAATATATTGAGCACAGAGTTAAGCAAGTTCGTTATCTAGGAGATAAACTTTTGGAAGCAGGAGTTCCTATAATCGAGCCTGTGGGTGGTCATGCTGTATTCTTGGATGCAAGAAGATTTTGCCCACACATTGAGCAAATCAACTTCCCAGCACAAGCTTTGGCTGCAGAACTTTATATTGAGTCAGGAGTACGCAGTATGGAACGCGGTATTGTTTCTGCAGGACGAGATCCTAAAACAGGGGAAAACCATGTTCCAAAGCTCGAAACAGTACGTTTGACAATTCCACGACGTGTTTACACATACAAGCATATGGACCTTGTTGCAGATGCTGTTATTAAGTTATATAAACACAAGGAAGTTATTAAAGGCTTGAAATTTGTATATGAGCCAAAACAATTGAGATTCTTTACAGCTCGCTTTGAGCATATCTAATAAATATTAAAATAAGAATTGACGAGCACGCTTAAGAACTTAGGCAAAATGCAAAAGTTCTTTGCGTGCTTTTTTCTAGTAATTAAAATCAATTTATACTAGCAAAATAGCGGTCATGGAGAAATAACGTGAACGATTTTTTCTTTTCTATAATAATTCCCGTTTATAACACAGAAAAATATTTAAATAGGGCTCTTTTATCTATTACAAAACAAAAATTTCCAATGGAAAAGGTTGAGGTTGTAATAGTTAATGATGCATCGCCAAATAAGGCAGTTTGTAATGATATTGTGGAAAATTGGAAAGAAAGATTAAACATTGAGTATATTCAGTTAGAAGAAAATAGAGGTACGCACTTTGCAAGAAAAACTGGCGCCCTAGCTTCAAAAGGTAAATATCTTTTGCATGTAGACCCAGATGATACCTTGAAAAAAGTAGCTCTTTCAGCATTATATCAAGATATTGAAAAAAATGGGGACGCTGATTACATAGAATATAATATCGACCAAGTACGATATGGCTTTTTAAAACTTAGGTATTGTAATTATAAAGAATTAGGTAATAAAGGTGTGCTTGAAGTTTTATCATTTAAGACAAGTGTGTCTCTTGTTGATAAGTGCTTTTCTAGTTCTTTTATAAAGCCTTTATATGAAAATATGACAGATTCCTACATTGTATATGCAGAAGATCAATATCAAATAGCTATTATTGAATATTATGCAAAAAATCGTCGACTCTTACCAAAAATACTTTATAATTATACTTATGGTATTGGAATATGTGGGTTAAAAAGTTATAGCAAAGAACAAATTAGAATTTTTGTTTTGAGTTATTTGCATGTAAAAGATGCCCTTTTGACGTTTTTTAAAAAAGTAGGAGAACTGTCTTACCTTCCAATAATAGAGCAAAGATATGGATTTGATGCTTATGTGAGTATTTTAAGAAATACACAGGACATGGATAATTTTGTTTCCATTGTTAGTGAAGTTTTAAATCCAGAAGAATTAAACCGAGTTTTTATAGACTACATTAAAGAAATAAAGCCAGTTTTTGAAAAACTTAAAAGGCAAAATTGGTTATTTTCTTTTTTTGAAAAAATATTTAGAAACCTAAAAGAACAGATAAAATTAAATAATGGAGTTTCAAGTTAATCTATTTTTAACTATGTTTGTGTTTTGTTAATTTGTATAAGGGAGCATTTAGTGTGAGTGATTTTTTCTTTTCTATAATAGTACCCGTTTATAATACAGAAAAATATTTGAATAGAGCTCTTTTCTCTATTGCAAAACAAACTTTTCCAATGGAAAAAATCGAAGTTATAGTAGTTAATGATGCGTCACCAAATGGAAGCATGTGTAGTGATATTGTAGAAGAATGGAAAAAGAGAGTAAATATTACATACATTCAGTTGCAGGAAAATAGAGGAACACACTTTGCAAAAAAAACTGGTGTATTAGCTTCAAATGGCAAATACCTTTTATACCTAGATTCTGATGATTTTTTTGAAAAAACAGCTCTTTTGACATTATATCAAGATATTGAAAAAAATGGAGATGTCGACTATATAGAGTTTAATCTTTACCAGATTCGATATGGCTTTCTAAAACTTAGAGATACAAATTATAAAAAGCTAGGTAAGAAAGGTGCTTTTGAGCTTCTAACATTCCAAGCAAATATGTGTCTTGTTAATAAATGTTTTTCAAGTCTTTTATTAAAACCTATATATAAAAACATGACAGATGCTTATATTGTTTTTGGAGACGACCAATATCAACTTGCAATTATTGAATATTATGCAAAAAATCGTCGATTGCTTACGGAATATCTTTATAACTATGTTAAAGGTATAGGGATAACATCTTTTAAAAATTATAATGAGAGGCAAATTAAGACATTTGTTTTGAGTTATTTTAATATGAATAAAGAGCTTTGTGATTTTTTCAAAAAAGAAGGTTGCCCCTCTTATCTTTCACATATAGAAGGTTGCACACAAGGCTCTTATGTATGGATTTTAGAAAATAGTAAAGAGGTAGATGATTTTATATCTGTAGCGAGTAAAATATTAAGTCAAGATAGTTTGTATAAAGTTTTGATAGATTATGCTAAAAAGACAAAGCCCCTCTTGAATGAAGCTAAAAAAAGACAGACTCGCTTTTCGTTTTTAAAAAAAATCATTAGATATATAAAAAGACATCTTACGTAAGTGCAAAAAAGCTATAAGACTCTGAGAAAGTTTTTCAGTAAATATGAAGGGTACTAATTAAAATTAAGTATGCACTTGATGCTGCATTAAGCAAGCCAAGTTTAGCTAATAAGAGCCATAGCTTTGGATTCGTCAAGTAGCTCTTCTATCACTCTAGCTTCTTCTTCTTTTAGGTCTACAAACTCTAGATTTAGATAATTATTTACCTCAACAACACGGCAAGATGGGGTAAGAATATTATTTCTAATTTTAAGTGAACAATTCTTTAATATGTCATCCTTATCTATTTCATCTACTTTGATGTCGGGAATAAAAAGGAGAGAGTCAGTATGTAAGTCTTTAACCTTGCCTGTTACAATACATTCAGTTTCTGGTTCAACAAACAAAAAGGAACAATCACTACTTGAAAATTCTTCGTTAAAATCTCTTCTTGCCTTAAAAGTGGAACTTTTATACTTTGCCAAGATATCTTTTGCATTGTTTACAACAACCTCGTTAGGTGTGTCAATATTTATAATTCCCTGTACTCCAATACTGATAGCTTTATCCACTTCGAATGCAGAAAAAAGAGCATTAACAATCAAAATTACTACAACATCATCTTTTGAATTGCTATAACGCACATACTGAGTGATTACTTTCCAATGACGTGGGAAATCTATTGTGTCTATAACTATGGCATCAGGTTTAATCTCAGCAAGATTATCCAACGCCTTCATTGGAGAACTATAATGAATAATATCAATAGACTGTTCTTTAAAAACCTTCATCAAAGTCTTATTTTTATCTTGAGACTCTGAAATGAGCACCATTATCATATTTTTCTCTCTTTTAATTCTCCCTATTCAGTACCAAGATTTTCTACTAGGTAGTCATAGAGCATCCAAACGCCATCCTTTGACGACAAATAATATGTAAAACGCTTTTTCTCTTTGAAATTTCTATACTGAAACCATTCAAGAACCTTTACTTGAGCTTCTGTGCTAGTATATGCTGTGTGTTCGATTTGAAATTCTACAGGAATAGCAACAATATCTTTATCAATGTGTTCTCTACTCAAATCTCTTTTATATACTTCTATCATGGTAAGGCGACCCATTTCAGACTCTGCTTTAAAGCGTCTCCCCCTGGAAGCATCCTTTGCTATCATCCTATCTATATCCATATACAAAAAGAATTGTTGCCATAAAGATTTTTGTCTTGCAATAAGCATGTAGTTTATAACTTGATCTGGTGGAATAGCTTGTGGCTTTAATATCTCTCCTGTTGCATCAGAAACTGGAAGTGTTCCCAAAGCTAAAACAGATGGTGAAGGCTTTACTTCTAGTGTTAGAGCGTTTGAAACTAGGTGATCTTCTGTGCTATCAATTGCTCGCTTAAGCTCGGGAAAGAATAAAACCTTTAGTACATAGACTCCAGCATTGTCTATATCTACGTAGTCTTTCACATTTTCTACAAAAGAATATGTTTCTCCATGTTCTAGCGTGATTTCTCTAAAATAAATCTGTCCGTTAGAACTCCTTTTTCTACGCCAGCTGTCATTATGGTTAGCTTCTTTATTTCTTGTGTTTACAACAGAGAAATCAACAGTAAAAGAGCGATCATCAGCTAGCTTAAAGTGCATTGTTTCTGCATTATTATTGGTAATGGAAACCCTTACAAAGATTGGTTCTGTTTCAATGCCACCGGGATAATAAACACTCTTTGTGTAAAACCTTATAGAAACTTTTTTACCATCTTTTGTTTCGATATCATCTGCAAAGCTAGAAAAAACAAGAGAAAAAAACACCAAAACTAGAAGTATCTTTCTATTCATAAAAACTCTCCAAAGCTATAACTTCTCTTTTCCAAAAGGTTCATTACATGTTCTTTGCATACTGAACACCATTTTTCCAAATAGCAAGACATGCCTTTGTCGCATTTCGTCTTTCTAAATAATCTACTTCACGTTGCACAACGTTATTCTCTGTGTGTGGCATAAGACCTAAAACGAGTCCTGTAGCATCCGAAATGCCTGCAATATCTTCACACGAACCATTAGGATTGTAAGGGTAGCATCCTTTAGCGTCTTGGATGTCGCCTATTCCTTCACTATCGGCTTTTATTGCCATATATTTTAATGCAATCTGTTTGTTTACTATCAATTTATCTAACACTTCCCGAGAGCTAGTTAAAAAACGCCCCTCACCATGTGCTATAGGGCAGATGATTGGCTCTGTTATACCAGCTGTCCAAATACATTTTGAATCAACAGCTTTTAATATTACATCTCTGCACTCAAAATGGGCATTTTCATTGTATGTCAATGTAGCTTCTCTATTTCTGTATGCATCTTTTGAAAGTATACCTTCTTCACTACCGGGCAATATCCCTGTTTTAATTAGAACTTGAAAACCATTGCATATTCCAATGATTGGTTTCCTTTTGTATATAAACTCAGAGATTTCATCAAAAAAATAGTGCATAAGTTCAAGACTCAATATTTTTCCTGCTCCTAATGCATCAGCATAGGAAAAACCACCTGGAATTACCAAAAGTGAATAGTCTTCCCATTTTTTTTCTTTTGATTTTAATTGATTTATGTGGACAATGTCTCCTTCAGCCCCTGCTAATTCTAAAGCGTATTTAGCGTCAACATCCCTATTTGTACCTGTTGCATGTAATATAAGTGCTTTCATTTTCATAAATAAAACTTCCCTATAGATATTTTTTATTTATAGCATCTTGATAAAAAGTGCTTTATAATACTATCATTCGAGACGTATGTCTCTTCAGCTACATTAACATAAAAACTGTAATTTAGTAAGAGTATTAGGTATCCTAAAAAAGAATTGTTGTTTTTTTTAATGTTATCAATGCAAATACTCTTAAGGAATCTAGATTTATGAAAAAATATATCGCTTGTCTTGCAATAATATTGTTATTTATGCCTTTAGTTATCTTTGCAAAAGAAAAAAAAGACCTTACTAGAGAGTATTTTTATATAGCGGAAGCCTATACTGAGTTAAAAAAATATGAGAAAGCAATAGAGTTTTACAAAAAAACTCTTGATAATCCTGAATATACCAATGCAGCTACATATAATATTGCAAGAATGTATGCTCTTTTAGAGCAATGGAATGAAGCTACAAGTCTTTTAAAAGGTTTATATGAGAAAGAAACAACAAATGAAAAGATATTAACTTCTTATGCCTATGCACTTTCTGCTAGCGGAAAGATTGAACAAGCTCAAGATATATATAAAGCACTTTATGAAGGTAACAAAGAAACACCTTCTATAGCTTTTAACTATGCTCGTCTTTTGATTGTTGCAAAAAAATATGATGATGCGTTAGTTTTATTAAAAGAGTTTTCTGATAAATTTATAGAAGATGAAGAGATGAAAACCATAAATGAACTTAAAGCTACTGTAGAAAAGCTTAAAGATCCTCTTAAAGAAATAAAAGAAAAAGAAAAGGCTGAAGGAGAAAAAGAAGTTGACGAAGAAGATAAAAAAGATAGTGAAACAAAAGATGATGAAGTAAAGGAAAATAATAAAGAAACAGCCAAAAGCTCTCCATCCATACCTTAATGAACATGATTTTTTAAGGTAAGTATTCTTTGTGTATATTTTTTAAACTTTCAAACATAGCTCTTTTTAATGTATAGCTTCCTTCAGTTAGATTGAATAGCCTTCTACGTGCCTCTTTTCTTCCTGAATTTTCTTGATAATCACAAGTGCATGTTGAACAAAGATAGCCTTGCTCGTTTGCGTGACGAATTATGCTAGCAGTGTCACACAAGGCAAGGGGGCGAATAATAGTGATTGGAAACTTTTGAAAAGCTAATAGGGGAGGCATGGTAAAAAGAGATTTTTTGTTTAACATATTCATAAGAAGTGTTTCTAATATGTCGTCAAGATGATGACCTAAAGCTATTTTATTAAAACCTAATTCTTGTGCTATAAGACTTAATTCAAGTCGTCTTTGGTTAGAACAAAACCAGCAATTCATCTTCTTTCCGTTTTTAAGTCTTCCTAATACATCAATTTGTTTTATGATTAATTCAATTCCCCATTCTTCAAATTTCTCTTTTAGTAAAGTTGGAAAACTGGGGGATATATTTGTTGCAACATGGAATGCTTTTACTTCAAAATTGCAAGACTTTCTAAGCTTTCTTTTATAAAAATATTCTGCCATAACAGTCGAGTCTTTCCCACCAGATGCAGCAAGCAATATCTTATCTCCCTCTTGGATCATAGAGTAATCACTAATGGCTTTATCAATCAAACTAAATAGGGTAGGATTTCCCATACTAAACGAAGATTTATAACTCTTCAATAGCTAGTCTTTTATGCAAGTGAAACTGAATGTGTTTTTATATGAAACATACTTTGAAAGAGTAAAATACCTACTAAAATGTTCTTTAAGCTCTTCCAAATTTTCGTGTGGTCCTGACATAATTCCCTTTCTGTCATATATGCTAACTAAAAAATCACTAGAAGCATACACCCCCTTAACATAGGTGCAACCAATAAAAAGACCTCCAGTCTTTAGAACACGCTTAATTTCACTCAATGCCCCATCCTTATCAGGAAAACATTGATAACCATTCATACATAGCACCAAATCAAAACTTTCATCTTCATATTGCAAAGCTCCAACATCACCTTGCACAAAGCTAACATGTTTATATTCATTACCTTCAAGAACTAGCTTAAACCTATCTATCATTTGAACTGAATAATCAAGAGCAATAATTTGAGCTTTTTGCATGCTTAAATACAAGTCTTTGGTAAAAACTCCTGTACCACAAGGAACATCAAGCATTTTTCCAGTAAAATTGTTAGGAATCATTTCAAGCGTATTTTTAGCTTCAGAAACCAAACTCTTATCATGCCAAAAAATACGATTAAAAAGCCTTGCAAACCAAGTTCTTCCTGTCACAAAATCATCATATAAAGAAGATTGCTTATTGAATTTTTTGTAGAATGTACCACTTTCCTTATATTCAGCCATCTATACATCTCCTTATTCAATCTTTACTAATGAACTTATACTCCTAATGCGCTCGTTCCAAGGGTCAACCACTCTATTAACTTCAGAAACAACAAAACAACAAGCAGTAGCTTTATCAAACCATTCAGCATTGTCAGCATCTTTTCTTAAAATGTAGCGACATGTACTTCCATCTATGCTAAACTTTCTACAACCATTAACAGGATTTCCTTTTCCGTCAACCATAGATCCTGCATCTCTATAGTGTTTTTCACCAGGAACGTCAAACCAAAAGTAACCATTTTTTACTCTTGAATCTGATATTGTGAAAAATATTTCTATGGAGTCTTCATCACGTGAAACAGATTTAATTTTTGGAAGAGCTAAAGCAGAAATTTCATTTTTAAATTTTGCTTGTGGTACTATATACTTTGTGCTAGATTTTTTATCAATTTCCATATTTTGAAAACCATTGATTATAGGAGTTTTTACAATTTTCTCTCCATTTTTTAGTGTGATTGTGATAATCCACTCTCCCAAACCTACTCTTCCTTCACCTTTTCCACAAGGAAGACGCTTACAATCAATAGTTTCTTTATTCACTTCAATTACTTTCTGAATGTCTTCTCCTTCAATGATGTAATAATCATTAGGAGAGTCTATAACAAGGCTTTCCACAAGTCCTAAGTCAAAATTGCCTTTATATTCAAGTGAAAAACTAATAAACATTTTGTTGCTTATCTTTAATGGTTTTGCCCAAAATGTTGGCTCCACTTGATCAATTACCCATTCAAGTTTTCCAATGCTAAATCCACCTTTTTTAGGTGTTTCTGTAGGTTTGGTGGCTGTGTCAGTTGTTTTGCATGTAAAAAACAAGAAAGTAATTAATGCAAGACAAAATATTTTAATTTTTTTATACATATTTCTCCCTCCGAATAAAAGAGTTAATACATGAGTAACGGCAAAAAATAATGTTTTCTTAAAATATGAGAAAAGTCTCTTCAAAAACAATTAAGCTTAAAAGTTGTTTACAAACATATCTTGAAAAAATCTTAAAAGAAGTTTTCAAGATATGTCTATAAATATTACTTGAGTGTATGCTCAATAGGAGTATTATCGTTTGCTATAAAATCCCACTGTGCAAAATTATCTTTAGAAAGCATTCCCCGCACTATATAAGAAACACCTTTCTTAAGACCATAAAACTTTAATTCTTTATTTGACTTTCCAGTTCTTCCTATGCCAACGCATCTCATATCAGAAGCTTCATACAAAAATACCCTGACATCTCCATTTAATGTTTTTATAGTGCATGGATTTTCAATATAAAAACTATTAGCTTCAGGAATTGTTTTGCTAGACATACCCTTTATGCACATAGTAGCTTCTAAAGCATTTACTCTTCCATATCCATAATACTCAGAATATCCATCTCCATTATAAAAGCCATAAGGGTAATTACCTTCATCAATTTTGTCACTAGTGATTTCTAATATTCTTTTAATTTGATATGGAGTTAAATTTCTAGCCTCTGAAAAAGAAAGAAGATAGGTGATTAAGCCTGTTACGCAAGGGGCTGCCATAGAAGTGCCAGATTTTAAAGCAAAACCATCCTTGTCTGTATTTGGAACTGACTCCCATTTTGGAAACGTCCAGTGTCCATTGAATGTGGAAACAATATTCACGCCGGGAGCACACACACTCATCCAAGCACCAGAGTTAGTAAAAGGGGCTCTTTTATTATATTTTGTTGTAGCTCCAACTCCCAAAGTGCCATAATTGGCAACTGGAAAAGTTGACCTTGTGCGTCCGTCATTTCCCATAGCGATTACAGGAAGAATATTTGTAGTTATTGCTTTGTTTATCATTTCAGTTTCAAAGGCTTCTCCGTTAGTGCCTCCTATAGACATATTTAATGGAACAGTTTTTTGTGTAATTCTAAAAGTTGAAGGAACTGTTGCAGGAATCTTTGCCTTTTCTTCATTAGTTCTTGCACTAGGTTCTTTTCTCAAAATTGCTATAGTTTCTGCCAAATCTCCTAAAGAGCCGTAGACAGTAAAGGTTGTAGACTGATTGTTGTATATTGAAAAAGCCTTGTAAGAGATTATTTTTACATTCTTCCATGCAACGCCTAAATTGCCTCCATTCTCTCCTTGTGCACAAATGCTTCCAGCACAATGTGTTCCATGCCCTGAACCTGAAATTACATCAATGTCTCCTATGTCTTCGTTTGAAGGAATCTCAAGCTCTCTGAAAGAGTCTGCATTTAGATATTGGTCATAATAATTACCTTGAATTTGTCTTACTTCTTTTTCAAAGGCACTTTTTGCATAAAGACAAATACTTTTTCCATTACGAAAAAAATCTTTGTGGTTCATATTAAGCCCTGAATCTATTATTGCAACCACAACTTCTTCATCTCCATAACCAACCTTATGGTATGCACCTTCTTGTAATACACCATTTTCATCAACATAGTCTAATGCTTTAATGTTATGAAGTGCATAACCATATTGATTGTAGTCTTCGTCCGTAGAAGCCTCTCCTTCTAAAATCCCGAAAGGCTTTACCATAGCTTGGCTTTTCTCAATTTTTGGCAAAGAAAGATATCTATTGTTTTCAAGATAGACTACGCCACTTAAGGCTTCCATTTCATCTTTGAATGTTTGCCTGTCAAAAGAAGTGTTTTTAACTAAATAGTAATTGCCATCTTTTAAGTCAAGCTTCGAAATAATTTCTACATTTTTAAGGTTTGACTCATCAAAGTCTTTGAGTGTTTTGATTATAAATTCATTTTCGATAGCTCCTTCTTCTTTTGAAGCTTCGTAGTGTGGAATATTTTTTACACTATTGCTACATGCAAAACATAAAAATGCTAGTAAAAATATAAAATGTTTCATAGACTCTCCTTAGTTAAAAAAATTATTTCACAATAGTAAATGCAAATCTTCCATTTATTGCATTACTTTCATTCGTTGTATTGCTTAAAGAATAAGACATAGATTTTTCTGCTTTGGCCTCTCCTGTCGCACTATCCTTTAATGCCATTTCTTTTATAAAGGTGGCTGCTACATCGTCATAAATATAGATGTAGTCATTTCCAAAGTCTTGTATGTCCCAATAATACATGTTTCCGCATAAAAAACATTTATGGAAAGCTAAGCCACCAACTAAATTAAAGTCCCATGATTTAAGAAAGTTTTGCTTTATTGTAACTGTTCCATCTTCTTTAAAATCTAATAAGTCTTTTACCTTAAAAGATTTTACTTCATTAAATTTAGAATATAACTTCCATTTACCTGTACCCCTATCTAAAACTTCTAGCTTTTCAGGATCATTCAAGTAGTATTTTAGCTTTGTTGCGTACACTACACCCTTTTCTTTTGTTTTTCCTTGACTCGATGTTTCATTATCCACGACTAAAAGTCCAAATGTAAAATAGTCAGCATTTTCTTTTTTGAGGATGTTTGTGTTGCTAATTTTGAAAGAAAAATCAAGCTTATTGAGATTAGAGCATTTGATTTTTTCGTAGTGATAGGGACTCATTAGTTTTATGTCAAAAGCAGGCAAAACAGAAAGAGTTGCAATAGGAGAATAAAAATATCCTTCATCACTCTTATCAGCTTGAGTAGCTTTCTTAAAAACCTTTAATTTATACTGATAAGTTTTTCCTTCTTCTAAAGTATTTGAATCATCTGCTACTTTAAAGACTCTTCCTTTTTTGTTATCAATAAAAGTATCAATGCCTTTAAACTTTTCTGTGTATATTCTTGCACTTATTTTAGCCCAACCAGCGTTAATATTTTCTTGAGGAATTCTTCTATATACTTCAACTGCTGATATATACTCAGAAGAAACATCAAAGGAAAAAAGCACATTGCAAGAAGTTTCAATTCCATTTTCACTAGGAAGCCCAAAGGTATTTAATGGTTTTGGAAATCTCTTCAACTCTGCATCAAATTTAGTTACTTTATCTATTGTGTTTGCCTTCTCTGTTATATTGCCCTCAATATTAACTTCAATATGTTTTTCCACTCTATTTCCTGCCAAATCATAAGCCACGACAGCAAGAGTATATTTTCCAGTTGTTGCTTCAATGTTCTTCAATGGAAGAAAATATCTTTGAATTATTGCCTCTCCTTCTTTTTTGAATTCCTTTCCATTGGAAAAAGTTTTAACTTCTGCTCTTAAACTTTTAGGAAAATCTTCAAGACTTGAATATCTATGACCTATACCAACCATAAGTCCAAAGTTTTTTTCATGTCCTTCTTCTCTATTTGGAATAAACTTACCCGAATTAGATTTAGTCTCAATGAAAACACCTTTTTCATCTTGCATTAAAGTGTCAAGATTTAATGAAGAATTGTCAGTGATTTCTGTCATATTTTCAGGCTCTTCATCTTTTTTACCTAGCTTAATTTGAGTGATTTCAGGAGCTACATGCTTAAAACCTACAGCTCCATCATGCAAGACCATAACAATATGTTGTAAATCTGCTTCATTTCTTACATGGATGTTTGAGAGTTTAGAGGCAGCTCTGCCTTTTTTGCTTGCAACAAAATCATAATGCTTTCCTTTTTCTAAATCAAAAAACACATTTCCATTTGTATCCGTAATTTTAGTTCCTTTTAAGGAGTTATTAGAAGTTTCAAAACATTCAATCTTTGTTTTAGATATGCCACTTCCTCCAACAAAACCTACAACAGAAACTTTTACGCTATCCGTTGGTGAGGGATTATTAAAAATAGCTTCTGTTATTTTAACTTCATATTTTTTCTCTTTATTTCCATCTTTGCAAGTGAGTTTTATGGTCTTATTTTCATTTAATGAAGTGTATGATTTTATTTCTCTATTGTCAGTCTCTTCGTCAAAATAGACTTTTGCTGTTTTTGAAATAGTTGAAACATAACAAAATAACTTTGCATTTTCAGACAGTGTAGCACTCAATGAAACTTCCATATTCTCAGGAACAAGATGATCAAAACTTGCAAGTGAAGCACCTGACTGGTTAAATGTTATGCTACGAAGATTGCAGTTGGGTTCTGTAGGTTGCCCCTTATTACCTTCATGGTCATCGCCTTTATGCTTGCAATTGCTGAAAAGCAAGAGAAAACATAAACCAAAAATAAAAAATCTTTTCATGTAAACCTCACATTATTTTTCTTTGATATATATAAATACTTGATTTGGCAAGCAAGCATTCCAGTCTCCAGCTTTTTTGAGTGGGGGAGATTGCACACAAGTTTTATGTGGACAAGGGGAGGATATAATGCTAGCTTGTTTATCCTTAATTTTTATCTTTGTTTTACCTAATTTACCTTGTACGTCCACTTCAATATCCATGTCTAAAGGATATATCCATTCATGTTCTTGAAATTTGATTATGACATTCAAACTATCGTCTTTATTGGAGTATATAGCTAAAAATGAAAAGAGTGTAAAAAAGATGACAATTAAAAAAATAAGAATATCTAGTAGCTTTATTGCTTTAAGTTTTTCTTTCATAGACGACTAGAAGTCTATACTATTTTTTACAATTAAGAAAGGTGTGTTTTGTTCTAATCTTTCTACCACTCTTCCTATAATATGAGGACTTCCGCAGACGGTATTTGAAAGTTTTTTTTCTAAGTCTTTATATAGGAGGTGTGCATGTTCTTCAGGTAGTGAAATAAGAAGTCCTCCAGAAGTTTGTGGGTCAAAAAGTACATCTTGCAATTCTTGAGCTACTGCATTAAAGCTAACGGCTTTTCCCACAAACTTTACATTCTCATAAACGCCTGCTGCCAATATTCCCATACGAGCATATTCTAAAGCTCCGTCAAAAATTGGGACGCTAGAGGCACTTATTTCTATATTTACATTTGCACTTCTTGCCATTTCGTAACAATGACCTAATAAGCCAAATCCTGTTATGTCTGTGCAAGCATTAACTTCATATTTTACCATTTCATCTTTTGCAGTTTTATTTAAGAATGCCATTGTTTTATAGACATTCTCAATTTCTTTTTCGTCAATCAGACCACCTTTTGCACTAGTGGTAAGAACACCAGAACCTATTGGTTTAGTTAAAATTAGTAAATCTCCTACTTTTGCTGTTGAATTTCTTAATATCTTATTTGGATTAACAAAACCGTTTACTGCAAGTCCATATTTGGGAATATCATCATTGATTGTATGTCCACCACACAAAACACAGCCTGCTTCTCTAACTTTATCAAAACCACCACGCAACACTTCACTTGCCATAGAAGTGGGCATACAAGTAGGAAAGCAAAAAAGATTTAAGGCAAGACGTGGGTCTCCACCCATTGCATAGACATCACTTAAAGCATTTGCAGCTGCAATTTGCCCAAACATGTAAGCATCACCTGTTATTGCAGGGAAAAAGTCCATAGTGAAGATTAAAGCCACATCATCGTTTATTTTATAGACTGCAGCATCATCAGAAGTATCAAAACCTACCATCAAAGAAGGATCATAGAGAACTGAAAAGTTTTTTAAAAGATCGTTTAGTGCAACTGCACCTAGTTTTGCCCCTCAGCCTGAGTGTCGGCTAGAATGTAAAAGATCAAATTCTTTTTCTTTTGTAGTAGTCATAATTCTTCATTTAAATAATAAATATAGGTAATAGGTAAGATAAAAAAAATCCTTTTGTACAGTTGCACAAAAGGATGAAAAACTGGGCGGTGGCAGGTTTGAACTGCCGACTTCTACCGTGTGAAGGTAACACTCTACCACTGAGTTAACCGCCCAACATGCCACCTATTCTATATTATTATACTAAAAAAAAGCAAGTAGCTTAATTAGTTTTTATGGTTTGTTCGAGTTTTAATGTGATTTTTCCCATTCTCTTATTTTTTCTTCTAAACTATGTTCTTCTTTTTCTTTGTTTTCAGAATATACCGTTGCTTCCAATAAGTATGGAAAAACAATTTCATTTTTTAATGTTTCCCAATTGTGTGGCAAAATTAGAGGAGTTTTCAAGCTACTATTTTGTGGTAAATGAGCTAGTAAAAGAGGATAATATTGTGCAAATACTTTTTCTGTTATTGGTTTTAATGAAGAAAAACCTCCTGCAATTCCAAATTCTTTGCTAGGTAAGTTTTTTATTTGTTTTTCCATCAATAATTTTTCTTGAGTCTCTAAAGAATAAAGCCATGTGAGAAAAGCTTCGCTTGCATTTTTATTTTTTGCATTAGAGCATATTCCAACATATAAAATATCATCATTACAAGGCACTTTGCCATTAAATTGTAAATATCTAAAGTCAATGTTTTGCAGCTTTTCTTTTGGAAGAGAAAAAAGTGAGTTTGTTGACATATAATAAAAAGCACAAAATCCATTGTCTATTAGAATGTATGGAACGTCATAAAGATATTTAAATTTGAACTCATCTTCTTTTTCTGAGTTTTCATTTACTTCATAAGTCCAATTCTTTAAATAATTTACTGCATTTTTTAACGCTTGTTCATTCCAAACAAAACTTTCCTTTCCTTCCTCAAAATCTACACCTAAACCTTGCATAGCAATATAAAGCACATTAGGCTCCCATCGTGGAGCAAAGCACATTTTAGTGTATGCAGTTCCCTTTTTTGTGTTAAAAGAACTAGCAATCTTTTTAATTTCGTCGAAAGAAATAGTAAAATTGTTTTCTATTAAATGTTTATTAGAAAGTGAGAAAATAATTGTTGGAAGATTAAAACTTAAAGGTAAAAGATATTGCTCTCCATCAATTAAGCCTAAATCTAAAAGTTCTTTGTAAAAATTTGTAGGATCAAGCCCTTTTTTTAATAAATAGTTTATAGGTCTAAATTTTACTCTTGTGGCTTTTCCTTTGAGCCTTGAAGAGATTACCATGTCAGGGTTATTTATAGTTTTTGAAATTTCATAAGGTGGGTTTTCTTTATACTCTACAACAACCTTATATTCATCTTGTGCCGTATTAAACATTTCGCAATATGAGGCTATCTCGACCTTGTTTGTCCAGATAACAGCAATCTTTTGTTCTACACTTCGTTTGCAGGAAGAAAAAAAGAGAAAAAACACACAGAGACTAAACATTATATTTTTCATCATCACTCCAAAAAAATGCTATTTAATATATTTTCATATTCTTTTAACGTGGAACACTGCACTAATTCTTTTCGTTTTTCGCTTGCATTTTCAATTCCTCTTACATAAGGAGAAATTCGTTTTCTCATTTCAAGGCAACCTAATTTTTCCCCTTTCACCTTGCATAGCAAATCTAACTCTTTTTTTGCAGTATTTATTTTGTCTTTCACAGTTATTTCAGTGATTTTACCTGTTTGTAAAAATTCTATTGTTTGCCTAAATATAAAAGGGTTTCCCATAGCACCTCTTGCAAACATAACGCCATCGCAATTTGTCGTTTCAAACATATTTTTTGCATCTTCTGGGCTAAAAAGATCTCCTGAGCCAAACACTTTAACGCCATATTTACCAACTTCTTCTTTTAATTCTCCAATTAATTGGGTGTGGCTAACTCCAGAATAACATTGAGCTTGAGAGCGAGGATGCATTGTAATGGCCTTAACGCCTGCCTCCACTGAAGCTATTGCCACCTCTTTCCATAAGGGAACATCGCATGTTTTTCCAGAGCGTATTTTAAGTGTGACAGGTATTTTATATGGAGACAAAGTTTTTACTAATGCACTTATAATATCAAAAACTAACTTTGGGTTTGAAAGTAATGCAGAGCCTGCACCTGATTTTGTGATTTTTGGCATAGGGCAACCTGCATTTACATCTATGCACGAAGGTGCATAAGTTTCTACTATTATGGAAGCAGCCTTTGCCATGATTTCAGGTGAAGAGCCAAAGATTTGCACTGCATATTTTTCTTCGTTTTCACTTTTTTCCATTAAAAGAGATGTTTTTTTGGAGCTACGAACCAAGGCCTCAGTTGAAACCATTTCTGTGTATGTAAAACTAGCTCCTTCGGCAACACAAAGAGAGCGAAAAACAAAATCAGAATAACCTGCTATAGGAGCTAAAAAGATGTTTCCTTCAAGTTTTAGCTCTCCTATTTCAACGGGATGATAAAAATGTGTGTTTGAAATGCTCATATAATATGAGGAAGGATATCAAATATTTAAAAAAGGTACTAGAGAATTTTTATCTTTAGATTTTTAGAAATATTTTTGCAGTGTTTTCAAAGAAAAAATATAGTTGAAAAGTAAATATAAAATATGTATAATTGATGGCAGTTTTCAAAACGTGCTAAAAAGGAGTGATTTTATGAAAAAATCTTATTTTGTTCTTCTTTTGTTGATTGCATGTACTTTTGTATATGCAAAAGAAGCTAAAGAAGCTGAAATGTATTATGTTAATGTGCCTGTAGTTAAGGTTTATCAACATAATGATGGTTATTATATAATTTATAGGAGAGCAAATTTCCAAACAGGCGAGGTCTTTGTTCCACATAAATGGTTTAGCCCAAAAGATGGAAGGGGAGAAGTGAGAAAGATTAATGCTAAGATTTCTCCATATATGTCTGTTTTCACTAAGAATGGAAAATTTGAGTTTGTTAAAGTGTCTTTACCTATCGATAATCCACGTCATCCTATCTGGGGCTTCTTGCCAAATCCATCTGAATACGATGGAAAGTTCTCAAACGAATCAATAGAAATCCAGTTCTAAGATAAAAGCTGACTTTAACTTTGAAGTCAGCTTTTTTTTATTGCCTTATAAGGACGTTATAACTATGCGTGTTGTGCCTGAAGGTCTAATAGATTTTATCAATAAATATTCAAAACTAGTAATTGTCGGTCATAAAGAGCCTGATGGAGATTGCATCGGTTGTAGTCTAGCTCTTTCTTTATTCCTAAAAAGAATTGGTAAAGTGCCTTATCTTCTTTCTGCAGGTCCATTTAAACGTACAGAAATACAGCAATATGAATCACTTTTTAGTAAGACATTGCCTAGCGAATGCAAAAATGATGTTGGTGTTATTATTGTGGATTGTTCTAATCTAGAGCGAACGGGGAGTGTGGAAGAAGAAATTAAAAACTTACCAATTGCAGTAATCGACCACCATGCCACAAACACAGAAAAAGCTCCTACTTTTTTTATCGATCCATCATCTCCTGCAGCTTGCCTTTTAGTGCAAGATGTAATAGAAAAAATGAGTGGCAATTTGACGAAAGAAGAAGCTTTTTTTGTTTTGTTTGGAATATGCACTGACACAGGTTTTTTTAGACATCTTGATGAAAGAAGTAGCGATACTTTCTTGCATGTTTCACGTTTGGTTGCAACAGGATGTAGTCCTAAGCTCATTTTTGCACAAATGAACGGAAATAAATCTTTTGCTTCTCGAATATTAATTGGTAGAAGCCTTACTCGTCTTACTCTTCACTATAATGACATGCTTGCAATTACATACCAAACATATGACGATTTTCTGGAATTTGGTTTGGACGGAAGAGACACAGACACATTGTATATGTTGCTTCAAGCAATAAAAAATGTGCAAGCGATAGTAGTTGTAAAGCAAGAAGATCAAAACCACTGCTCAATTGGTTTTAGGTCGTTTGATAAGCTTGATGTGAGCCTTGTGGCAACACAATTTGGAGGCGGGGGGCATAAACAAGCTTCAGGAGCATACATAGAAGGCACATATCAATCACTAATCCCCAAAATAATAGAAGCTTTTAGAAAGCAAATAGAAGGGAACTAACGTTAATAGTTCCCTTTGTGAATTAAAAAAATATATTTATAGCTTAATGAGACGCTGATTAATTTGCTTTTGAATTAATCAGTATCTTTTTAAAAACCATTTAGCAAACTCAGCCAAGCCTTCTTCCAAAGGAGTGTAAGGCTTCCATCCAATCTTATTATATAGCTTTTGTGTTGAAGCACATGTTCGGTATGTGTCCCCTTTTTGCATAGGAATAAGTTGTTTGTTAGCTTTTTTGTTTAATTTTTTTTCTAATATTTCAATAAAGTCTAGTAGTAGCACAGGGTGTTCATTTCCAATATTGAAGATTTCAAAATAACCGTTTTGTGTTGCATTTTCAGGAGAATCTTTTTGATTTTTGCCATCAGGTGCTAACGGAATTAGCTTTATTATAGCTTCTACAACGTCATCAATATATGTGAAGTCTCGATATAACTTTCCATTATTAAACACTTGAATAGGCTCGTTTTTCATAATCTTATTTGCAAATTTAAAGTATGCCATATCAGGTCTTCCATAAGGGCCGTAAACAGTGAAAAATCTAAGTGCTGTTGAAGGAATTTGATATAAATGACTATAACTATATGCCATAAGCTCATTTGACTTTTTTGTTGCAGCATATAAGCTTAAAGGAGAGTCGCATAACAAATCTTCTGTGTAAGGAGATATTGGGTTGTTTCCATATACAGAAGAACTAGAAGCAAAAAGAAAATGAGGTGTTTTGTTTTTTCTGCAAGCCTCTAATACTGTAAAAAAACCGGTAAGGTTTGAATCTGCATAAGCTTTAGGGTTTTCTATGCTATATCTCACTCCAGCTTGTGCCGCAAGATGGACTACAACATCAATCTTATAATTAGAAAAAACAAAGTCGATAATGTCTCTATCTTCGAGTTTGCCTGTAAAAGGTTTAAAGTTCTTATTTTTTGAAAGAATTTCAAACCGCTCTTTTTTCAAAGCAACAGAGTAATAATCGTTAAGAGAATCTACTCCTATAACAGTGTTTCCTTCATCCAGCAATCTTTTTGAAAGAAAATAACCTATAAAGCCTGCAGCCCCTGTAACTAAAACTACCATACATCCCTCCCAGAATATAGTGATTCTCATCATTCTAACATACATGAAAACTGAATGCAATAATTTTTTTTAAACTTTTTTTGATAAATGAGAAAATTATTAGATATGTAGTTGCTTTGTAGCCAGAAAAGAAAAATTATTGGAAAGCGGTTGTATTCACAGCCGCAACATGACAAGCTTTGCATATGCAAACTGTACAGTTTGCGATGTCTAAATAATACAGTTTCGCATAGCAAAACTGTACAGTTTGCAACCCCTAAACTGTACAGTTTAGGGGCAGTACATTAGCTAAGGTATAATCGTAACATTAGCTAAGGTACTGTTCTAACATTAGCTAATGTACTCTCTTTTCATACATAGAGGGCATGTCTACGTCGTTAAAATGCTAAAAAATGTCCTCAACGTATAAAAATACGTCTGCGGGATTTTTTAGCCTTTTGCCTAGTATCCACGCCCTCTATGTGTGAAAAGTTTTTCCTTAATATATGGGCATGTCTACTTTATCAAGCTTCTAGTATTCTTCCTTCTCTATTTTGAAAAGGTTTGAAACTGGAGATGTCTACGTTGTTAAAATGCTAAAAACTTTTCTCAACGTATAAAAAAAAAAGCTACAGTCATAAAGGCTGTAGCTTTCTTTTATCTTTAGCATTTTTGTATGCTTTATGGCGCATCTTATAAAAACAGCATAGCTGGAAATAAAAAGTGAATTGTAGCTACAGCTAGACAGGCTATTCCTATATAGTATTCATTTGCCTCTATGGTGATAAAAAAGTTGTTTGTCTCAATCTTATCAGGATAGTTTTGCCTTATATATCGTGTTAAAAACACCAAATAGCCTGCAAAGGTTATGAGTGTTGGGAAAAGGTCTCCAAGTAGAGGTAGTGTCCCGATTCCACCATTACCATAAGGAGCAATTAGTGACGCTACTGCAATGACACATGAAACAATTGTTAGTGTTAATGTGAAAGTATTGCCATGCAAAAAGCTTTGTGAACTATCATCTGCAAATTTCCCAAGTATGATAACAACACCCATCAAAGCATTAATTGCCACTACAAGTAAATATATTTGTAACATATTTTTTACGCTCCTAATATAGACATCATATAGAGTAGAAATATATATCATTTTTTTTAATGCTACAAGAGGGATTAACAAGATTAGATTTCTCAAAAATATGTGAAGCTCTAAAATGAGGAGATTTAGAGTGCAATGATATGGAGAATAATATTTTTTTCATACATAAATAATCTTTACTAATAAGCGATTTAGGAATTCCCTATTATGAATATCATTGAGTGTTATAATATTATTGAAAGTAAACATTTTATAAAACGTTGACAAATAAAATAAAAGATATTAGTATATGTGTATGGTAGTGGATATGTTTAACGCACCTATGGCAAAAATTATTTTTTCTTCTATTATTATAAGGCACTGGACTCTAGACTGGGTTTAGTGCCTTATTTTTAATTTTTAAGGAGGTTTTTATGAAAAAATCAAAAAGAAGGTGGGGCTTTTTTAGCTTTGCTTTTTTGTTTACGCTTGTTTTATTTTCTTGTAAACAGTCGAATGACAGAGGGGGGGGGGTAAAGACTCCTGATCAGCCAAAGCGTAGTGACATTATTAGGGTAAAGTTTTCTATTAAGGATAATAGCCTTGGAACGATTACAGCTACTACTGAAGGGCAAGAGCCTAAAAGCACTAAAAATGATAATTTTATAGACGTTGAAGTAGGAAAGACTGTGACTTTTGAGGTTTCTAACGTACACGACGACTATGAAATGAAAAGTGATGGTTGGACAGTTGCTACAGTTGATTCTACTAACAATAACAAAGCAACACTTAAAGTGGAAAAAACTAAGAGTGGAAGTGTCAGAGTTATTGCTCAGCTATCTCAAAAGCCTGCTCCAAAGGTGAAGGTAACTTTTGAGATTAAAAATGAACATGACGCGACAGGTATTCATCAAGGACTTCTTGGAGTTATTGATGAGGAAGCCGGTAATGCTACAGTTAACTCTGGCGATTCAGTTTCTGTTGGTCATACTATTGTGATTTCTGCAAATCCAAATCATCATAATGGAAGGCATAGAATTAAAGAGTGGATATTTGACACTATAGATGGTCTTAAACCAGAAGCTAAAAAAGATACTATCAGATTGCTTGTTGAGAAAAAACATCTTGAAAAAGGAATACATTTTACAGTTGAGTTTGAGCCTGGAGAAGCCGAGAAGGATCCACCACCACCAGGAAAATATTGGGTGAATTGTAGTGTATATCTTTGGGATAATCTTAACGAGGTAAACTTCTATGAGGGTGGTTCTTTGTCTACCAAACGTGGCAATGAGGATTGGTCAGGTGGTGGAAACGAGATGGCTCTCGCTCCTGGGGAGGTTGTTGAGTATAGGGTAGACCCACATGCAGGTAAAGCCGTATATAAATGGTTTCAGTTGGATGGTGCTATTGTAGATACTAAAAACAAGAATCAAGCAAAACTTACTGTAACTGGGTCTCATCACCTTAAAGTTGCTATGAAAGATGCAGGCACTTCAATATTCACAGTATTGGTTCAAAATGAGCATGGAAAGCCAGTTGCAGAAGAAGAGGCAGGCTTTGTTGTTAATAGAAAGGATGATAATGTATCTTGCAGAACCTCACATCACTATGCTGAGATAACTGAAGGCAAAGACGCTATCGTAGAGCTTATGCCTAAAGACCCAAGCTACCAGCTTGATACTATTACTATAACACCTGCTTCTGTTACCCATGAGATGGATAAAGATAATAAAAATAAGTTTACTTTGAAAGCACCTACTGATGACACTATAGTAACCATCAAGATGAAGAAAGTTCAAACAGTTGATGTTACGATTGACGCTGATGGACATGTGAACGCTGATGCTAAAAAGACTTTCAAAGTTTCTAAAGGCATTTTATGGAAGGTCTTAAAAGAAACTCCAAATATAAAGGGAGTAGGCTTTGCAGAAGGTTATAAGCTTAAAGGATGGCATAACGAGAGTGCTTCTGGTACAGCAATGAATGATGCGGATGTTTTCGATGCTGATAAGAAAATATTTGTTGAGTCTGAAGTTATAGAAGTAAAGGTTGAATATGAAGTGAAAGACTGGAGAGGTAACTCTGTCTCTGAAGATAAGGTTGTTATTAAGGCTACTAGAGATGATGATAGTAAAACAGTTGCAAGTGGCTCTTCAGTCCCTTATAACAAAAAGGTTAACTTTGTAGCAGAAATTAAAGACCATAAATGGAAGATTAATAGATGGGAATGGCCTGCAGAAGAAGACAAAACTGTTACAAACCACACAAAGGCTTCTATTGCTCCTAAACAGGATGTTAAAGTTGTTTTGATTGCTGAAGAAGCTGTAGAAGTAACTATTGCTGGTGATGCTAATGTGCTAAAAGAAAGTAAGGTTAAATTTAAAGTTAAAAAAGGTGATACTTGGCAAAGTGTGAAGAATGACCAAAATATTAAAAATGTTAAGTTTGCAGAAGGTCATAAGTTAGACAAATGGTTTAATGGAGATAGTGCTTCTTTTAATGAGCTAAAAGATGATGATAAATTTGATGCTGATAAGACCATCTTTGTAACTTCTAGGGCTAATAGCCTTATGAAAATAACATGGAAGGTAGAAAACTGGGATAATCCACCAATTGACTCTTCAAAGTATGAAATAAAAGCAACAAAAGACAGTACAACTGAGGAAGTTGCAAATGGAAGCAATCATGTTAAAGACACAAAGATTAATTTGGCAGTTGTTTTTAAGGAGACTGGTTGGGCAGTTACCAATTGGCATATAGACGGTGCTAAGGAGTCTACTAAAGACGAGAAGGACATTGAGCTAAAGAAAGCTTCTGTTGTAATTGGTGATAATGACGTAACTGTTACAATTAGCATACAAGCTTCTATAAAGCTTACTATAAAAGGTGATCATATCTTGCATGACTTTGAGGGTAAAACTGTATGCGTTAGGAAAGGCGAAGTGTTCTGGAATGTGCGAGACTATGGAGCTATTTCACAAGTGAAGTGCGAAGAAGGCTGGACTGTTATACAAGCTAAATTCCATAAAGATAGTGAATCCGGGGCAGAAATTGGTGAAAATGACCCACTCAATGAAAACATAACTGTTTTCATAAAGTGTAAAAAGATAGAAAATCAAGGATAAAGCTTCTTTGATTAATAGTTTATCTCCTACTTAAATATTTTTAAGTAGGAGATTTATTTATGGAGGAATACATGAAAAAAAGAATGCTTTTTTGCTTACTCGCTGTTGCAACTTCTTTGGTTGCAACTTTTTCTTGTAGGCAAGATAAAACACATGAAAGTGCAAAATTTGTTGTAAAATTTGACGAAAAGATAAAGGCTACAAAAGCTGATTTATCAAAGCTTTCGTCAGGAGATGTAGTGAATGAAGGGGAAGAACTTATTTTCTCTGCTAGCTCAAAAGCTGAAGAAGGTCAATTGATTTCTAAATGGATAGTCAATGGTAAAGAGGTTGACGATTCTGCTCGTCCTTGGTTTTCTTACAAAGCTAAAAAAGATGGAGCTCCTCAAGAAGGTTCTTTATATGTTCTAGCTGTTGATTTTGAAACAACATCTTCTGAGAAAATAGTTGTTAATTTTGATGAAATAATTTCATGTAAAAATGCTACAACTTATGCGAAAAAGTCATCAGGAGACGAAGTGGCTGATGGGGAAGAATTAGATTTTTTTGCAGCAGTTTCAGATGATGAGGCTTGTGAAAACTGGGTTATCAATGGGCTTAAGCTTCCATCTTCTTCATCTCCTACTTTCAAGTATAAAGTTGCAATGAAAGATGCTGTTCTTGAAAATGAAGTGGCTACAATAAATTTTAGCGTCAATATAGTTAAGGCTACAAAGCTTACAATTAAGTTTGACGATGCTAAAATTAGAGCTGTTGATGGCAATCAAAAAGCTTTGTTTAGCGGAGATGAAGTAAGTAGTAGAGATGTCATAACTTTTACAGCAAACGTAGAAGAAGGTTTTACAGTTGATTCTTGGTTTGTTAAGGGTGTAGCTCAAGAAGGGCAAAATTCTAGAGACTTTGTATATTCTCCAAATGAAAAGGATGCTGTAAACGAAGGAGGTAAAAAAGTTGTTACGGTAAGTTGCAACAAAAAAGGACCTCAAAAAGTAAAGATAGTGTTTGATTCTGATAAGATTTATACATCTAGTGGGCTAGAAAGTGGTGCTATGGTTAATGAGGGAACTTTTATCCTTTTCAATTCACGATATACAGCTAACTCTTATTCACCTACTTGGTATATTAATGATAAAAAGCAACCTGCTCAAACTTTGGGGGGAGATGCATCTTTTTACGATAACTTTGTCCAAACTTTCAAATATACAGTGGACATCAAAGATGCTGTAGATGAAAATAATGAAAAGGTTATTAACTTTGACTATAAAACCCCTGACAAAACGAAAAAACTTACTATTACATTCCCAACTGATGTAACTGTTATTATTCCTGGTGCTGGAAAGGTAAATTCTGGATATCAAATTTCTTCTGGTGATGATATAGGAATTCAGGTAAATTATGGTGTTGAAGGGGAAGGTGCAGCTCAAGATGTAGCTCTTGATGCATGGTATCTAAATGGTAAAAAGATTGCACATCCAAAAGTTTCTACTAACCCAACTATTTATAATACTGCTGGTTCTTCACTTGGCTATTTGTGTAGGCTTACTGAAGAAGATGCAGATAAAGATGGTAAGATTAACATTACATATAAAACTCACCCAAGACAAAAAATACAGATTACTTTTGATGCTACAACTATACAAGCTTTTAAAGGTCCTAATGTGCCAAGTGCTAAAACTCCAATTAGTAGTGGCTCTACTATAAAAGAAGACACCTTTGTAAGTTTTCAAAACATAGCTCCAGAAACTGAATTTTTTGATAATAACTTCTATTTTAATGGAAGAAGATGGGAGACACTTTTATCATCTGATTGCTATCTTGTTAATTCTCGAGATGCTATAGATGTTGATGGAGTTTTAACTTTGAATGTTACATCTAAGCTACGACCTAAAAAACAAGTTAAGGTTGTTTGGGATGATGCTAATATGAAGGGTTTAATGGGGCAAGGTTCAGGAGCCGTTAATGTTGTAAGCGGTGCTACGGTTCAGGAAGGAAGCACTATTATTTTTAAGTATGAGAATTTGCCAGAAGGTAAGGTCATCAGAGGCTTTTTTACAGATGGTAGGGATGATTCTCACAATTTAGCAAGAGGTCAGAATTCTGATAAGGTACAGGGTTGTATTTTCACGGTGGCTCTTGAATATTGCAGAAAAGAAGGTGATGAATATATTTTGCGTCCAAGATTTCAAATTGATGATGCACAAATGGTTACCATTACACTTGGCTCTGGTGTAGGCTGTGTGTATCAAGATAATGGTAAAACTGTTTCGAGCGGAACTGAGATTCAAGAAGGTACTGGTTTGAAATTTACTGCTTCTTCTTCTCAAGTGCATTCATGGTTTGTAGGAATTAAAGAAATAGAAGGAGGAAGAACTACACTTGCAAATCCATCCTTCTGGGCTGTAAACAAAGAATGGGCAAAGAAAGTGAATGGTAAGTATGTTGCTAATATTTCTTTTGAATAGTAGTTTTTAGTGGCAATTACTTAAATAATATTTAAAGAAGGTCTTGAGTCTTTTAGACTCAAGGTCTTCTTTTTTTTAATTATGAAAGATTATTCATTTGAAGATTCAATTTTGGCTATAGCCACTTCTTTAACTCCTCAGGCAATTTCTTTAATTAGAGCTAGTGGAAAAGATTGTATAAAGATAGCTTCAAAGGCATTTTCTAAGCCTCAATCTTTGATTAGTTCAAAGGGAAATGAAACACATGTGGGCTGGATTATTGATGGAAATAAAAAGCTAGATCAAGTTGTTATTTCAATATATAAAAGTCCAAATAGTTTTACAGGTGAAGATGTTGTAGAGATTTCTTGTCATGGTGGGGTTTATGTTACCATTTCAGTATATAATCTTTTGCTTCGTTTAGGCTTTAGGGAAGCAGAGAGGGGGGAGTTTTCTTTTCGGGCTTTTTTAAATGGTAAAATAAATCTTACTCAAGCTGAGGCTATAAGGCAATTGACATCCAGCAAAACAGAACAAGAGGTGCAGCTTGCATTAAGCGGACTTTCAAATAATCTTTTTTCTGTAATAGATGAAATTAAAAATGAAGTATTGGCGCTTTTGGCTTTTGTGGATGTGGCTTTGGAGTATCCAGAAGATGAGATAGAATTTGAAAATGAGGTTTTTCTTAAAAAGCTAGATGATGTTATAAATAAGATTGATGAATTATTGCAACGATGGAAGGTGGATAAGCTATTTATTGAGGGTGCTAAAGTAGTGATAGCAGGAAGAGCAAATGCAGGAAAATCTTCGCTTTTTAATGTGCTACTGAATGAAGAGCGTTCCATTGTTTCTGAAATTGAGGGAACCACTAGAGATTATATTGATAGTAATTTGGATTTTAATGGCATTCCTATAACACTTTATGACACTGCAGGAATTAGACACACAAAAGATACAATAGAAAAGATAGGTTTAATGCGTTCTTTTAAGATTATGGAGGATGCAAGCCTTGTTTTATATCTAATTGACGGAAAATTAAAAGATGATGATGTTAACTTTTTTTCTAATTTGAAAAAGCCTTGCATTGTAGTTTTAACGAAAGCAGATGTTAATCCGCCTTCTAAAGAGATTTATGAGACATTAAAAAACTTAAAAATTATTGATGTTGTTAATATCAGTAGTAAAACTAAGATGGGAATAGCAGAGCTTATAGAAAAAGCATATAAAAAATTAATTCAAGTAGATGTTGTGGAAAAAACAAGTGGAGCAGCTATTATATCTACAAGGCAAAAAAACTTACTTAGTAGAGCTATAAATGAGTTAAAGGTGGTTAGAGAGAATAGGAGATTTAATTATCTTGATATTACTATGCAACATTTGCAAGAGGCACTTTCATTTTTAGGAGAAATTACCGGCGAGGTCAGAAGTGATGATATATTAAACACAATTTTTTCTAGCTTTTGCGTAGGTAAATAACGTATATATACTTTAATATTCAATCTTTAGCTTAAATGTGATGTCGAATCTATTATTCTTACTATTGTATTTTAACTTGATTTCACCTTTTTCTTTTGTTTTTTCTTGCGAGATGGTAAAATTAAAGCTAGTTGAGGCTAAAAACATTAGTTTTTTCCAGTTTTTATTTTCTTGCATTGTGGCAAATGCAAAGTTTAAGTGAAAGTTTTTTGCTATGTTAAAACTACATTTTGAAGCTATTTCATATTGTTTAAGGCATTTAGGATTTATATTTTTATCTTGCAAATATAAAAATAAGGATAGGTTTAATAATCTAAAATAGTTTAAATTGGGTTTAATGTTTATAGCAAATTTGATCTTGTATAGCGAAGCTTTGTAATAAAGTTCATTTTTATAAGAAAATTGAGAGTTTCCTAAAGAATAGAAAAAGCCATATGAATGTTGCATTTTATTTGTCTTATAATCTTTAAGAAGATAATACAAACCATTCAATTTAAAGATTTTATGCTTTATTTTTCCTTGAAGATAAAAACTTAAAAAACTCTTTTTTTGTAATAACTTTTTTAAGTTTTGATCTCCTAGATAGTAAGCCCCTTTGTAACTTATACCTGTGTATAAAGAAGCTATGTTTGAAGTTATACCACCTTCTGCTTTGAGTGCAAATGAAGAGGCTGAAGGCTTTCTTTTAGGTAAGATGTTTAAAAGTGAAATAGAATTAATATAGAAGAATTGGTGAGAAAAATTAAAGTCTAAGCCATAAACTTGTGAATAAGCTATTTTTTCTTTTATTTCTTGAATACTAGAAATAAAACCAATATTTAAGCGTGAAGAATTAGAAAAATTATTTTTATAGGAGATGTAGGTATTAAAAATGTTTCCTTTTTTAGTATTTTTCCAAAAAGAATAAAAATTAAAAAATGGTAGTGAAACTTCTAGTGCAATGCCTTCGTCACGAGAGTTTTTTGATATTTTTAGGCTATTTAATGGAGGATAAAACTTTCTATTACTCGTTGTGCTAACGCTAGAAATTAAAGGCTTATATAGATTTTTAAAGGTTTGAGGAGTATTAAAGCTTGAAAGATATAAAGAAAGCACATAAGAAATGTGATTTTTTGGATAGTGCATTAAAATAGGACTAAATCTTAAAGCTAGAGTTTTTTCGGAAGTTGTGGAAAAACTTAAAAAAGCTTCGTAATAAGAAGCTAAAATATGTGAGTTAATTTTTGCATAATAATTGTTATTTTTTAATTTTGAATAGCCCAAAACTCCTTCTACATACATCTTTGAAAAATAATTATTTTTAGTCTTTTGAGCTTTTAATTCTTCATTTTCTTCATCTATTTTTTCTTCCTTAACATCTATAGCATTAAATATTTCATTTTCGTCATTTGTCCATTCATCTTTTTCATATTCCTCTGCTATTAAAAAAGAGTTTAGCAAGATTACAAGACATAAGAACACATATTTTTTCATATAACTAATTATATTAATCTTATCTCACATCTTGCCTTAAAAAGATGAATTAAGTGGAAAAGAATAGGAATGTGGATTTTAAGAGGGGGGTGAAAACAATAAGAAACTTTGCCACTTAACAATATTTAGTTTAATGTATATTATACTATATCTTGTTCATTTATGGAGGTTTAAAAAACTTAGATGAAAAAAACTATATTTTCTTTTTTTGTTTTAATTTTGATTTCTATTTTTTCATGTAGAACAGACGGACGAGATAACCAAGGAAGCGTTACAGAAGCGGATACTACACTAAAAACTTTGGTTATAAAACGAGATATTGGGGTGGAAAACAGAGTGACATCCCCTGTTCCACGCAACTATTCTTATAGATTAAACAAAGATATTTCTAAAACAAACAAACTTATTATTGAGGCAGAGGCTAATGATTCTAAAGCAACTATTTATTTTGATGGAAAATCACAGGCTAGCACATCACAAAGATATGAGAGATATAAGGCTAAGATTTCAATAAAAGTAAAAAACGGAACATCATCTTCTACATATATAATCAATGTTGAAAAACCACAAGAGGATATTAGCTTGCAGTCCTTAACTATCAACCAAGCTAGAACTCAAGTTCAAATGTTTAGAGAACCTGTGGAGCTAACAAATTCTTTTAAGCTACCTAAAGTGGTTGATGGAATAGATTATGTAACAGTGATTGCAACACCTAAGGCTAGTGGTACAGATGTTTATTTTGATGGTGAAAGCATTGCAAGGACAAGCAAAGATTACGTGCAGTTCCAAGCTCAGATTAAAATAAAGGTGAAAAAAGGAAGCCAAGAAAAAGAGTATACACTTAACCTTGAAGAGCCAGAAGATGAAACAGGTATGTTAAAATTAGTGGTTAAGCAAAAAGATGCTAAAGTAGAAGAACTTAACTCTAATATTCCAAAGGTTATTAATGTTGAGCTATTAGATAAGATAAATACTACGAATTTTGTAACTTTAGAGGTTAGCCCAAAAGATAGTTCAGCAGAAGTTTTATTTGATGGGGTTTCTACTCCTAGTAAGAATAAAAGATATGAAAGTTGTCAAGAAACAGTTAAGATTACAATAAAAAAGGGAAGTAAAGAAGCTGATTATAAAGTGAGACTCAAAGAACCTTCAGCAACTATTCCTCAAGATTCTTCTGTTAAATGCAATGTGGTTGATTCTTTAGGTGGCACGAATGTTAATGGTGCAACAGTGAAAGTCTTCGAACATGGTAGCGAAACTATGCTAAAAGAGGGAGCTACTAATGCAGAAGGTGATGTCTATTTTGCACTTCAAGGGGAGAAGTATTATACCTTTGTTATTTCTAAGACAGGAAGTGCAGGTTCAAGAGTGGAATCTGTTTACTTACCTCCTAATAAACGCATATTTTTACCTATTATAATGAGAGAAGGGGCAAAAGGGGCTTTGGCTATAGCTCCTGAAGTGTCAGAAATCATTATTCGTCATAAAGGAGAGGAAAAACCTCTTGAAAGAAATCATAAAATAGATTTTTCAAAGGTTACTGACGGAACTGTCATACAACTTACAGTGAGGTCGAAATCTAAAAAAATTATACCTGCTGAAATAAAGTCTGATAGTCGAAACTTTGGTGCTGCTGCTAGCATCGGTTCCCCCTTAACTACTGCTTCATCAGGCATTATTCCTCTTGGAAGTGTTCCTACTATTTCTGGAAGCACTATAACTATAGACCCTTCTGATGGAACTGTTACTCAAAAGTTTAGTTTATATCTTAGTAAGTTAGCAATAGAGGATGGAGAGAATAATTTTTATTTTACCATCTATGATGTTGCAGGAAATAGGTGTGAGCACCATCAAAGAATAACATTCAACAATGCTAGAAAAATGCAAAATGTTGAAAATCCTAATGATAAGTTTGGGGTCTTTTCCGCATATTCTCAACGTTATTATAGATCTTTGGGAACTTTTGGAATGCCTACTGAAGATGATGCACAAACTTCGCTACGTGTGATGTTTGAGTTTAAGTTTGAGCCAAATGTAGATATAGAAAAAATTAATCTTTTACGTCGCCCATATCAAGAAGGTTCTCCTGCAGAAAACTGGGAAGTAATTTATACAAAGCACTATGAAAACAATTTTAAAGGAGAAAATAAGGATGGATTGTTTAAGCTTTCTGATGCTTCAGGTTCGTTAAAAGATGGAGAAGTCTATCAATATAAGCTAGAAGCATATAATTCGCGTGGGAAGATAACTAGCCCCATTGCAACAATAAAGGTGATGGAAGCTTTTAACATTTCCTTAACAACTCCTGTAAATCGTTCAGAAGTGCCTTTAACAAATATTGCAAACCAAAATTTTGCTTTTAAGATTAGCAAAAAAAGTCTTTGGAGTAGCTCAGATTACTTTTATTTTGATGTTCTAATTCATGCAGAGGATATGGATCCAAATACTGATAATGGTCTTATGTTCGCTGCTATGCTAAAATATAACTTGAATGGAACAAAAGATTTGGAAGTGGGAAGGTATGTGTCTGTTTGGGATAAAAGCAGAAACTATAAAAGGTTTACGGACTATGGAACCTCGGTTACAAATATTGATGATTTAGTTGCTTACAACGATGGAATAGTTACTATCAAAAATAGGTTTTTTAATGAAGGTAAATTTAATCTTGTGAATACAACTCTTGCTAATAAGATTACAAAAGCTGGTATGTATTATTGGGATATTATGCATATTGGGAAAAATCCTCTTGGAACTAGAGATGCGGATGATAAGGCTGCTTATTTTGTAAAAGAGTATCCATATTTGGATAGCAAAACAGGCAAACCTTTGCAAGGGGAAAAGAAGGCTCGCTCTTATTCTTATTCAAACCTTGATATCATTGGTGGTGCTGTAAACGGAAAAGCATTGTTTATAGTGAAATAATGAAAAGGAGGAACATTTTATGAAAAAGATTTTATTTTTAATTTTTAGTTTATCTTTATTTGGATGTAGTTCATCATATCAAAATGACAAAGTTTCAGTTATTAATGCAGGAAATTACATAGTTAAAACTGTAAAAGGTTTTTCATCATCTCAATTTAATGAGGTTGGGGCTTTGTATAGTGGTGAAAAACCTAACACAAATCTTTTGATCGATGGGGAGTTTTACACTGTTGGAAGACCCAGTAATATAGAGGAAAAAGATTTTGTTAAAAAGATAGAAAGTTTGGATGGTGTTTATTACGCATGTGCTAATAGAAAAATTGAAGCACCAAAAGTCTTTTCTAACAGGGTGTCTGATTTAAAAACTTTTGGACTCGATCAAGGTAACTTAGATGAAGATATAGAGGCGGCTTGTTATGAGTATGCTCTTCAGATAACACATGCAAGAGATTGGGTAGATCTAAATGGAACTCCACAAAAAGGTGCTTATACTGAAGTAGGTTATGGAGACAATCAGGTTGTTATTGCTATAATTGACTCAGGTCTTAATGTAAATCACAAAGACTTTAATAGAAATGGGAATAGTATTTGTCTTTATGCAAAGTCTATATATAGTGCAGATCTTGATCCTCAGTGGCAGGAATTTACGGAATTAAACAGTTTTCGTGATGTTCCTCAAGGAAAAAATGAAGATGCTATGGGGCATGGAACGCACTGCTCTGGCACAATGTGTGCTGTAGAAGGTAATAAGTCTGGTATTGCTGGTGTTGCTTACAAAAATACTTATATAATTTCTTATAAAATATTTGGATTTCAAGTAGGTTCTGATAAGGGTACTTCTATGGCTTTGGGAGATTTAGCAGAGATTACAAAGATTCTAAAAAAAGACCCAGCAACTAGAAGCCCAGAAGAAAAAGCAAAGATACCACCTAGTGTTCCTAGTAATTTTAAGATTACACAAAAGACAATTCCTGTTAACATGAGTTTAGGTGGTTATTCATTAAGCCAATATGAAGCTGAAATGATAAATTTAGCTTTAGCCAATGATGTGCTTCCTGTGACTGCCATGGGAAATGATGGAAGACTGCAATTCTTTTACCCACGTTCTCTTAAAGGATGCTTAGCAGTTGGTGCTACAACAAACCAAGATAAGAGAGCATTTTTTAGCGATGGGGGGGAATGTATTAGTGTGGTAGCTCCAGGTTTTGACATTGTCTCAACTTATAATGGCAAATGGTTTTCAGATATTGGTTTATTTGCTGGATCAGACAGCGATGGTGTTAGATTTATGAGTGGAACTAGTATGGCAGCACCTTTTGTTACAGGCACTATAGGATATCTCCTTTCTTTTAACGAAGGGCAAAAGTTATCTTCATATCAAATTAAAAAAATTCTTGAAGAGACAGCTGATAAGGTAGACAAAGATAATGCTCCATTTGGTAAATATGATTCAAAAGGACATTCTCTATATTATGGTTATGGAAGAGTGAATGTGTTGAAAGCTGCTTCTTGTGTTGCTCAAAAAGCTGGGGCTACTCCTATACCTCAAGAAAATTCTTTCTATATTACTGAACCTTTAACAATTACAACACCTGCTCCAAATACTAAGGTGTATTTATATGAAGTTTTGTCTGACAATTCTTTGTATCCTCAAGGTATTTCAATTACTGATAGTAAGAATAAGACTTGTTTTTATGGTTTAACGAAGGGTGTTAAATATAGAGTAAGAACTTATGTAGATGATACATTGAAAGAAGAAGATATTATAGCTTCTGAAAGTGGAGCTATGGCACATACTTTTAATTAACTTTTCAAAATATAGGGCTTTTTCTTAGTGTATTCTATGACTTAAGAGAAGCCCTTTTTTATGTGTGATTATGAATATAGCTTATGTGAGCTATGTTTTAGTTATTTTTTCTAATTCTTATTTTTGACAAAGCAGGTTTATCATTTTTTTTGAGGAGTAAATGAAAAAGCTCTTATTTCTTTTTTTAGCTTTTATCTTTGTTTTTTCATGTAAAAAAGAGGTGCAAAGTGTGCCGTCAATTTTAGATGCTACATTAAAAACTCTGATTATAAAGCGAAGTAGTGGAAACATAAAGACAATATCCCCCGTCTCTTTTAAATGCAACTATGAATTAGAAGAAGATGTTAGCGAAACTAACAATCTTATTATTGAGGTAACTCCTAGTGACGAAAATGCAAGCGTTTACTTTGATAAAGGCACTGAAAATAAGAGGTCTGAAATATATGAAAAATATAAAGATCTTATACTCATAACTGTGAAAAATGGAACTAGATCTAATACATATAAAATTAACATTAAAAGGTTTATAGATATTAGCTTGCAATCTTTAACTATTAAGCAAGAAGAAACTAAGATTCAAACTTTTGCACCTGTTGACTTAGTAAACACTGTTAAGCTTCCTAACGTTGTTGATGGTATAAATTATCTTACAATTGAAGTAAAAGCTAAAGATAGTTCTACTAATATATATTTTGATGATGAAAGTATTGAAAGAACCCAAAAAGTTTACACTAATTCTCAAGCTCAAATAAAAATAAAAACACAAAGTGGAAAAAACTCAAAAGAGTATATTTTAGTTATTCAAGAGCCAGAGAATAAAACTAGGATGAAAAGATTACTAATTAATCAAAAAGATGTTGTATTAAAAGAACTAACTTCTTATATTCCAAAGGTGATTAATTTGGAATTGAAAGAGAGTGTAAGTAGTACAGAATTTGTTATGTTTGAAGTAACTACTGAAAAGAATTCAGCACAAGTATTTTTTGATGATGTTCTTGTGCCTAGTAAAATAAAAAAATATGAAAACTTTCAAAATATAGTTAAAATTAAAATAAAAGAAGGAATTCAAGAAACTGAGTATAAGGTAAATTTGAAAGAGCCTACGCTTCCTGAACCTAAAGATTATTCTTGTAAGTGTAATGTTGTGGATTCTGCTGGAGGCTCAAATGTAGATGGAGCTATAGTAAAAGTTTATGAGGAAGGCTCTAGTACAGTTTTGCAGGAAAAGATAACCAATATAGAAGGAAATGTATATTTTTCACTAGAAGGAAATAAGTATTACACCTTTGTTGTATCTAAAAAAGGAAGTGCAGGCTCACGAGTGGATGAAGTCTACATTCCTAATGATAAACGCTTATTTTTGCCTATTGTAATGAGAGATGGTGAAAAAGGAGCTTTAGCCATTGCTCCTAGAATAGATGCTCTTACTATTAAACATAATGGGAATGAAAAACCTTTTGAAAGAGATGAAAGAATAGATTTTTCTAAAATAGATGAGGGGACCACTATTAGTGTTACAGTTAAATCCTACAAAATTATTCCTGAAAGAAAAATTGATAATCGTAGGTTTGGAATCAGCTTGAATATAGGAGCTCCTTATACTGCAAATTCTTATGGTGATATATCTTTGACTCCAAATATTAAAGAGACAAACATTGATTTAAATGGTGAGATAACACAAAAGTTTAGTATGCCTTTGAATAAACTAGTAGCAAGCAATGGTGAAAATACTTTGTATTTTGTGATTTATGATGTTGCAGGAAATAGGTGCGAACATCATAAAAAAGTTATATTTGAAAATGCTAATTTGAATAAAAATGAAGAAAACTTAATTGATAAATTTAGCGAATTCTCAGTGTATTCTGAGCGTTATTATAGGTCTTTGGGGATTTTTGGAATGCCTAAAGAAGAAAATGAGAAAACTTCGGCACGTGTGATTCTTTTCTTTAAGCTTGAAAAAGATATAGAAATAGGAAAAGTTGATGTTTTCCGTCGTCCATACCAAGAAAAAGATATGACAGAGAACTGGGAACTTGTTTGTACAAAGTCTTATGAAAAGGGCTTTGTTGGACAGTATTTTAGAGATTTTAAGATTGCAGATGATCTAAATCAACTAAAAGAAGGGGAGATGTATCAGTATAAGCTGGAAGCATATAATGCCAATGGAAAAATCATAAGTCCTGTTGCAACAGTAAGAATTATGGAAGCTTTTAATGTCCTTCTTACTACTCCAAAAAATAATTCCGAAATATATTTACAAGACATTAAAAACCAAAACTTCGCTTTTGAGATTAGTAATCCTAAGCTATGGGAGAATGCGGATTATTTTTCTTTTGCTTTTACACTTCAAGATGAGAAATCCAATCCTATATTCATTTCTAAAATGAGATATTACTTAAATGGTGAAAAAGATTTAAAAATTGCAGATAAGAATAAAGTTTATAAAAAATACAGTGAGTATACTTCAATAAATAATATTGACGAATTAATAAAATACGATAATGGTTTAGTTACTATTACAAAAGAATTTTTTAATGAACCACGATTTAGTACTATAGAAAAAAAACTTGTAAGTAATATTACACAAGGTGGTCTATATTACTGGGATATTCAAGATATTGATGTATATCAAGATGATGTGTCTGCTTATTTTGTGAAAGAATATCCATATTTGGATAACAAAACAGGTAAGCCTTTGAAAGAAGGAAAAACTCGCTCTTATTCTTTTTCTAATCTTGATGGTGTTGGTGGTGCAATTAATGGTAAGGCTTTGTTTATTGTGAAATAGGGAAATGGAAATGTATTTATGAGAAAATTTTTATTTTTAGCTATTATATCTTTGTTTGCATGTACTTCAACCTATCAAAATGATAAATCTTCTACTCCTTATACTGAAGCTTATATAGTGAAGACCATAAAAGGCTTTCAGGTATCTTTGTTTAATGAGGTAGGAGCTTTGTATAATGGGCTAAAACCTAACACAAATCTTTTGATTGATGGTGAGTTTTATACTGTTGGAAAACCTAGTAATATAGGAGAAAAAGAATTTATTGAGACTCTTGAAGCTATAGATGGTGTTTATTATGCGTGTGCTAATAGAGAAATAAAGATTCCAGATGTTATTTTTGGTAAAAAGCCTTCAATAAAGTCTTTTGGTCTTGATGCAGGAAATTTAAACGAAGATAAGGAAGCTTTATATTATGAGTATGCTCTTCAAATAACACATGCAAGAGATTGGATAGATTTAGATGGTAAAAAACAAAAAGGTGCATATACTGAAGTAGGTTATGGTAGCAATCAGGTTGTTGTTGCCATAATTGACTCAGGGCTTAATATGAATCATGAGGATTTTAAAAGAGATGGAAAGAGTATCTGCCTTTATGCAAAAGAGGTCTCAAATTTAGGTGATTTTCATGATATTCCTATAGGAAGCAATTATGATATTATGGGGCATGGAACACATTGTTCTGGCACTATGTGTGCTATTGAAGGAAATAATGAAGGCATAGCAGGAGTAGCTTACAAAAACACACATATAATTTCATACAAAGTTTTAGGAACTAACGAAACTATTAAAGGTATTTATGGAGCTTTAGGTGATTTAACTGAAATTACAACAATTCTAAAAAAAGAGCCTTCTATTAGGACTCAAGCAGAAAAAGAAAAGATCCCACCTTCTGTACCTCAAGATTTTAGGATTACACAAAAGACAATCCCTGTAAACATGAGTTTAGGGCATTCTTCACTAGGGCAATATGAAGTTGAAATGATTAATCTTGCAATTAGCCATGATGTGCTTCCTGTAGTTTCTATGGGAAACTCTGGAAGGAAGCAATTAACTTATCCGCGTTCTATTAAAGGCTGTTTGGCGGTTGGAGCTACAACGGCTCAAGATAAAAGGGCATCTTTTAGTGAAGCAGGCGAATCTATGAGTGTTTCAGCTCCTGGTGCTTATATCATTTCAACGTATAATGGAAAGTGGGTTTTAAATCAATTGCAAGAAGGAACAGATAGGACAGGTACTCAATTTATGAGTGGCACTAGTATGGCAGCTCCCTTTGTTACAGGTACTATAGGTTATCTTCTTTCTTTTGATGAAGGTCAAAAACTTTCACCTTATCAAATTAAAAGATTACTTGAAGAAACTGCTGATAAGATTGATGAAGGTAATGCACCTTTTGGCACGTATACTAACGGACACTCTTTATATTATGGTTATGGAAGAGTGAATGTTTTAGAAGCAGCTCGCTGTGTTGAAAAAAAGTCTGGTGCTAAACCAATTCCAGAAGTGGATGATTTTTATCTTACTAAACCTTTAACTATTAAAACTGTAGCCAGCAATACAAAGGTATATTTGTATGAAGTTTTTCCTGATGCATCTTTATTCCTTCAAGGCATAGCAATTACTAATAAAGATAAAACTACTTACTTTTATGGTCTTAAAAATGCAGTAAACTATCGGGTAACTTCCTATGTAGGTGGCACTTTGCAAGAATATGATTTTACAGCTTCAAAAACTGGAATTATGGAACACATTTTTAATTAATTTTAGGAGATTAGTGTGGTGTCTCATTTAATGAGATATTTAGCTTAAAAATATATGAATATAACAATAATTTATGGCGGTAAATCCGCTGAACATGAGATTTCAATTTTGTCTGCTTCGTCTGTAGTTAGGAATATAGGGGAAGAGAGTACCGTTCACCTTGTTGGAATAACAAAAGATGGTTTATGGTATCATCAAGATGATTCTATGCGAATTTTATTAAAGAATGACGCAAGTGCAAGCTTAAAGATTTTGGAGAATGAAGAGGCTCGTGTTTTGGTTATTCCAGGAGCTGGAAAGTCAAGCTTTCAAACTTCTAAAGGTGTGTTGGAAACTGATGTTGTTTTTCCTGTTTTGCATGGCTCTTATGGAGAGGATGGCACTATTCAAGGTTTACTAGAAATGCTTGACTTACCTTACGTGGGACCATCCGTTATGGCAAGTAGCATAGCAATGGATAAAGAAAAAACAAAGATATTATGGAAAGAGGCAGGCTTAAACGTTGTTCCATATATTGCAATTAAAAAATGGGAATGGAACAATCTAACAAAAAGAGAAGAACTCCTTTCTTTTGCTGAAAAAGACTTTAAGTATCCACTATTTATAAAGCCTTCAAAAACAGGTAGCTCCGTCGGAACTAGTAAGGCTCAAGACAAGGCTTCACTTATTTCTTCTTGTGAACAAGCTTTTAAGTGGGATGATAAGATATTGATTGAAAAGTTTATTGTTGCAAGGGAAATTGAATGCTCTGTTACAGGAAATGAAGAGGCTACAGTATACACAGCAGGGGAGATTATCCCTCATCATGAGTTTTATGACTATGAGGCAAAATATATTGATGCTGATGGAGCAACACTTAAAATACCTGCAGACTTAGAAGATGGAATGTATAAAAAGATTAGAGAAATTGCAGGAAAAGCATATGAAACATTGGAGCTTTCTTCTCTTTCTCGAATTGATTTTTTACTTGACAAAAAAGATGGCACTATCTACCTAAACGAAGTAAACACAATACCAGGCTTTACATCTATTTCGATGTTTCCAAAGTTGTGCGAAGCGTCTGGCTTACCTTACAAGGAGCTAATTGAACTTTTGCTTAATCTTTCAATAGAAAGGTATAGGCTAAGAAAATCTTATTCTTTTAACTTCAAGTAAAAATGTATTATTTTTTTGAAACTTATGGCTGTCAAATGAATGAAGCGGAATCTCACTCTATGGAGCAACTTTTGTTAAAACAAGGTTGGAAAGAAGCAGGGAGTGCAGAAACTTCAGATTTAATCATAATCAATACTTGTTCTGTTCGCATTACAGCAGAGAATAGGGTTTTAGGAAGACTTGGCTACTACTCGGCATTAAAGAAAAAAAGACGTTTTTTTGTTTTGCTCATAGGTTGCATGGCAGAACGCCTTTATGAAGATATTCAAAAAACTTATCCGTTGATAGACTATGTGGTTGGCATGTTTGAGCGCCATCTCTTACCTTTAATTTTTGAAGAAATTGAAAAGCGACTTGAAGAAAAAGATTTTAAGGGAGAGGAGAAGCTCCTTTCTAATATAGAAGAAAAACCTAAATCAGGCTATTTCTTTGCTCCTTTTTCGTATCATGATGGAGCTTTTCAGTCATTTGTTCCTATAATGAATGGTTGTAATAATTTTTGCACTTATTGTATTGTTCCGTATGTGAGAGGAAGGGAGATGTCTCGTCCTGTTCAAGATATTTTAGATGAAGTGCATAAACTTTCTTTAAAAGGTGTTAAAGAAATTACTTTGTTGGGGCAAAATGTAAACTCTTATAGGGGAGCGACTAAGGATGGGAAAGTAATTGATTTTCCAACTCTGCTTTATTTGATTGATGAAGAAGCTAGTAAAGCTGACCAGATTAAATGGATTCGTTTTGTTTCGAGTCATCCAAAAGACATGTCAAATGAATTGATTGACGCTGTAGCTTCTCTTAAAAGACTTTGTAAGGCTGTGCATTTACCTGTTCAACATGGCTCTGATGAAGTCTTGAAAAGAATGAATAGACGATATACCGCATCTCACTATCTTTCTAAAATTGAATATTTAAGAAAAAAAATCCCAGAAGTTTCTCTAACAGCTGATATCTTGATGGGCTTTCCCGGTGAAACGGAAGAAGATGTCAAGCTAACTCTTGATTTAATGAAAAAAATAGAATTTGATAGTGCTTTTATGTATCATTATAATCCAAGAGAGGGGACTGTAGCATACAATTTTCCTGATAGGATTGAGGAAGAAGTTAAACTAGAGAGGCTTCAAAGAGTGATTGATTTGCAACTAGCTATTACACGTAAAAAAATGCTTTCAAAGGTTGGAAAGGAAGCTATTATCCTTCTTGAATCTGTTTCGAGAAACAATACAAATGAGCTTTTTGGTCATACCGAAGCAAATGAAATGGCTGTTGTGGAAGGTTTATCCGATGTTTCTTTGATTGGACAGTTTGTTAAAGTGAAAATTAAAGAGCTAAAAGGAAAGACTTTTAGATGTGTGGCATTGGATTAATACTGCTAATTATATCTCTTTATTTTTTGTTTTTCTTACATTATAATCGGAAGTTATGGAAGAAGGTAAAAGCGTTGATAAGCCTAATAGAGAATATAAGGACTCGGTATTCGTAGACTTATTTTCAGTTGATGAAAAAACTAGAGATGATGCTGTAATTTCATTGTATAATGCACTACATGAAAAAAAGATTGCCAGCAAAGAAGAAGTAAAATTTATTCGCCTTGAAAATGTATTGTTTCGCAAAGTACGAAATGATGTATCCTTTATAGTAGATAATAAGCTTGTCGTTTTAATAGAGCATCAGTCAACTATAAATAATAACATGCCTTACAGATTTTTAGAATACATAACTGCGGTGTATCAAATTGAGCTTGATCCAAAAGCTAAGTTTGAGCAGTCAGAAATAAAACTTAACACACCTGAATTTTATGTAATCTATAATGGTAAAGCTCCTTATCCTGCAAGAAAAGACTTGCGTATTTCAAATTTATTTAAATCCATTAAAGAAAAATCTAAAAAAAGAAGACCAAAACTAGAATTAACTGTTACTGTTATCAATATAAATCATCCAGAAAATAAAGATTTTTTAGACTCTTGCCCATTATTGAATGGGTATAAAAAGCTAGTAGCAAGAATAGAAAAATATAAAGCTCTTTATGGAGATAAGGGCTATGCAATGGCAATAGAAGAATGCATCAAAGAAGGTATTGAAATAAGTGAATACCTAATAGATAAGATGAAGGAGGTATGGGTCAATTTTTTGGCAAAGCCAAAATTGACCTAACGAGAATGTTGCTATAAGCAACATTCTCCATAAGGGAAAGGAGTTAAAAAATGTTTTCAGCAGAATATAGTTATGCTTTAGAGCTTGAAGCATCAAAAGAAGATGGTATGAGAGAAGGGATTAGAGAAGGGATTAGAGAAGGAATAAAGAAAGGCATAAGAGAAGGAATGGAGAAAGGAAGAATAGAAGGAATTTATGAAAAGGCAATTGAGATTGCAAAAAAGGGGCTAGAGTTAAAGCTACCGATTGAAACAATTTCAAATATTACAGGGCTTAGCAAGGCAGAGATAGAAAAACTATAGTTTAGGATTCTCAAATTAATATTTATACATCTAATATTTTAAGGAGATTTAAATAACTTATGAAAGAGTTTAAGGAAGTTAAAGACTTTGTTGAAGGCTTAAAAGACGAGGCTATTAGGATTGAAAAGTTGCTTACTTCAATTCCTGCTATGGCTCCGGAATCTGATGGAGATGGAGAAGAAAAAAAGGCTATTGCTCTTGAAAAATATCTCATCTCTTTGGGCTTTCCCAAACCTGAATATTTTTATGCACCCGATGAGCGTGTTTCTTCAAAAAGAAGACCAAACATGCTTTTTACAATTCAAGGAAAACAAAAAACATCGCTTTGGATTATAAGTCATTTAGATGTAGTGCCTCCAGGAGAAGGCTGGGACGCATCCCCTTGGGCATTGAGAAATGAAGGAGATAAGATTATCGGGCGAGGTGTTGAAGATGACCAACAAGGTTTAACTTCTTCGGTCTTGGCAGCTCTTCCATTCATCAAACTGGGTATCATGCCAGAATACACAATCAAACTTTTGTTTGTAGCTGATGAAGAAGTGGGCTCTAAATATGGTGTTTGCTATTTATTAAAAGAGTATTCACTTTTCCAAAAAGGGGACTTAATTTTAGTGCCAGATGGTGGGGACCCTAAGGGGGAGACTATAGAAGTTGCAGAAAAAACTACTATTTGGTTTAAGTTTACAACTCACGGCTTGCAAACTCACGCCTCAATGCCCGATTCTGGAAATAATGCTTTTGTTGCAGGTTCTGATTTAGTTTTAAGACTTCATAACCTTCAAACAGTGTTTAACAAAAAAGATCCTCTTTTTGCACCTGATTATTCAACTTTCCAGCCAACAAAAAAAGAAGCGAATGTGCCAAATGTCAACACTATTCCCGGTGAAGATGTTTTTTATATGGATGCTCGCATTTTGCCTTTATACAATCCTGAAGATATCGTTGAGGCAGTTAAAAAAGAGTGCCGAGAAGTAGAAGAAAAATACGGAGTTAAGATAGATATTGAGTATGATGATATTGAATATTCCCCTCAAACCCCAAAAGATGCAAAAGTTGTGCGAGAATTGGGTGAGGCTCTCACTAAGATTAGAGGCATAACCCCTAAGATAATAGGCATTGGAGGAGGCACAGTGGCAGCTCCCTTACGTGTGAAAGGCTTTGAAGTTGCTATGTGGTCATCTCTTGATGATATGGCTCATCAAGCAAATGAATATGCCCTGTTGAGCAATATAATAGATGATGCTGTTATAATGGCAGCATTGATGTATGGAGTTGGGAATATTTAGATAGGGGATTTTGTCCTAGCGGACAGCAATTCTTAACTTTGGTATAAATTGCCATTTATGAAGGCATTTTATAGGGGAAGGGACAAACCCCCGTTCCCTTACGGGCTTTTCAAGTCAGAGCGGTGGTTTTCGCCTAGTAGCTTACGCTGGCAGTTCCCTTCCCCTATGACCCCAACCCTTTTCCTCGCACTGCTCGGGGAGTGCCCCGAGACCCCCGAATTGTTTTGTGAGCTTTAAGGTTGCATATATAGCAAGATGGTTGCGGGGGGCATAGGGGCAATGCCCCAAAATCTCAAAAGTGTTGAACACTATACAAAAATCTAATATATTACCTAGTGATGATATATAGAAAAATTGCTGAAAGTATATTTTCTCACAAAAGAACACACAAAAGCATTAAGAGGCTTGACAAAGTTGTCGCACGCCACATAATCGCCTGTCGCCTGTCGCCTGTCGCCTGTCGCCTGTCGCCTGT